>CAIYOC010000283.1 GCA_903927725.1 uncultured bacterium | reverse complement strand
GGGCTTCTTCCAGATCGGCGGCGGAATTTCCGGAGACTTCCCGATCTGCGTCTTGCCGAGCATCAAGTACGACCTGCAGGCTCCTGTGAAGCCGTGGGCCTACTTCTGCCAGATCAGCGACTCGACCACGAGCTACGGCTCGTACTCGGGCGCCACGCCCAACGAGAAGATCACCTGGGACAAGCTCACCGAGCGCACGCCCATGTTCGTGATCGAGTCGGATGCCACCATCGTGGTGCCGCTGATGCTGCAGGCCCTGATGGAAGCGAAGGCGAGCCCCAAGGCCGCCACCGCGCTCATCAAGGCCAGCCGCGCCGAGACGAAGCGCCATCTGGCCAAGCGATGACGTGACCCCGCGGCGTGAGCCGGGTTCTAGTGACCACCGGCGCTCGCGCCAGTCAGGTCGACGCCGACCACGCTCACCGTGATGCGGCGATTGGGTGCATCCTCGACGAATCCTGCAATGGCCTCGCGGACATCCTGGTCGACCGGCTCGCCATGGGCATCGAAGGTCAGCCGCGCACCATCGGGCACCTTGGCGAAGGCCTCGACCAGGGCCGGCTTGATGATGAACGTGCCGTCGCGACAAAGCCTGAGCGTGATGGATCCATCGGCGTGATCAATCCGCTCCACGCTGGCCTTGGCCTGCTTGCGAAGCGCCACGATGACACCCACGACGATCCCGACGATCACGCCCTTGAGGAGATCGGTGGCGAGCACGGCAGCGATCGTGATGAGGAACGGAAGCAGTTGATCGATCCCCAGGCGGCGCTGCTCGACGAAGAGCGATGGCTTCGCCAGGTTCAGGCCGACCTGGACCAGGACGGCTGCAAGGCAGGCCTGCGGAATGTGATTGAGCAGGTGGGGCAGGAACAACACGCAACCCAGGAGCAAGAGCGCATGCACGATCGCCGACAGGCGCTCGCGCGCGCCGGCCGCGACGTTTGCACCGCTGCGCACGATGACGGCCGTCACGGGGAGCCCGCCGAGCGCGCCGCTGATCGCGTTGCCCACGCCCTGCGCCACGAGCTCGCGATCGGGCGGCGTGCGCCGCTTGAGCGGGTCGAGCCGGTCGACCGCCTGGCACGAGAGCAGCGTCTCGATGCTGGCCACCACCGCAATGGTGGCGGCCGCGATCCAGACCGCCGACGTGCCGAGCACCGACCAGTCCGGCAGCGGCAGCGCCGAGCGGAGGCCATCGAAGCCACCGGTCGGCACGTTCACAAAGTGCTCGGCGCCCAGCCGCCATCCATCGCCCGCGAGCATGGTCGCCGCGAGCGAGGCAGCCACGACCACGACCAGTGCCGGCGGCACCAGCGCCAGCCGCGCAAGCGGCGTGTGCTTCCAGCCCATCAGGATCGCGAGCGACGCAAGGCCGATCACCGTCGCACCGGTGTGCATCGAGCCGGGAATCGAGCCAAGCCCGCCCGAGGCACCGAAGACGACTGGCAGCTGCTTGAGCGTGATGGTGATGCCGATGGCAGCCAGCATGCCCTTGACGACCGAGCCGGGCACGAGCGCGGAGAACTTCCCCGTCCGCAACAGACCGAGCGCGACCTGCATCGCGCCGGCCAGCGCGACCGCCGTCATGAACGCGTTGATGCCGCCGAGGCGCTCGATCTCGAAGAGCACGATCGCGATCAGTCCCGCAGCCGGCCCCGAGACCGACAGCGGCGAACGGCTGACGAGCGGGATCGCGATGCCGCCGACGATGCCTGCGACGAGGCCCGACACCGGTGGCACGCCGCACGCGACCGCGATGCCCAAGCACAGCGGCAGCGCCACGAGGAAGACGACGATGCCGGCGAGCGCATCCTGGCGCGGGTACGCGAAGAGTCCGGTGCGATGCATCGCCTGAAGGCTAGCGACCCGGAGCAGGTCGAAGAGGTCGGCGCCGGGCGCGCAGACCGCCGTTCGGCACCTGGTGGCAAGGTGACCATCGGGGGCAGGTCGGCAGCGCGGCGGAGGGCTGCCTTTCGACGACGGGAGTGCAAGCACATTCCGAAACTTCGATGGACCCGGCAGCCTTCATTCCGGGGACTTTCCCGGATGCGACCGAACCCACCGCACGGAGCGGGGCGTCTGATGATGCATGTCCATGATGCGCATGTCCGCGAAGGCTGATTGTGCTTCGATCCTGGTGGCATTCGTCCTGGGCGCCGTTGGTATGCCTGCGGCAGCGGCGTTCGAGTCGCCATGGTCCATCGCACCCATCGAGCCCGCCACGCTCGACGAGGCCTCGCGCGCGCTTTGGTGGAACGAATCGATCGGCGTCGTCTTCGGTTCACGAGGTACCAGCGGACCCGAGCAACCGACCGTCGATTCGGTCCACGTCGGCAGCGCCTGGCGACTGCCGCTGGAGCACCGCACCGACCTCACGCTGCGCACCGAGCTGCTCGGTACGCGCGAATCGATCGATGCATGGCGCTCAGGCGCGACATGGTCCCTGGATCTTTCACCCAATGCATCCATCAATGCCTCGGCGTGGTGGACCGCGCCTCAGGATGGCGTGATCGGCGGATCCGCGACCATCGATGGCGAGGGCTCGGCGCTCGTCGGGTTCACGCTGCGGTTCTGAGGTGAGTGGACCTTCTTGACGGTATCGAGCGGTCCGCGTTGAACAGCTTCACCCCTTGCGGAACCTCAGCACAGGATCGAGACGACCACGTGCCGTCGCGCTAGCCTTCGGCAGAGGAGGCCACGCTCATGGTCGAGATCACGGTCCGGTACGAGGGAGAACTTCGCTGCAGCGCCCGGCATGGCCCGTCAGGAACCATGCTCCTGACGGATGCTCCCATCGACAACCACGGCAAAGGCGAGAGTTTCTCTCCCACCGACCTGCTCGCCGCTGCGCTGCCGGCCTGCATGATGACCATCATGGGCATCGTGGCGGATCGCGAGGCAATCGATCTCCGTGGCATGACGGCGACCACGCACAAGGTCATGTCGACCGATGCCCCGCGGCGCATCGCGTCCCTTCGCACCGTCATCACGCTGCCGATCGCCGCCGACCATCCGCACCGAGCCAAACTCGAGCAGGCCGCGCACACCTGCCCGGT
>CAIYOC010000282.1 GCA_903927725.1 uncultured bacterium | reverse complement strand
GCGGATGCTCATGATCGCCACGTGCTGGTGCAGGATCTTGTTGTGCTTGAGGTGATGCAGCAGGGTGGGCGGCACACCCTCGTCGCTGGGCGTGAGGAAGATCGCCGTGCCCTGCACGCGCGGCACCGGGTGGGTGTCGAGCGAGTTCAGCAGTGCATCGAACGAGAGCACCTGCTTGTTGAACTTGGCGCTCAGCACCTGCCGCCCGCGGTGCCAGGTCCACATGAGCGTCAGCATGCCCGCCGCGATCGTCAGCGTGAGCCAGCCGCCGCTGGGGATCTTCAGCATGTTCGCCCCCAGGAACAGCAGGTCGACGCTGCCGAGCACGACCACGAAGAGGCCGCACCGGATCGGGCCCCAGCCATTGCGGGACTTGTAGATGGTGAACAGCAAGGTCGTCATCAGCATCAGCATCGAGACGCTGAGGCCGTAGGCATCGGCCAGCGCCATGCTGCGACGGAAGATGAGCACCAGAAGCACGCACGCGATCATCATCACCAGGTTCAGCAGCGGCACGAAGATGTGCCCCTCGTGGTCGCCCGTGTGCAGCACGCGCAGCCGGGGCAGAAGGCCCAGCTGAACCGCCTGGTGCGTGAGGCTGAACAGCCCGGTGAGGATCGACTGGCTGGCGATGCAGGTCGCCAGCGTGGCGAAGATGACCAGTGGGATCAGCCCCCACGACGGTGCGAGCCGGAAGAATGGCTGCTCGATCGTCATGTCCTGCAGGTACATCGCGCCCTGCCCGAAGTAGTTCAGCAGCAGGCTCGGCATGACGAGCCCGTACCAGGCTGCGCGGATCGGGAAACGGCCGAAGTGGCCCAGGTCCGCATAGAGGGCCTCGCCGCCGGTGATGCAGAGCATCACACTGCCGAGCGCGACGAAGCACTCGCGAGGGTGGTTCCGTGCCAAGTCGAGGGCGTGCACCGGATTGACCGCCGAGAGCACGCTTGGCTCGAGCAGGATGCCGCGGATCCCCAGCAGCGCCATGACGGTGAACCATGCGAGCATCAGCGGCCCCAGCCATGATCCGAGTGCAGCCGTGCCGAAGCGTTGCACGCTGAACAGCACGACCATGATCACGCAGGTCACCGGGATCACGAACTTCGTCAGGTCGGGCGAGATGACCTCCAGACCCTCGACAGCGCTGAGCACCGAGAGGCTTGGCGTGATGACGCCCTCGGCGTACAGCAGCGATGCACCCAAGAGCCCCATCACGAAGAAGGGCAGCGGCAGGGACCGCAGTCCCTTGCCCTTCTCCGGCAGCAGCGACAGCAGCGAGAAGATCCCGCCCTCGCCGCGATTATCCGCTTGCAGCACAAGCCAGGCGTACTTGACGGTGATGACGATCGTCAGCGACCAGAAGAAGAGGCTCAGCACGCCAAGGACCGTGGATGGATCCCTCGGCATGCCGTGATGGGCCGAAAGCGACTCCTTGATGGCGTAGAGCGGGCTGGTGCCGATGTCGCCGAAGACCACTCCCAGCGCCAGCATGGTGAGAGCCAGCTTTGCCGCGGTCCCTGAGGGACCGTGGGTGTGGTGGTCGGCTGGCGTGGAGTCGGTTCCGGCCATGGTGGGCGACGAAACTTCAGGATGGTACCGAGTTGCATCCTGAGGCAAGGGCCGCGACACTCCACCGCCCGCGCGTGCGGGTCCTCGCCCCCGAAGGAGCTTTCCATGCGCATCGACCCATCGTCGTTTTCCACCGGCCGCCGTCAGTTCATCCTCACTGCTGCCGCTGCAGGGGCAGCGACGCAGTTGCCGTGGTGGGTGCGCCGTGCCGCTGCGCAGGGTGCTGCGAGCAAGCTCCGTGTGGCGTGCGTCGGCTGTGGCGGCATGGGGGCATCCGACCTCGCGCAGGTCGCGAGCCACCCCGGCGTCTCGATCGCCGCGCTCTGCGACGTGAACCGTGACACCCTCGCCAAGCAGGGCGAGACGTACGCGGTCCCGACGGAGCGCCGCTTCACCGACTACCGCGAATTCCTCGCCAAGGCCGGCGACGCGATCGATGCCTTCATCGTGAGCACGCCTGACCATGCCCACGCGCCCGTGGCCGTGCAGGCCATGCGCATGGGCAAGCATGCGTACGTCCAGAAGCCCCTGACGCACTCGCTGCATGAAGCGCGCGTGATCGCGCAGACGGCGACCGCGAAGAAGGTCATCACGCAGATGGGCATCCAGAACACCGCCAATCCCGGCCGTCGCAAGGCCATGGAGCTGCTCAAGGCCGGCGTGCTTGGACAGGTCAAGGCCGTGCACATCTGGACCAACCGGTCCACCGGCTGGTGGCCGCAAGGCGGTGATCGTCCGGCCGGCAGCGATCCCGTGCCGGCGAACCTCGACTGGAACTCGTGGCTCTGCGTCGCTCCTGAGCGCCCGTACAAGAACGATGCCTACGCGCCGTTCAAGTGGCGCGGGGTGCGTGACTTCGGCACCGGTGCGCTCGGCGACATGGCCTGCCACTTCTTCGACGTGCCGTACAAGGCGCTCGGACTGGGCTACCCCACGCTGATTCGCGGCGAGAGCGAGAGCCTGACCGCCGAGCAGTATCCGTCGAGCGAAGTGGTCGAGCTCACCTTCGAGGGGGTTGCGGCTGCAGGCGGCAAGGCGCTCACGCTGACGTGGTACGACGGTGGCCGCATGCCGTCGACGTCGATCCTGCCTGGCGTGCCGGCTGACTTCAACATGGCCAAGCGTTCGCGCGATGGCGCCACGATCGTGGTGGGCGAGCGCGGCACGATGATCGTCTGCCACCCGGGCGACGTGCACCTCTTCCCGGGCACGCTCGCCGACGGCACAAAGCTGCCCGAGCTGCCTGAGTACAACCACTGGCACCAGTGGGTCGATGCCTGCATGGGCAAGGGTGCCACGAGCGCGCCGCTTGAGTTCGCGGGCCCGCTGACCGAGGGTGTGCTCTGCGGCGTGATTGGCGGCGTGGTCGCCGGCAAGACGCTGCGCTACGACTCGGCCAAGCAGACCTTTGACGATGCCGCCGCCACGGCAATGGTGCGCCGCAGCTACCGCGACGGCTGGAAGGTCGAGGGGCTTGGATGAAGCCCGCCACCAGCGCGGTCGTCGCGCTGACGGCGCTCAACCTGCTGAAGTACCTCGACCGCTTCGTGGTCGCGGGTATGGTCGAGCCGCTGAAGAAGGCCTTCGGTGCCGATGATGCCGACATCGGGCTGCTGACCAGCGTCTTCCTGGTGTCGTACATGTTCGCGAGCCCGCTCTTCGGGGCGATGGCGCGTTCACTGCGCCGCACGGCGATCCTCGGTGCAGGCGTCATCGTGTGGAGTGCGGCCACCGTGGCCGCGGGCTTCGCCGGTGGGTTCGGCGCGCTCCTCACGAGCCGCGCCATCATCGGCGTGGGCGAAGCCGCGTATGCGACGGTGGGCCCGTCGATCCTGGGTGATTGGTTCCCGGCGCAGCGGCGCAGCACGGTGCTGGCGATCTTCTACGCGGCCATTCCCGTCGGCAGCGCGCTCGGGTTCCTCGTCGGTGGCCTCGTGAGCGAATCGATCGGTTGGCGCGCCGCGTTCTGGATCGCCGGTGGCCCCGGACTCGTGCTCGGGCTCCTGTGCTTTCGGCTGACCGAGCCCGTGCGCGGCGCGATGGATGAGCCTGCGGCGTCAAGCGGTGCAGCCATCGAGTCCGCGCCTACGATGGCGACCGTGCGCAGCGGCCGCCGCGAGGCGCTCTGGACGCTCGCCACCAACGCGCAGTGGATGTGGTCGGTTGCGGGCTATACCGCCTACACGTTCTCCCTCGGCGCACTCGCCGTCTGGATGCCGGCGTTCATGCAACGCGAGCGGGGGTGGTCACCGGAATCAGCGGCGATCACCTTCAGCGGCATCGTGGTGGTGACGGGCTTCCTTGGCACGATCGCAGGCGGAGCCATCGATGCGCGGCTCGCGCGCGGCCGCGCGGCACCGAGCCTGGTGCTCTGCGCGATCACCGCACTGGTCGCGGCGCCGCTGCTCATGCTGGCCATCGCGACACAGGATCACACGATCTGCATCGTGGCCACGGGAGTCGGTTGCTTCATGGCGTTCGTGTCGCAGGCCCCGATCAATGCCGCGATCCTCAACAGCGTGGGATCCGATGCGCGCGCCTTCGCCGTCGGCATGAGCACGCTCATGATCCACGTGCTGGGCGATGTGCCGAGCCCATGGCTCGTGGGCAAGGTGAGCGATGCAACCGGCTCGCTGGCCAAGGGTCTGGGGCTGGTGCCGATCGGCTTTGCGGCCGCAGCGATCATCTGGGGCGTCGGAGCGATTGCCCTGCGCCGTCGCCCGTAGGATCCCGCGCCGTGCTGATCCACGTGGCGAATCTCTTGCTCCTGGGGTGCTACCTCGTGCGCGACATCCTGCTGCTGCGCGTGGCGGCGGTCGTGGCTAGCGGATGCTTCATCGCCTATTTCATGATGCTTGACGTTCCGAACTGGGAAGCCGCGGGGTGGAACGTCGTCTATGTCCTGGTCAACGCCCTGCAGATCGCGTTGCTCGTGCGCGAGCGCATGCGTGGCCAGCTCACGCCGGCAGAAGCCGCGCTGCGAGAGCGGATCTTCCCGTGGATGCCGGCCCACAAGTTCGCCTCGCTCGTGCGGTTGGCGACGTCGGCGCGCGTGGATCCCGGCGACCCCGCACTCGTCGAGCGTGGGCACCCCGTGTCCGCTCTGTGGCTGGTCGAGGGCGGCGAGCTCGAGGTCCTGATCGACGGCCGGCGCGTGGCCACGTGCATTCCTGGTGATTTCGTCGGCGAAATGGCGTTCATCGACCGCGCTGCAGCCTCGGCCACGGTGCGGGCATGTGTGACGAGCACGCTGAGGGTGTGGGATGCGAAGCGCCTGCACGAGATGCTCGCCGACGAGCCCGAGATCCAGCGCGGATTCCATGCCGCGCTGGGCACGAACATGTCGCAGAAGCTGCGACGCAAGGCCATGCAGGCCGTCAGCGGCTCGGTCTGACTCCGGCGCTCAGCGCTCGGGCATCTCTTCGTCGTCGGGTTCGCGCGGCGGATCGCGGGGTTCGGGCTCCGGCGCGGGTTCGCGCGCGGCGCGGCGAGCGGCTTCCGCTTCCTCTTCCTGGATCTTCAGATCCTTCTCGCTGGTGACCATCAGCACGAAGCCACGGTCGACGACGAGGTAGTCGTTCTTGCCCACGATCGCGTGGCCACGCACGATGCCAGCGCCCAGCGCGCGGTCACCGGACTTGGCGCTGTGGAATTGCGCCTCATCGATTGCGATCAAGGCGCCGCTGGGCAGCTCCATGACCATGCTCACGGCACCGAGTCCAAGGTCAACGGACGGCTTCAGCACGCCGATGGCCACCAGCGGCGTGCCGGGTTCGTCACCGAAGCCGCCCGCAAGCCGCTGGGCAGCCTTGTCGATCGCTTCAGCGTTGCGCGTGCGCGCGAAATCCGTGATCGAATCGAACACCTCGGTCAGGATCTTGGTGGCGGGGGCATTCATTGCGAGTTCATCGGGGCAGCCAGCCATCGCCAGCACGAGGGCATCGAAGCGTTGCATGATCAGCTCGGGCTTCGCCGAGCCCGTGCCCTTGCAGGTCGAGCAGGCATCCTGCTCGTGGTAGATCTGCCCCTTGGTGAAGAGCTTCTCGGCCTTGCGCGTGCGTTGACGCACGACCGCGCCGTCGCCGCCGCAGGCTTCGCACGCCATGCTGCGACGCAGCGATCGCGCAGCCTGCGCGACTTGGCTCGGGGTGGTCTTCTTGACCGCAGACGGTGCAGGAAGGGCTGGTGATGCGGCACTGCTCTCGGCAGCCACAGGCGCAGCATCCTGCGCCGCAGCCGGCACGGCCAGCGCGCAGCACGCCACAGCAAGCATCGTTCTCAGCGTCGGATTCATGGTGCCACCGCCTCGTTCGGCTGCGCAGCGGGGGCTTCTTCAGCTGGAACCATGATTTCCTCGGTGATCTCCTCGATCACGACCGCGCCATCGGGAGCGGCCTCAGGGGTCCACTCGACCCAGGAACCGCTCGCATCGAAATCCGCGCGCAGAATCCCCGACTCGACCATCTGGTCCGTGAGCGATTGCCATCGGCGCGCGTCCATGCGGCCGAGCTGGGCCGGCGTCATGCCCTCGGGCATGATCAGTGGTCGCTGCGCCTTGGCGCAGAGGTCCATCGATTGCTCGTCCATCGCACGGTTGAGCTTCATCATGCGGGCGTGGTAGGGGTTCGGGTTCGCCAGATACGCCGCCCAGCCCTCACGCACGCACTCGACGAAGGCCTTCACGCCATCGGGATCGGCATCCACTCGCTTGGATGTGGTGATCAGCACCGTCGAGTAGGGATCGAAGCCGCAGTCGCTGACCATGAGGCACTTGGTCTGGATGCCGTTGCGCAGGAGCGTGATCGGCTCGCTGCTGCACCAGCAGACCACACCGAGCTTCAGGTCGCGCTCGAACGTGGCCACGCCGGGCGAGCGGCTCACAAGGGTCACACCCTGGTCGCCGAGCATGTCGTTCATGTGCCGGACGAACGGTAGCCCCGGCTCGATCTCGATCGTCAGTCCCGTGGTCCATGCCTGGGCGAGGGTCTGTGCCGGGTTGGAGTCGTGCAGCATGATCGCCGTCGGGGCGTGCTGGAACGTGGCGAAGAGGCCAACTACATCCTGGCCACTCGCACGCGCCAGCAGGATCTGGTCTGCCTGCGCGACCGAGTAATCGCAGGTGCCCGCCGCCACCAGCGTGCAGGTCGGGGTACCGCCGGCGCCCTGGAGCAGCGTGACCTTGTATCCCGCGCGCTCGAAGATGCCATCTTCGACCGCGGCGAACAGCCCGCCGAACTCAGGCTCGGCAACCCAGTTGAGCTGCACGGTGATCGGGATGAGCGACTGTGGCTCGGGCGGTGCCTGGGCGGCTGGCTGTTCAACAGCCTGTGCAAGGAGCGAGCATGCCAGCAGGATGGTCGTGATGGCCATGCGGTGAGCGTACCGCGATCACTGCGGGCACTGACCCCACGCGACCAGCATGATGCCCAGATCGGCGCCACCGACGAAGCCATCGCCATCAAGGTCCGAAGCGGCATCAACGCTGCCCCACGCCGTCAGAAGGATGCCCAGGTCACTGCCGCCGACGAAGCCATCACGATCCAGGTCAGGCGCACACGCGGGAGCCGCATCGCCGAGCTCAGCCACACCGAGCTGCTGGCCGTTGCCATCGGCATCCTGGTCGTTCCACTGGCCATTCGACCCAAGGAGTTCCGTGAAGTCCTCGACGCCGCCGCTGTTGTTGGGCTCGCCTGGATTCCAGTTCGTGTAGGTGGCCGGCGTGCCATCGGTCCACGCGAACTGGCCCTCGACTTGGACATCATTGAAGCCGAGCCACAGCCGCCGGTCCACGCCGCCGAAGTTGGCCACGTTCGCCCGCACCCACTCGTTCTCCTCGGCGTCGTCGATGGTGACCAGATGGCCCCCGAGCAGGACGGCCGTGGCTTCGGCGGCTGCCCACGTCGACGCTGTGTACGCCACGTACCGCTTGCCGGTCTCCGGGCGGGTGACCTCGAAGAGCGCGCCATCGGCAATCGTGAGTGTGCCATTGCCGCTGGCCGCGCCGGTCTCACTGGATCCGTAACCTCCGACGCGCACCAAGTACTGCTGGCCCGCGGTTGCCGCAATGGTCACGCGCGACTGAGCGCTGCAGGTGTCGTCGCTGCAGGCCAGGATCGAGGTTCCGGTCCCGCCACAGTCACAGCCTGCGTAGACGGCGAGCTTGGTGTCCCACGTTGCGCCGCCACAGGTCGCGATGGTGACCAAGCCCGTCGCGGACGGGGTCCAGCAGAACCAGACGTCCTTCCAGACTTGTGACTGGCCGAAGAAGTTGCACTCGGGATTGATCGGTCCGTCGGTCGTGGCTTCGACGCTGGAGAATGCGAACGAGCCGAGGCCCGTGATCGGCTCTGCGCTCACGCACGCGTCGTTGGCCGGGGGGACAGCCATGGCGGAGGCTGCAAGCGCGAGGGCGATGGGGGCGGTGGTGTGCATCATGGCTCCTGGTCTGCAGATTGTGGCGCCAAGATCGCTCGCGTCCAAGTACCTCGTTCCCGATCCTCGCACGACGCCCAGGAACTCGCGTGGCGCGATCGCCCGTCGTTGGTTACGGTGCACCCATGCACTCGATCCTCCTTGCGATCCTGCTCGGTGCGGCCGCCGGCTGCCAGGCACCGGCCACCGCCCCCAAGCAGGCGGCGATCCCGGCGGCGTCGGCCGCCCCTCAACAGCCGGCCCGCGAAGCGGCGGTTCAGGTTGCACCGCCCGTCGAGGGGGCTTCCGAGACGGTGAAGGAGCCTGCCAAGGAGGCCCTTCGCGAACCTGCCAAGCCCAAGCAGTCCGAGTGCAAGTTCCTCTGCCCGGAGTCGGTCGATCTCACGGCACTCGTCGAGGCGCCGCCCAAGCCAGCGTCCGCAGAGCAGGCCAAGGATGAAGCCATCCTGCTCTGGCTCCAGGACCGGCGCACCCGCGAGGACGAGTCGCGCGCTTGGCGCAGCCTCAGCTTCGACCTGACGTGGTTCGACGAAGCGCTCGATGCGCGTCTGGACCCCACCTGGTACGATCATCTTCCGGACCTTCAACGAGGTCCGAAACGATGTGAGCCTGCTGATGCTGGATCTGCCCGAGTCCTTCAAGCGCGAGCGCCCCCACGCGAACCCCGCGATCCTGCCGAGCCTGCCGCGTGAAGATGCGATCACCGTCAGCGGCAAGGTCACGCTGACCAATGGCTATCCGTGCGGGCCTGCCCTTCGTGCCACCGTCTTCGCGGCGCTGCTCTCCAACCTCTTCGAGGATCGCAAGGATGCCCTGATGGGGCGGGCGCGGGAGGTTGGCTTTGCACGCACCCTCGGCGGCGTGAACTATCCCTCCGATGTGCGCGCGGCCGAGCAGCTCGGCACGGCGCTTGCACGGCAGATCATCGCGGGCGATGCGTGGGCCAAGCGCAATGTCGATTTGCAGGATGAGCTCGCTGCGATCACGGCACTGCGAGAACGCCGACCCAAGCCGGTCGAGCCGGAACCCGCGACCGATGCGGCCAAGCCCGCGCCAGCGAAGCCACAAGCCGGCAATGGGAGCCCGAAGTGACCCACACGGGCGCGTCGCTGGGCCGTCAACGGGAGTCTGACATGCCGCTTGGGCTTGCGTCGATCGGCATCAGCGTCGTCACGCCGATGCATGATGAAGAGGCCTGCGTGCAGGAATTCCTGCGACGGACCGACGCCGTGCTCGCCGCGATCCCGGGTGACCACGAGATCGTGATCGTCGATGACGGCTCGACGGATCGGACGCCGGCACTCCTTGACGAGGCGCTCACGCACATGAAGCGGCTGCGCGTCGTGACGCTCGCCCGCAACGTCGGCCAGTGCAGCGCGCTCATGGCCGGGCTGCAGGCCAGCCGCGGCGCGACGGTGGTCGTGATGGACGGCGACCTGCAGAACGCGCCGGAGGACATCCCGGCGCTCGCGGCCGAGCTCGCTCGTGGCCACGATCTCGTCAGCGGATTCCGAGGCGGTCGCGTCGAGGGACCGATCCGCCGGATCCCGAGCCGGCTGGCGAACTGGCTCCTTCGACGCGTGAGCGGCTGCGACGTGCGCGACATGGGCGGCTACAAGGTGCTGCGCGGCGAGGTCGCGCGCAGCCTTCGGCTGCGGCCCGGGCAGCACCGCCTGCTGCCGGCGATCGTGCACATGCGCGGCGGCTCGACCAGCGAGATCACGGTGCAGCACCACGCGCGCTTCGCCGGCCGCAGCCATTACGGGCTCTCTCGCACGCTCGATGTCCTCATCGACATCGTGCTGCTCTGGATGCAGGGCTCCTTCAAGAGCCGGCCGATGTATCTGTTCGGGCGCGTGGGGATCGCGCTCGTCGCGATCGACTGCATCATCATGCCGTGGCTGCTCTACGAGAAGTTCGCGATGGACAAGGACATGGGGACCCGTCCGCCATTCTTGGTCGCGATCATGCTCTTCCTGAGCGCGCTGTTCATCTTCGCCGCGGGATTCATGCTCGAACTCCTGAGCGAGGCGAACAACACCGTCGGCGGCGTGCAGCCGTACCTGGTGCGCAGCGTGCGGCAGGGGCAAGCTGGCTGACGTGATCCGATGGCCGCCAAGGCTGGATCGCTCCGTATAGTGGACGTATGACGACGAGTCCACAGGATCGACCGCTGGTGGTGATTGCCGAGCGGCAGGATGCCCAGACCGACGATGTTTCGCTGCTGTCGCTGCTGGTCCCCTTCTACCGTCGCCGATTCCGGATCCTTGGAGCGTGGCTCGTGTTGCTCTCTGCCAGCGTTGTCCTGTTTCCAGCATCGGGCGATTCCACGCGCTGGTCCTTCTCGATCGCCTTCGTGTCGGCGCCCCTGAGCCAAGTGCAGGGACAGGGCATCGATGGGCTGGCTAGTGCCCTTTCAGGCGCCATGTCCGCCATGGATCCGGAAGCTGTGAGCGCCGAGAAACTCACCATGGACTTCTCGAAGCTGGGATCGGGTGCGAAGGCCGAGGTGCTGCGCGACCAGCTGAATGTATCCGCTGAGTCTGGCGACACTGAACCCCCAACGAGTCTTGAGACGCTTCGCAAGACCGCCGTCGACTGGGTCACCCAGCAAGAGGCACGATTCGCATCATCGAGGAACGCCATCGAGCAGGCCTTGGCGGCAAGGGCGGATGCCGTTGCGCGGGATCCGGTGGCCATTCAAGACAGCCGGATGGCAGCGGAGTTCGCGTTGGCGCAGGTGCGCGCGTCAGCGGATGTACCCCCGAGGTGGTCAGTGTCCGCCATCTCGTCCGTGCCGACCCAAGCGGGCCCTGCCGCCAAGACGTGGACGCTGCGCTTGGCCGGTTCCTTGGTGGCTGCCCTCGCGCTGTCGGGCCTGTTGATCGGGTGGTCCAAGGTAGCTGAGGCTTCGCGGCTCGACCCTGTGCGATGATGACGGGCGGGTGCTCGGGCCCTTGAGGCGGCGTCGGCGCTCCGCTACCGTTCCCGCCCCCATGCCGTCGCTCTTCGATCCACTCGCCGTCGGTCGCCTCAACCTTCCCAATCGCGTCGTCATGGCCCCGCTCACGCGCTGCCGTGCCGCGCAGCCTGGTGACCTAGCCACGCCGCTGATGGCCGAGTACTACGCCCAGCGCGCGAGCGCGGGTCTCATCATCAGTGAAGCCACGTGGATCGAGCCGCAGGCCAAGGGTTACCTGTGGACGCCGGGCATCCACACCGCGGCGCAGCGCGATGCATGGCGGCAGGTGACCGATGCCGTGCATGCTGCCGGGGGCCGGATCGTCTGCCAGCTTTGGCACGTCGGTCGCGTCTCGCACGCGAGCGTGCTGCCTTCAGGCATGGTGCCCGTGAGCAGCATGGCCACCGAGCACGACGCGCACACCTTTGCGCTCGATGCCGAGGGCAAGCCCGGTCGCGTGCGCTGCACGCCATGCCGCGCGCTGGCGTTCGAGGAAGTCCTCGCGCTGCCGCGTACGTACGGACTTGCCGCGGCACGCGCGATCGACGCCGGCTTCGACGGTGTCGAGATCCACGCCGCCAACGGCTACCTGCTCGAGCAGTTCATGAACGGCGTGCTCAACACGCGCGACGATGCGTACGGCGGCTCGATCGAGAACCGATGCCGGCTGGTGCTGCAGGTGGTCGAGGAAGTGGTGAGGATGATCGGCGGCGAGCGAACCGGCATCCGGCTCTCGCCGCACGGGCAGGGGATCGGCCCGGGTCCTGATCCGGAGTGGGAACCCCTCGCCATGCGGCTCATGCGCAACCTCGCGGCCCGTCGCGTGGGGTTCGTCCACATCAACGATCACACGTCGAAGACGGTCGAGAGCCCGCACCGAGAGCTCTGGCGGGCCATGCGCCAGGAGTTCGGCGGTCCGTTCATGGTCTGCGGCGGCTACACGCGCGAGACCGCCGAGCGCGAACTCGCGGATGGCGTCGCCGATGCGGTCGTCTTCGGCAAGCCGTTCATCTCGAATCCCGACCTCGTCGAACGGCTGCAAAGCGGTGCCGCTCTTGCGACCTGGGACCAGTCGACCTTCTACGGTGGCGATCACCACGGTTACACCGACTATCCGCGGGCAACGTGAGTCCACGTCCGGCCTGCAGTGGCTCCGGACGCAGGCCCGGAACCCGGGCGCACTCGCCTTCGT
>CAIYOC010000281.1 GCA_903927725.1 uncultured bacterium | reverse complement strand
TGGTCTTCTCGTTGGCTTCCTTCCAGAGGATGGCCGCGCCGCCCTCAGGACTGATGACCGAGTACCACGCGTGCTCCATCATCGCGACGCGGTCGGCGACGGCAATGCCGAGCGCGCCCCCCGATCCACCTTCGCCGATCACCACGCTCACGATCGGCGTCCGCAGCCGGCTCATCTCGCGGAGGTTGACGGCAATCGCCTCGGCCTGGCCGCGCTGCTCGCTCTCGATGCCCGGGTACGCGCCCGGCGTGTCGACGAGCGTG
The DNA here is from genome assembly GCA_903927725.1 of uncultured bacterium. Classification (GTDB taxonomy): domain Bacteria; phylum Planctomycetota; class Phycisphaerae; order Phycisphaerales; family SM1A02; genus SYIB01. The sequence continues at coordinate 1,934 of CAIYOC010000281.1, read as the reverse complement.
ACGATCGGCAACTTGAACTTCTCGGCAAACTGCATCTTCAGCAGCGCCTTGCGATAGCCATCAGGATTGGCGCAGCCGAACCGGCAGCGAATGCGTTCGGCGGTCGAACGGCCCTTTTGATGGCCGATCACCATGACCTTGAACGGCCCGATGCGGGCCAGTCCCGTCACGATGGCAGGATCGTCGGCGCACTGCCGATCGCCGTGCAACTGCACGAAGTCGCGGCACATGGCATCCACGTGATCGAGGGTCTGCGGACGCGCGGGGTGCCGCGCCACCCGGACCGTCTGCCATGCCGTGAGCCCACCGTAGGTCTTGGCAAGCAGCGTGTCGCGCGTTGAGCGCAGCGTGGCGAGTTCCTCGGCAAAACGGGGTGCAGACGGGTTTGCCTCGAGCGCGTCGATCTGCTTCTCGATCTCGACGACGGGCTGCTCGAAGTCCAGCACGTAACTGCCGCTGTAGCCGGCTTTGGCCATGGTCGGGGATCCTAGCGCGACCGCCGCGATACCGTGCACGCATGGCCACCACGCTCGCCGTCGCAGGATTCGGCAACATGGGCGGAGCGATCGTTCGCGGCATGCTCGCGGCCGGCCGCATCGAACCGCACCATGTCATCTCGTTCGACCCCGATCCACGGCCCCGGTCGGCGGCTGCGGGCCTGGGCATTGCCCTGGCGGAGTCGCCGAGGGAACTCTGCAGCGCGTCCACCCTGCTGCTTGCGGTCAAGCCCCAGCGCTTCGGCGAGCTGGCGGCGCAGCTGGGCACCTTGCCCAAGCCCACGCTCGTGATCAGCGTGATGGGAGGCATCGTCATGCGGTCGATCGTGGACGCCCTCGGACCGCAGGTGCGCGTGGCCCGGGTCATGCCCAACACGCCCACGCAGATTGGCGCCGGCATGTCGGCAGTTGCCTTCGATGCATCCTGCACCCGGGCAGATCGCGACACGGCGACCGGGATGTTCGAGACCGTCGGACTGGTGCATGGCATCGAGGAGTCGCTCATGGATGCCGCGACTGCCGTGTGTGGCAGCGGACCGGCCTACGTCTTCCACCTCGCCGAGCACATGATGCGCGGCGCGCGCGAGGCCGGCTTCGATGCGGCGACAGCCGACCTGCTCGTCCGACAGACGATCCTGGGTGCCGCGGAACTCCTCCGGCAATCGTCCGACGATCCCGCAGCGCTCCGGCGCGCTGTCACGAGCCCTGCCGGCACGACTGCGGCGGCGCTTGCCGTGCTCGATGCCGCCGGCACCGGCGATGCGATGGCACGGGCGATCATCGCCGCGCGTGATCGGGGCCGCGAACTCTCCAAGGGCGCGTGACCGCCTGGCTCAGAAGTCCCGCCTGCGGAAGATCCAGACGCACGACACGAGCACCGCAATCTCGAAGAGCAAGCTCGTGCCGATCGTCCACCAGAGCGACCGGCTGACCGCCTGCCGATCAATCTCGTCGCGAACCTCCCGGTTGCGCACACGATTGGATCCGAACACGCCCTCGCCGCGGCGCTCGCGTTCAGGGGCCTCGATGCCCGAGCGATCAACCAGCAGCCGCTCCAGGAGGTCCAGCGTCTCGCCCGTCTTGGGCAGGGGCGCCATCACGCCCATGAAGCAGTTGTGCACGAGCTGCCACGTGGCATCGTCCTCGGCCTGAGCATCGCGCTCCTCGAGCAGGTCCTCGAGGTATGGATCCTGGGGATTCTCCGCTTCGCGCCGGAGCATCTCGCTCTCGTAGGAAGCGATCTCCATCGCGCTCGCCGTACGCCCCCAGTTGGTCAGCGCCTCGCCGCTCTGCACGCCGAACACGAGGAACCAGAAGACCATGGTGAGCAGGAGGCTCGCCACCGTGCTGCGCGTGAGCAGCCCGACCAGCGCGCAGAACGCGAACAGGTACGAGTAGAAGAGCACGACCAGCGGCACCGCGAGAAAGAGCGACGGC
>CAIYOC010000280.1 GCA_903927725.1 uncultured bacterium | reverse complement strand
GCCGGCATGGGACTGGTCGCCGAGAGTGCCCGTGCACGGATCCGCGCCACCGGCACCTCCTGACGCGCCTTGCCGTAGGGGTCGACGGTCAGCGTGACGATGCCTTCACGCTCGCCGAGGATGCGCCCTGTGACGGTCGATCCATCATCGAGCGTGAGCGTGGTGAAGGCGTACTGGTCGCTGACGACCTTGCTCGGTTCGAGGATCGCGGCGATGAAGTCGGCGCGCGAGAATCGGCTGCCGGCCGCGGTGATGTCGGGACCGATCGATTCACCCGAGTCCGCGAAGCGGTGGCACTGCAGGCACATGCCGGCCTCAAGGACACGACGGCCGTTGCCGAGGTTGCGTGGCGTCGTCGCTTCGGCCAAGTGGGCGTAGAGCGCCTCGAGCTTCCATTCGGTGATCGGCTTGCCACCGCCCGCGACGACCGGCGTGCGTTCCTCGCGCATCGCGGCCCGCATGCGGTCGTAGGCCTCGCGTTCCTCCTGCGGCGTGCGCTCGCTCACCTGCCGTTCGATCGCATCGACGAAGCCCTGCAGGCTGAAGCCGCCGCGGAAGGAACGAGCGTCCTCGATCCAGAGCACGAGCGCCCGGCGCTGGTCGGGAGTGAGGTCACTGCGAAGGCGCAGCGGCATGGCGAAGGCCATGGCACCCGTGCCTTCGGTCGATTCCAGCAGTTCGACGGTCGTGGCGATCGCTTCGGGCGATCCGAGGCCGACGAGCAGTTCAGCCAGATTTCGATCGAGCACGGTGTCGCCTGACGGATAGAGCTTGCCCAGAGCCGTGATGACAGAGCTGGCCACGTCGGGTGTCGGCTGCGTGGCCGACCACTCGGTGGCGTGCTCGCTGCACCATGACGTACCGCCCAGCCGCGCGATCGCGATCGTCGCCATGCGTGCCAGTCCCTGCCGGCATTCGATCTGGTTGCAGAGCGGTCCGTCCTCGAGGATCGACGGGAGCGCTGCAAGCAGTCCGCAACGGTCCTCGTTCGAGCCCACGCGGGCCAGGGCCACCATCAGTTCAAGCCGCGTACGGAAGGTCAGCGCGGCATCGTTCGCGCGAGCACGCCACGATTCGATCGGCAGCGCCTCGATCGCGATCCGGGCCGTGAAGCGCGTGAAGCGGTCGGGCGAGCCGAGCAGCGGCAGTAGCGTGGCGACACGTTTGTCAGTGGCGGTGGCATCCGGCGTGGGACCTGAGAGCATCGGTGCGAGCGCGAGTCGCTCCGTGACGTGCGGTGGCGTCGGTGCCAGTTCTTCCTGCCCATGCCATGGATTCCTTGCGGCAATCCGGTAGAGGCCACTCTGCGTCCCTCGACCACCGGTCGCCACGTACATCGCGCCACCGGGACCGAACTCGATGTCGGTCACGGGCATCGGTCGACCCGTGGCGAAGGGTTCCCACCGACCACGCCAGGTCGTTCCATCGCGCACCAGATCCACGGCGAGGATGCGCCCGTAAGACCAGTCCGCGATGAAGAGCCGGTCGCGCCAGGGCGCAGGGAACGAACTGTCGCGCGCGAAGGTCACGCCGACGGGGCTCGCAGGATCCGTGTCGACGACGGCGGGGAGCGTGTCGATCGCGGTCGGATGCAGCTTGGCGCTGCCCGATCTCCAGCCGAAGTCGCCGCCCTCGACCAGGTGCAGCACGCGCGGGGCGCGGTACCACGGCGCACCGATGTCCCACTCCATGTCGCTGTCGTAGGTCATGGCCTCGCCATCGACGGTGAAGTCGATGTCGCACGCGTTGCGCATGCCGCACGCCACGATCTCGCAGCGCGATCCATCGGTCGCGCATCGCACCAGCATGCCGCCCGGAGCCATGATGCCGTGCGCGTGGCCGCGCGGATCCCACTCACGCTCCATCACCAGGTCTTCCGCCCAGTGGCGCACCGGTGAATCCTTCGCCGCGCACTCCGGCGCCGGCACATGGTTGCCCAGGATCGCCCAGATGCGGCCGTCTGGTCCCTTGCGGATCCCGTGCACGCCGTGCTCGCCGCCGCCACCCCACGCATAGAGCCGATCATGCTGCTCGTAGGTGCCATCACCGTCGGCATCGGTCAGGCGCCACAGGCCACCGCCATCCTTGGGTTCGCGGGTGCTGTTGGCCCAGAGCACGTTGCCATCCGCGCAGAGGCCATGCACATCACGCACCGGGACATCGAGCGTCGTGATCGTGGGCGGCGTGGTGGACAGGTCGATGCGGTGCAGGCCTTCGTACTGCGAGCCCACGATCGCACGGCCCTTGTCGTCGAAGCACATCGAGATCCATGAACCATGGCCAGCACCGGCACTCGCCAGGAGCTCGATCGTGAAACCCTCGGGCACCTGGATCATGTCGGCCGGCGGAGCCTGCCCGCCATCAGCCAGGGCAGGAGCAGCCAGGAAGAGCGACGCAGTCAGGCCGATGGTGCGCATGCGACCATGCTAGGCCAGGCAGCGCGATCCACGATGCGTTGCCGTCGCGACGAGCAGGCCCCGTCAGGGCTTAGGGATCCTGTTGAGCGTGTACATCGCCAGGTCGTGCAGCAGCGGTTCACCGTCGCCAGCGCGCTTGAGCCCCCCGGCGCGCAGTTCATGCACGAAGGTCGGCCGCAGGCCCTCGACCGACAGCTCGATCACGAGTCCATCGTCGCTGACGCCCAGCGGCGTGACGGCCAGCTGCTTCGTCTCGATCTCCGGACTGCCGTAGGGCTCGAAGTACCAGTAGGTGTAGCTCGACATCGACCATGTCTTCGCATCGAGCGCGCTCGCTCGATCGACAGGTTGCGTCGTCGTGATGCGGAAGCCCATGGGCGTGGCGCGCATCGACAGGATCTCGAAGGGAACCTCGCCCTTCCACGAGAGTCGCTGCAGGCCTTCGCTGCGCGAGCCCGCGCTGGCCCAGCCGCGATTCGTCTCGCCGCACAGGATCGTGCCGGGCGATTCGAGCGCGATGCGGATGATGCCGCAGTCGAATCCATGTCGGAACGGGAAGACCGCGCCCTGCCACTGTCCATCGACCTGTTCGAGATCGATGCGGTTGATCGTGGCGGCGTACTGGTCGGGCACGAGGCACTGCCCCGCGAACGGCCCGAAGGATCCTGCCGGCAGCCACATCGGATTGCCGGGGCTGCGACCGGCCTTGTCGAAGGGCAGCCAGACCGCCGGCAGCCGGTAGTTGGGCATGCGTTGCGCGGCTTGGCCCTGCGTGATGCGATTGGGATGCTCGCCCTTGCTGCCGTCAGCGTTCGGTGCTGGCCACTTCACGAGCGACTCCGGCCGCGCCGTGTCATCGACGCCGAAGGGGTGCCCGTGGTAGTCGCCGCGCACGAGCTGGCTGAGCTTGCTCGTGGCGCACCACTCGCCCTGATTGTCGGTGTAGAAGACATCGCCCCACGGCGCCACGCCCACGCCGCACGGGCTGCGGAGTCCGGCGCACTCATAGGAGATGGAACCATCGGGCGCGATGCGCACCGCCCAGCCGCGCCAGCGTGGACGACCGAAGGGTTCCTCGCCGAAGCCCCGGTTCAGCGTGACCCAGGCTGATCCATCGGGCGTGAAGGTAGGACCGAATGCATACTCGTGGTAGTTGCCGCTGATGTCCCAGCCATCCTGCACGGTCTCGAAGACGTCGCCGCGTCCGTCACCATCGGCATCGCGGAAGCGCGTGAGCTCGCCGCGCTGCGTCATGAAGATCCACTGGTCATCACCAGGCTTGCGGGCAAGCCCCATCGGCTCGAGCAGGCCATCGGCGTAGAGCGTCCATGCTGGCTTGGAGCCCGCTTGCTCACGCACCATCCAGAGTTCGCCGCGGCGCGTGCAGACGAGCGTTCGGCCATCGCCCATGGGCAGGATGCCGCTGACTTCCGGCACCACGCCTTCGGGCCACTCGATCGTGGTGATGGAGCTGTAGACAGCCTCGCGCTCGGCCTGCGATCGGTTGATCGAGCTCTGGGTTGCGCGCGTGGCATCATCGCCCTGCGCGAGCACCGGTACCGCGACGAGGAAGGCCGCTGCCACTGCCGTGAGTCGTGAGATCATCACCATGCGAGCTCCGTGCGCACGACGGCGCTGAATGGGAAGGAAGGATCGTTCGATGGCTGCAGCGGAACGCCCGCCACCAGTTCGGCACGTCCATCCACGACGCGCACGATCGGTCGGGCGCCGCTCACGAAGAGCACCGGACCGCCGTCGATGCGCCAGCCCTCGCCCTCAGGGACGATCGACGATCCCTCGGCAAGCCGGAGGGAGATCGCGTCGTCAGTGCTGCGGGCCTTGACAGTGAACGTTCGATTGAGCCGCGCACCGCCGGTGAAGAGCACCGTGCCGATCGACTCGTCCACCCGCAGCGCGTCGCGGCCGATCGAGAAGGTCGGGTTGCCGCGTGCATCGCGCTGCATGCCCAGGAAGCGCAGACCGCTGTCGCCGCT
>CAIYOC010000279.1 GCA_903927725.1 uncultured bacterium | reverse complement strand
TTGACCTGCGCCGCAACGTCGACTGGCTCGGTCACCTGCGGATCGCCGCGACCGCCGGCTGGGGCCCGGGGGTCGAAGCTGGCGATTCGCTTTGGTTCGTCCGGGCGGACCTGTCGCTCGACGTGCTGCACAATCTTGCCATCACCGGCGGCTATCGCCTGCTCAACTGGGATGCCGCCGGAAATGGCGACTCGATGAGCGGCAGCCTGCAGGGCCTGGTGGCTGGTCTCGAACTCCGGTTCTGAGCAAGGTTGCGCACGTGACACGCAAGAAGACGACCCCAACGCCGCTCACGCCGCTCGGGCGTGCAGCGATCCGTCGCTCGCTGCTCACCGTGCTTCCGGATCGGCTCTCGCGCGGGCGGCTCTCGCGGGCGCACCTTGCGCAGCCGATCGTGCTGCGATCGGTGCCGGTCTTCCTGCCCGGTGCACCTGATGCACTGCATGGCTTGCGCATCGCGCATCTGAGCGATTTCCATGTCGGTGGGCTCATCCCGGTCGAGCGTGCGCTCGAGGCCATCGAGCTGGCGCAGGTCGAGCAGCCGGATCTGGTCGCATGCACCGGCGATGTGGTCGATCTCGAGCTTGCCGGATGCGAGCCCGTCTTCAAGGCGCTCGGGCGCATGAAGTCACGCCTGGGCACCTTGATGGTGATGGGCAACCACGATCATCTCGAGCATGCGGAATCCGTGGCGCGCCTCGCGCGGCGCAGCGGTGTCCGTGTGCTGCGCGACGAGGTGGCGCGATTGCCGTCGGGACCGATGGTGGCGGGGCTCGACTGGACCGTGGGCGTGCGCGATGCGCAGAAGCGGCTCAAGGCGATGCTCGATGGCCGCGAGGAACTTCCTCCGATCCTGCTGGCGCATCATCCGGCGGCGTTCCGCGCCGCGGTCCAGCATGGCATCCCGCTGACGCTGTCCGGGCATACCCATGGCCTGCAGGTCGGCATCACGCGTGGTGCGGGCGATCGAAGCCAGCCGGCCAAGGGCCGTGCCCTGCATGACGGGCTCTATCACCTCGGTGCAAGTTCGGTGTTCGTCACGCGAGGCGTGGGCAGTTGGTTCCCGTTGCGCGTGAACCGGCCGGCCGAGGTGGCGATCCTTGATGTTCGGGTGCGCTGATGCGCACGGTTTCGTGCGGTGCCGGTGCTCTCAGAGCCCGATCGCGCGCGCGATGAGCAGGCCGACGCAGAAACTGCCGGCGGCCGCGATGATCTTGCGAAGCATGTGGTGGATGTCGTGCTGCTGCATGGTGCTCTCCTCGACGCACGCCCAGCCGTGCGGCCCCAAACGTCCGATTCGGCAGGGGCGCAGGCAAGCCACGCGAGGGGATTTTTCAGCACGACCTCAGCGCAGGCGCTTCTCGAGGACCTCGAAGTAGAGGTCCGACCGCCGCGGCAGCCCGTTGCGGGGCTCGCCATAGGGGAACGGCTCGCGCTCGCCGGTAGGCAGGTAGCCCCGCCGCCCGTACCAGGCGATGAGCTCCTCGCGCTGGCCGATGACGGTCATCCGTGCGCGGTCCATGCCGAGGTCCTCAAGGATCACTCGTTCGGCCTCAGCCAGGAGCTGCCGCCCGAGGCCATCACGCTGGCGCGTTGGCTCCACCGACACCATGCCGACGTAGCCGTGCCCCGATCCGCGATCGATGCGCACGCAGGCCACCAGCACGCCATCGATGAACGCCATCCGGATGCGTGAGTCGTGTCCCTGCACGAGCTCGCCGATCTCTCGATCATCGGTGCGTTGGCCATCGAGCAGGTCGGCTTCGGTGGTCCAGCCGGCACGGCTCGCCTCGCCGCGGTACGCGCGCTCGACGAGCGCGACCACCCTCGGCACATCCTCGGGGCCAGCGTCACGGAAGACCGGCAACACGCCCATGGCGCGAGTCAGGCGTAGTGGCGGCCGAAGCGGTTCGCAAGGAACGCGTCGAGGCCGATCTGTTCCTGGCGCACGAAGCCCTTGGTCGGCACGGTGCCTTCCTTGAGCATGTCCACCACGGCGCAGATGCCGGCGGCGGTCGTGACCTGGATGGCGGTCCAGTGGCGGCCGCCGATCTCGCGGCTGAGCACGGTGCGTGCCCAGGTTCGGTCCATGAATCGCCCGCCACGCTGGCCGGTGGCGCTGACGAAGATCACGACCTGGTCGTCATCGGTGCCCGGCACGGCGCGTTCGAGGATCGCCTTGAGCTCATCGCGGTGCTCGATGAAGCGCAGGTCGTTCAGCAGGAACCGCATCTGCTCGGCGTGGCCGGTGAATCGGATCGTCTTGTAGTTCAGGTTGCGCACGGTGCCGCGGAGCGAGTCCGCCAGCGTGCCCAGGCCGCCCGAGGTGTTGAACGCCTCGTACTCGCAGCCATCGATGTGCAGCCGTTCCACCTGCTCGAGCGGCGGGACCAGGCACATCTGCCCGTCGACGAGCGCCTCGCAGGGATTGCAGTACTCGTTGACCAGGCCGTCGGTCGACCAGGTCAGGTTGTACTGGAGCACGTTGCTCGGGGTCCGCGGCAGCGCGCCCACGCGCATGCGCACCGTGTCGACGCTGTCGAGTTCGCGCAGGAGCGAGTGCGCCACGATGGTGATGAACCCGGGCGCGAGGCCGCACTGCGGGATGAACGCCGACGAGGCACCGTGGCTCAGCTGCATCACCTTCTTGGTCACGGCCACGTCCTCGGTGAGGTCGAGGTAGTGGCAGCCCGCATCCTTCGCGGCCTGCGCGATGCCCACGTTGCAGTTGAACGGTGCGCAGCTCACGACGGCCCACGCCCCCTTGAGGAAGGCGGCGAGTTCGGTGGGACTGCTGAAGTCCACGCGCCGGCCGTCGATCCGCTCGTCGCGCGCGACGGCGAGGGCGCTTGGCTCGTGGGCATCGCCGATGCGCACGGTGTAGTCACCGCACGAGGCGAGGAAGTGGGCGGTCATGCGGCCGATCTTGCCGGCTCCGAGGATGGCGACGTGGTGGGACATGGTCGTGGTGTCGAGTGGTGGTTGGCGTGGACAGGGTTCAGGTCAGGCGGGAATGGTCGCGAGCTCGCCGCGCACCTCATCGATGAGGCTCGCCATCGTCTCGGGCCCGAAGTCGAAGCGCAGGCCGGCCGACTCGAAGAGTTCCGGCAGCGGCCGGCTCGCCCCGAGCGAGAGGGCGCGCTTGTAGGCATCGAGCGCCGTCCCCGCGTTGCGCCGTGCCTGCAGCCAGAGCTGCAGCGCGCCCAGCTGCGCGATGCCGTACTCGATGTAGTAGAAGGGGTTCTGGAAGAGGTGGCCCTGGCGCTGCCACGCCGTTTCGAGCGCGCGCTCGCAGCCCGTCCAAGAGACATCCGCGCCGAAGCGCTTGTTGAGGTGCAGCCAGTACGCGGTGCGATCGGCGCGCGTGTGCGTGGGGTGGGTGTATGCCCAGTGCTGGAATGCGTCGATCGTGGCGATCCAGGGCAGCAGCGTGGCCAGGCCTTCGAGCAGTTCGCGGCGGTGCCGGCCGGCATCCTGCTCGGAGTAGAAGTGGCCCAGGTGCGGGAACGTGAGCAGTTCCATGCTCATCGAGGCGACCTCGGCGAACTCGATCGGGCTGCCTCGGTAGGCCAGCAGCGGGTCGTGCGAGCAGAGCATGCTGTGGAAGGCGTGGCCGGCCTCATGCACCATCGTCACGAGGTCGCGCTGCATGCCCGCCGCATTCATGAAGATGAACGGCTTGCGGCTGGCCTGGCGCTGGTACTGGTAGCCGCCGGGCTGCTTGCCCTGCCGGCTCTCGAGGTCCAGGCATTCGCCGGATCGCATCGAGTCGAAGAGCGGACCGAGGCCACCGCCCATGTCGTGGAAGACGCGGCTGCAGCGGTCCACGAGTTCGTCGGCAGTCTCGAACGGGCGCAGGGCCGAGCGACCGAGGACGTCGACCTTGAGGTCCCACGGACGGAGCGTGTCGAGCTTCAGCGCCGTGCGGCGCTCCTCGTTGAGCTGGCGCATCAGGGGCACGCAGACCTGCTCGCACGCGGCGTGGAATCGCTCGCAGTCGGCGGGCGTGTAGTCGAAGCGGTGCATGCGCTGGTGCTGGAAGTCGCGGTAGTTGTCGAAGCCCGCGTTGAGCGCCATGCGATGCCGCTGCGCGACGAGGCGGTCGTAGATGCCGTCGATCGCCTCGGCATCCTGAAGCCGGCGGTCGGCGACGGCTCGCCAGCTGGCTTCGCGCACGCTGCGGTCGGTCACTTCGAGGTAGCGCGCCATCTGCGGCAGCGTCTGCTTCTTGCCGTCGAACTCGACCGCCATGGCGCCGGAGATCTGGCTGTACTGCTGCTCGAGCTTGGTGCACTCGGTCTGGATCTCGACGTTCTCCGGCCGGAAGAGCTTGACTTCCTGGCGCAGGCCCCGCAGCAGCACGCCGTAGCGCTGCTGGTCCAGGTCCTTGGTGAACGGGCACTCGACGATGCGGCGATCGAGCTCGAAGCCGATGCGCTTGAGGTGCGGATCGACGTCCTGCACGAAGTCGAGGAAGGCCTTGCGGCGCGGCTCGCTCTCGGTGTCGCAGGTCATCGCGATGTAGAGGTTCGCCTCGGTCTCGGCGACCATCGCATCGAGATCACTGCGGTCGAGCAGCAGCCGCTCGAGGCACCCGGCGCATTTCAGCGGGCGTTCGATGAGCGCTCGATACAGCGGCTCGAGCTGGGGCCACGACGAGGCGTCGAGTCCGGCGGGGACGAAGGTGCTCGGTGCGGAAGCCGCGGTGCTGCAAGGGGTCGTCATGGTGTTCGATTCCGAAGCGGCGAAGTGTACGCAGCCCGGCCTTCGAACCCCGCGCGCGTTATGCGCAGGTGCGGCGCACAGGCGGTGGGTTGCGGACGCTCCCGCCGGGGCCTCCGGCCTGCGTCGCCACGGCCTTCACGGCCGCCTCGTTGACCACGGTCCGCGCGACGTGCTCGGCATGGATCGGATCGTCGCAGACGAGGAAGAGGCTGCTCCCGCTCCCGCAGACGTGCACCGGCAGCTGCGTGACCTCGGCGATCTCGTCCATCGCTCGGCGTACCGCTTCGCTCGATTCACGCGCCGGCGCCGCGAGGTCATTGAAGGGTTCGTGTGCCCGGACCCGGTCGGTCGCGGCCATGCCGAGGACGCGTGCATGTTCGGGATCGCCCGCGTCGGGGCGCAGCGCATCGAACAACCGGTACACCGTCGGGGTCGGGCAATGCGCCTCAGGGAAGCACAGCACCACATGCACCTGCGGGACATCCGGCAGGGCATCGACGCGTTCTCCGACGCCTGACACGATCGCCGAGCCACCTTCGACGAGGAACGCGACGTCACTGCCGAGGCCTGCGGCGATCGAGCGCAACGCTTCGTTGCCGAGCCTGAGGTCGAAGAGTTCATCGAGTCCGCGCAGCACGGCCGCGGCATTGCTGCTGCCGCCGCCGAGCCCGCCACCGACAGGAATGCGCTTCTCGACGCGCACGCGCACCGGCAGTTGCCGCCCCACGGCACGTTCGATCGCTGCATGCGCCTTCCAGGCGAGATCGCTGCGCAGCGGCCAATCGAGGTCCGGCGTGTGGGGTGCATCAGCCGCCCAGACGTTGGCGAACAGCGAACTGCTGCCCGGATCGCGCCGGCGCAGGTAGATCGAGTCGCCCCAGCCGAGCGTGACCATCCACGATGACAGCGGGTGGAGCCCATCCGGGCGCGGGGCGCCCACGCTCAACGCCAGGTTGAGCTTTGCGGGAGCGTGCACGAGCAGATCGTCGTCCATGGAATGCAGCATGGTAGGCCCTACACTTCACGGCCCATGCTCTGGCAACCACCGCTGCCCGAACGCTATCGATCGATGGAGGATGGTGCGCTTGCGGCGGCCATCACGGCCCGTCGCGCCGAGCTCGGCACGCGCGTGCTGATCCTTGGTCACCACTACCAGCAGGATGCGGTCGTGCAGCACGCGGACCTGACCGGCGACAGCCTGAAGCTCTCGCAGATGGCCGCCGTCGAGGCGCGCCGGCGCGGCAGCGAGTCGCTCATCTTCTGCGGCGTGCACTTCATGGCCGAGACGGCCGACATCGTCACGGATGGCACCGTCAACGTGATCCTGCCGGACCTCGGCGCTGGCTGCAGCATGGCCGACATGGCCGCCTGGGACGACACGGTCGCGTGCTGGGACACGATCGCTGCGGCGCATGCCGGTGAGCGCGTGCGGGTCATCCCGATCACCTACGTCAACAGCTCGGCGGCGATCAAGGCGTTCGTCGGACAGCATGGTGGTGCATGCTGCACGAGCAGCAACGCCCATCTGGTCTTCGACTGGGCGCTGCGCGGCGGCGAGCGGCCGCTTGAGCCGGGCGAGCGCGTCAAGCTGCTCTTCCTGCCCGACCAGCATCTGGGCCGCAACACCGCGAAGTCCCGGGGTTTCGTGACCGAGGTCGATGCCGCAGCCGACCCGTCGCTCACCGCGCAGTGCGCGCTCTGGCAGCCGCGCAAGCCCGCAGGTGGGCTCACCGCCAAGCAGCTGCACGATGCCGACGTCGTGCTGTGGGCCGGTCACTGCAGCGTGCACAAGCTGTTCCGCCCCGAGCACGTGGCATGGATCCGCGCGAACGAGCCCGGCATGAAGGTCATCGTGCACCCTGAGTGCTGCCAGGAGGTCGTGGACCTGGCCGACCTGAAGGGCTCGACCGAGTTCATCATCCAGGAGATCGAGGCCGCGCCGGCGGGCTCGCGCTTCGCCGTGGGCACCGAGATCCATCTCGTCAACCGACTGGCGGCGCGTGCGGCGGCACGCGGCGTCGAGGTGCGGATCCTCTCGGACTGCCAGTGCCTGTGCACGACGATGTACCGCATCGACCAGGCGCACGTGCTCTGGGTGCTCGACGAACTCGCCCAGGGCCGAGTGGTCAATCGCATCTCGGTGCATCCCGAGGCGCGCGCGTTGGCGCGGTTGGCCATCGACCGCATGCTCGCGCTCGTCCCTGCCGGAACCCAGGCACCGGTCGCCGTGGACTGATCGAACTGCGGTGTCGCCGGTCCGTACGATCCGGTCATGAGCAGGGAAGCCTTGTCATCGCGGCTGGTCCGCAGGTTGGCGATCGCGTCGGGCGTCGTGGCGGTCGTGGCCATGGTGCTTGTGGCGCTGGCGCCGAGCATCGTGAGCGCCACGGTGCTGTCCGGCATCGTGCGGGACCAGATCGCACCGCATGTCCGTGGCACGGTGAACGTGGTCAATGCGAGCGTGAGCTGGTCGGGGCCGCAGCTCGTGCACATCCGCATCAGCGGCGAGCATGATGCGGTCGACGCCACGGTGAGCGTGCACAACGGACTGATCGGCCTGGTGCGAGCGAGCGCGCCGCTCGATGTGCGCATCGGCGTGAACGTGAACACGGCCTCGCGCGAGGATGGATCGATCACCCTGCTGGAGCTGCTGCAGCCCACCGAATCGTCGGCATCCGCATCACCCTCAGCCGCGTCTGCCCCGACGCCGAAGGACCCGTTCGCCCTGCCTGCCCTCCTGCGGGGTGCAAAGGTCTCGATCGACCCGTTGCAACTGGCCGTCAAGCCGCTCGGCGCGGGCAGCACGGTGCGCGTCGATGGTGCCAGCGCGACGATCGCACTCGATGGCAGCGATGCCAGCGTGAAGGCCAAGGGATCCACGTCGATCGATGCGGAGCGTGGGTCGTTCGAGATCGAAGCCACGCTGCGCGGCCTGGTCGGGCGCGATGGCGTGATGACGCCGACGACGGCGGGGGTGGACCTTGCGGTGAAGGCGACGGCGCTGCCTGTGTCGGCGGGAACGCAGGACGTGGTCGTGCGGTCGCTCGACCTGACGGCGAAGGCCGAGAGCCTTGCGCGCGCGATCGATGTCCAGTTCGATGCCTCGCTCGAGGCGAAGGGCAATGCCCCGAGCACCGCCACGGGACGAGTGCGGCTGAACGGCTTGCTCACGCCATCGGGTGCACTGTCCTCCAAGGCAACTGCCTCCGGGCAGGTCGCCCTTGGTGCGTTGCCGACGGCCGTGTTGGCGCCATTCCTGCACGGAACGGGTCTCGATGCAGCGCGCGACCTGGGTGACACCGTCATCGCCACGCTCGATTTCGATGGCCCCTCGGCCACGCTGGCTGCACGGAGCGATCGCTTCACGCTCACGGGAACTGCGCGGCTCGACGACGTGGCCAACCAAGCGATCGTGCAAGGCGTGGCCCTCGACACGACGCTGGCGAAGCCGCTGTTGCGCGGCTTCGGCGTGCCGGTCATGCGCGATGTACCGCTGTCGCTTCGCGTGGAGCGCGCAGTCGTGCCGATGGGAGATCGTCCGCTCGAGGCCATCCAGGCGATTGCAACGGTCGCCATGAAGGGCGTGGTGATCGACGGCATCGAGCAGGCGAAGGATGGGCTCACGCTTGGCGATGTCACGATGAGCGTGCGCACCTCGCGCCTTGCAGATCGTGCGCAGATCGAGCTCACCCTCGCTGGCGGCGTGGCGCAGGGATCCATCGCTGCATTCGTCGTGCCGCGCTTCGAAGCCGGCAGCGTGAGGGGTGCGCGCATGGAACTCGAGCGCTCATCCATGACGGCGACGATCGGCAACGAGTGGTTCGATGGCACGGGCCTGGCGCTCCGTCGCCCGGCATCGACGACGATCACGATCGACCGCGCTGCGTTCGCTGCCGGTGCCAATGGACCGGATCTTGCCAACGCCTCGCTCGCCGCGACCGTCAGCATCGAACCCGTCTCGCTCGGCGGCGTGATCGGTCCCGATGGGTGGCTCGATGTGGCAGCCACGACCGTCGGGGTCCGTTCGGATGCCCTGTCGAAGGGCATTCAGGTGTCGTTCAACGGCGGGGCGAGCGGCTTCGCGGCGAAGGCCGACGTTGCCCTCGCCGGAGTGGTGTCTCCCGCGGGCGTCATCACGCCTGACGGGCTCCGAGCCAGTGGCTCGATCCAGGTGGATGCGATCGATCTGTCGCGCGTACCGCACGTGCCCGAGCGCATGCAGCGCATGTCGGGCCTCATCGGGCTCGGCCGGCCGGTCCTGTCGGCGCAGTTCGATGGGAGCCGCACGTCGGTCGCCGCGCAGGTCGTGCTGAAGGGGCCGGGCGCCGAGCTTTCGGCGCAGGGGCAATGGTCGCCGGAACGGATCGTGGTCCGGGGACTCAAGGGCTCGATCACGGTCGCGGACGGTCTGCCGGAACTGCTCGGTGTCGACGGCATGCGGCTCTCAGCCCCTGCGCGGTTGGCCGTTGGGTGCGAGGAACTCACCCTGCTCACGCCGGCAGCGGCTCCGAACACTGTTGAAGTCAAGGCACAGAAACTGCAATTGGGTATCGATCGCTTGGAGCTGACCGCGTGCCCGGGCTTGACGAGCGGCATCGTGCTCGAGCGCGTGGCGATTGATGGCACGGCGTCTCGAGCGGCGTCGGGTGACCTCGATTGGTCTGGGACCATCGCTGCCACCGTGCCCGGAGAGGTCGAGGCGTCTGGCCAGCTCGTGCTCGCGCTGTCGGCTGGGGGCTCGCCCTCTGGTACGGCGACGCTCAGTGCGCGGATTCCGGCTGGCACATCGCTCCTGAGCCGATTCACCCAGAGTCCGTACCTGCCCGCGGTGTCCGGCCCCGGCACGGTCGACCTGTCCTGGTCGGGCAAGGCAGGCACCGACACGCTCGACATGAAGGCCGCCATGGCGCGGCTCGCCGCCACGGCACGGATCGAACTCGATCCGGTTGCCCCGGGCGCGACGGCTCGCGCACTGCGCAGCCCGGCAGCGAACGTGCAACTGCAGATGCCGCGTCGGGTCATGGATCGCGCGCTCGCGGGCGTCGATCCCCAGGCGGCGGATTGGACCGATGCGACCATCGTGCCGATCACGGCCTCGCTCGCTGGTGTGCAGGCCAGCGCTGACCGGCGCAGCGTGGCGCTGACGGCCGAGGCATCGATCGGCGCCTTCACGGCACGACCGACCGAAGCGTTGTCGCTCGCCCTCGACAGGACGCGGCTGACGGCGGCGATCGCGTCGCTTGAATCCGGGGCTCGACTGACGATCGCCACCGACGTCGCGATCGATGGCGGCGCGCCCCAGCCGGCGACCGTCGACCTTGACCTCAAGGGTGATCTGCGCGGCATGCTCGCCAAGGACGGTGCGATCGACGTGCGTGGTTCGAGCATCAAGCTCTCGGCCCCGGGTGCGCTCGTGCAGCCGTTCGTCGCGGCCAAGCCAGCCCCGGCGGCCGCTGCCGCGTCCTCGCCCAAGGGTGGTGCGTTCAATGCGTCGGGCAGTGATCGCATCACGCTCGATCCGAAGGCCCAAGTCACTGCATCGATCGATCTTCGTCGCGTCACGCTGCCCGCGAAGCTCGCGGATGCCGCGATCGACGCAGCGATCGCCGTGGGAGCGATCGATGCCGCGTTTGGTCCCGTGAAGCTCCATGTCGAGCGCATCGGCGCGAATCTCAAGGCCGCCGCGCTCGGTCGATCGTGTGCGTTCGACGTCACGATGGCGTTCGGCCCCAAGGGCACCGATGGCACCGTGGATGCCAACGGGACCATCGATGCGCTCGGCTTGCCGGACGGTTCGATCGGCATGTCCGCGATGGCCGTGCGCGCCCAGGCCCAGGCGAAGGCCATCCCGCTCGCGTGGGTCGATGCGATCGCTGCCACCGACGGCATCGTCACGCGCGCGTGCGGCGAACGTGCTGATGCGACCATCGAGGTGATCTCGCCCGCGCCGGGCGCGATGGACGTTTCGGCCACGCTCGACACGACCTATCTGGATGCACGCGTGCCGAGGGTCAAGGTGGCCGATGGCTTCGCGCAGGTCGATCCGGATCGCCCGATCGACCTCTCGCTGGTCCTGAACGATGCGATTCGAAGCGAGCTGCTCGAACCCGTGAACCCGATCCTCTCCGACATCAAGGACGCGCCGCCGGTGAAGGTGTCGCTGTTGCGCGTCCGGTGGCCGATGGACGGCAACCTCGCGAAGCTCGATGCCGATGCTCGAGTGGAGGTCGGGGACGTGACGGTGGTGAAGAGCAACCAGCTGCTCGGCGTGCTGCAGAAGTTCAAGTCCTCCTCGGCCCCGGTCGTGCCCGCAAACGTCGGTCCCCTCGTGGCGGCCGTGCGTGCGGGCCAGCTCACCTATCGCGACTTCGTCGTCGGCGTCGACCGCATCGGCACGCAGTGGCAGCTCGTGCTGAACTTCTCGGGCGACATCGATCTCTCGCGCGATCCCGCGTGGGCGCGCGCGATCACCGCGCGCTACCCCGCGAGCAGCATCGTGCGCACGGTGGCAGGCGTCGCCGGCGGCATCAGCAGCCCGGTCGACGAGACGATCAAGGAGATCAGCGACGCGCTCAACATGCTCCCGATGGACCTGGGCAACCTGCTCGCCGTCGAGATCACGTTCAGCGGTCCGCTCGGACCGGTCAACGGCAAGGACGTTCCACTGGACACCAGCGTGCACCCGGTGATCGGCAAGGTCGATCCGATCAAGGGAGCCGGGCAGGTGATCGATGCGCTCGATGGGCTCTTCGGCAAGAAGAAGCCCAAGCAGCCTTCTCCGTGATGCGGGCGGGGTGTTCCTGCATCGGCCTCGTGCATGCGGCGTGATGAAGTCCGCAACGACGCGCTGCGGGGCGCGCGTTCACGCGGCACCGCGGATCACATGGGCTTCTCTGCGATCGTCTCGTCGAAGACCTGCAGGAGCTTGGTCTTGTCGAAGATCAGCTCGTTGCGCGAGAGCCCGGTGACCTCGTAGTGCGGCGTGAGCTCGATCGCGTCGACCGGGCAGGCTTCTTCGCACATGCCGCAGTAGATGCAGCGCAATTCGTCGATGTCGAACTGCTTGGGGTACTTCTCGCGGTCCTCCCAGGGGCTCTCGTCGGCGACGATGTGGATGCACTTGGCCGGGCAGGCCGTAGCGCACATGAAGCAGGCCACGCAGCGCACGCGGCCGTCCTCGTCCTTGTTCAGCCGGTGCACGCCGCGGAAATAGGGGCGGTACTGGCCGCCGTCCTCGACGGGGCGGTCGTCTCGCTTTTCCTCGGGGTATTGGACCACCCACAGGGTGTCCTTGTTCTTCCCGTCGCGGCCGATGTTCTGGAAGCAGTGGCGCAGCGTGGTCCCGAGTCCCTTGATGACGTTGACCACGAACAGGCTCTCGGTGGAATCGAGCCGCTTCGGGGTGACGTCGACGATCTCGCTGTCGCGGATGGCCATGGCGGGTCGAAGTGTAGCCCGTCGCGCGCGGGCGGCCCCCGGTAGGCTCGTGCCGTGCCCAACGACCCCGACCGTGCCCGCCGCAAGGCTGCCGACGAGCGCGAAGAGATGCGCATCGGCTTCCGCATGATGGGGCTCGCCTGGCAGATGGTGACCGAGGTCCTCGCGGGGGCCGGCGTTGGCTGGGTGGTGGATCACTTCGCCGGGACGGCGCCGCTTTGGCTGGCGATCGGTGCAGGACTTGGAATCGTGGTGTCGATCTACAGCCTCGTGCGCGGCGGACTCAGCATGAATGCCTATCTCGAGCAGCGCAGCAAGCGTGTGGAGCGCCCCAAGTCCGACGGGGGTGGCCCCGATGCCTGAGGCACCGGTCGAACTCCCGCGGGATGCGCAGGGCGAGGTCATCTTCAGCCTTCCGGGTCGGGCCATGCTGCTCATCACGCTCGGCGCGGGGCTGGCCTGCGCCGCGATCGCGGCGGGCTTGGGCTGGCTCTCGCAGACGAGCGAATTGACGCAAACCCCTTCTGGGACTTGGCTTGGATGCGTCATTGGGGTCGGCGTGGCCTTGGTCGGCAACCTGCTTGGCTTGCTCATGCTGTGGCCGCCATCGCAGCGCGCGGCGAGCATCTGGGCGAGCTTCTGGATGGGGGCCGCCGGGCTTCGCATGGTCGCCACGGCGGGCCTTGCTGCATTGCTATATTTCCGCTCCCTCGGAGAGCCCAAGGCGTTCGTGCTGGCTACGGGGCTCACGTACCTGGCGCTGCTGGTCAGCGAGACCATCGCGGTCGCCAAGGTCCTCGGGCCCGTCCTCAGCCAGCCTGGCGTGGGTCGCTCCAAGGTGTCCGAACCCACTGACCGCCCATGACCACTCTGCTCCTTGCCGCCGGCGACAACCCCCTTGGACACGTCCTTGACCGGGACAGCGCCCTCTCGATCGAAGGCACTCGGCTCACGCTGAGCATGATCTCGCTGGTGGTCGGCGCACTGGTGTGCATCACGGTGCTCATGATGGCAGCGCGACGGATCAAGACCGGCCCGTCGAGCGAAGGCAACGCGCGCTTCGTGACCAAGGGCCGCATCGCCCAGGTCATCGAGGTCATCGTGCTTGGCCTGCGCGACCAGATGCTCGTGCCGGTCATGGGCGAGCGCCTGGCCAAGGCCTGGCTGCCGCTGCTCCTGTCGCTCTTCTTCTTCATCCTCACGCTGAACCTGTTCGGTCTTGTCCCCTTCGCTGATCTGCAGGAAATGCTGCACGTCATGATGGGCCAGCACGAAAAGGCCGCGCAGGATGTCGCCCACACCGAACCTGCCGCGGTCTTCTTCGGCGGCACGGCCACTGCCAGCCTGTCGGTCACGCTGGGCCTTGCCGCGATCAGCTTCTGCGCCATCTGGTGGCAGTCGTTCCGCGACTTGGGCGTGAAGGGCACGCTCGAGCACCTCTGCGGCGGCCATGACCTGGTGCACGGGCCCATCGGCCTGTGGGCCGTCATCCCCATCATCTTCGTGGTCGAGATCGGCGGCATGTTCATCAAGCCTGCCGCGCTCGCCATCCGTCTTCTGGCCAACATGGTCGCCGGCCACACGCTCATGGCGGTGCTCTTCAGCTTCGGCGCGATGGTGCTGAAGGCTGGCGGCCCGACCTGGGCAGCCGGGTCGATCACGCTGGTGGCGGGCATCTTCGCGGTGCTCATCACCTTCCTCGAACTGTTCGTGGCGTTCCTCCAGGCCTTCATCTTCATGTTCCTGACGGCTGTGTTCATCAGCCTGATGGCGCACGAAGACCACGGCCACGAGGAGCACGCGCACGATCATGGCCACGTCGGTCATGGGCACGCGGAGCCTGCTCCCGCGCACTGATCCGCCGTCGCTACACTTTCCCCCCTTTCCCGGCAGTGGGTGCCGGGAACACCGAGTTCAGCCTGCATGACAGGCGCCCACCCACGGCGCCGTTGGAGCCAACCCAAATGAAGAACGTGACCCTTGCTCTCCTCGCCTTCGCCGCTCTCGCCATCTTCGGCGCAGACAACGCTCTCGCCGCCGGCGAGAACGCCATGAACTGGGGCTCCGGCCTCGGTGCCGGCCTCGCTGCCGGCCTGGCCGTGATCGGCGCCGCGATGGGCATCGGCCGCATCGGCGGCAGCGCCGTCGAGAGCATCGCCCGTCAGCCCGAGATGGCCGGCAAGATCTTCGTGAACATGATCCTCACCGCGGCGCTCGTCGAAGGCGTCGCCCTGTTCGCCGTCGTCGTCGGCCTGATCTCGTTCCCCAAGGGCACCTGATCGCCGCAGGCTGAATCGTCGCCTGCCGGGGCCCGCCACGCGCGGGTCCCGGCAGCGCGTGCCTGCCGTGACCGACCGTCCCACCAGCACCGAACCCAGCGAGGTCAACCGTGTTCCTGCTTGCCGCCGACGCCTCGAACCCGATGAGCGTGCAGATCCTGCCCCTGGCCACCGCCGTCGTGGTGGCCCTGGTGACCGTGATCGTGCTGTCCCTGTTCGTGTGGCCCACCATCGCGAAGGGTCTCGATGAGCGCAACGAGAAGATCCTCGGCGAGATCAAGGCTGCCGAGGATGCCCGCGCAAACGCCAAGGCCGCGCAGGAAGAGTTCGAGCGCAAGCTCGTCCAGGCGCAGCAGGACGCCGACACCATGATCAAGGAAGCGCGCGCGCAGGCCCAGAAGGCCGCCGATGACCTCCGCGCCCGCAGCGAAGCCGAACTGGCCGAGCTGAAGAAGCGCGCCAACGCCGAGATGGATGCCGCCCGCCGCCAGGCCGTGGCCGAACTCGAGGCTCATGCCGCCGAGCTCGCCGTGAGCGTGGCGGGCAAGATCCTCGGCCGCACGATCGACGCGAAGGACCAGAAGGCCCTCGTCGAGCAGTCGATCAAGGAATTCGCCAGCAGCGGCCGCTAACGGCCAGAACCCCCGAGGCAGACCATGTCCACGGCAACCAACAGCGTCGGCCGCATCTATGCGGAGAGCCTCTTCGAGCTCGCCTCGAAGCAGGGCGACGCCGCAGCGCAAGACGCGGGCGATGAGCTCGTCGATCTCGTCGAGATCGTCCGCGGCGACCGGCGCTTCGCCGAGTTCCTGCGCTCGCCGGCGATCGATGCCGCCGCGCGCGAGGCGACCCTGCAGTCGATCCTCAAGGGCCGCGTGAGCGACCTCGTGCTGCGCTTCATGCTCGTCGCGAACCGCAAGGGCCGCCTGGGCGAGCTCGAAGCGATCTCCGATGCCTACGCCAAGCTGCTCAACGAGCGCTTCGGCAAGGTCGAGGTCGATGTCTTCACGGTCGACGGCCAGCTGGATGATGGCGCGCGCGCGAACCTCGCGACCACGCTGAAGTCGCGCCTGGGCCGTGAGCCCGTGCTGCACCTGTACAAGGATGCGTCGATGGTCGGCGGCATGAAGCTGCGCATCGGCGACCAGTTGATCGATGGCTCGGTGGCCGCGAAGCTGCGCCGCATGCGGCGCGCGCTTGTCGAGGACGCCGGTGCCAAGGTGCGCGCCGACATCGGCCGCTTCCTCTCCTGAACCTGAACGAACCAACCGCCCGAGCAGGGCACGCAGAACCCCGAAAGCAGAGGTCCAACCGTGAAGATCAAGACTGACGAAATCACTTCGGTCATCAAGCAGCAGATCGAGTCCTTCAGCAGCCAGCTCGAGGTCAGCGAGGTCGGCCAGGTCGTCGAGGTCGGCGACGGCATCGCCCGCATCTACGGCCTGTCGAGCGCCATGGCCGGCGAATTGCTGGAGTTCCAGTGCGTTGGCGGGAAGACGGTCACCGGCCAGGTCATGAACCTCGAGTCGGGCATCGTCGGCGCCGCGCTGTTCGGCGACCCCACCCTCGTTCGCGAAGGCGACACCGTCAAGGCGACCGGTCGCCTGCTCGAAGTGCCCGTCGGCCCTGAGCTCCTCGGTCGCGTGGTCGATCCGCTCGGCAACGCGATCGACGGCGGCGCTCCCATCAAGACCGCCCAGACCGGCAAGGTCGACATCGTCGCCCCCGGCATCAGCAAGCGCCAGCCCGTGAAGGAGCCGCTGCAGTTCGGCATCAAGGCCGTCGACAGCATGATCCCCGTGGGCCGCGGCCAGCGCGAACTCGTCATCGGCGACCGCAAGACCGGCAAGACCGCCGTCTGCCTCGACTGCATCATCAACCAGAAGCAGTACTGGGGCACCCCGGATGCGGTGGTGTGCATCTACGTCGCCGTCGGCCAGAAGGAATCGACCATCGCCGGCGTCGTCGAGACGCTGAAGAAGAATGGCGCCCTCGACTACACGATCATCGTGGCCGCAGGTGCGAGCGCCAGCGCTCCGATGCAGTACATCGCTCCCTACGCCGGCTGCGCGATGGGCGAGTACTTCATGTGGAAGGGCAAGGACGCCGGCTACACCGGTCCCAAGCACGTCCTCTGCGTGTACGACGACTTGTCGAAGCAGGCCGTGGCGTACCGCGAGCTCTCGCTGCTCCTGCGCCGTCCGCCGGGCCGCGAGGCGTACCCCGGTGACGTCTTCTACCTGCACAGCCGCCTGCTGGAGCGCGCCACCAAGCTCAGCGCCGAGAACGGCGGCGGCTCGCTGACCGCGCTTCCGATCATCGAGACGCAGGAAGGTGACGTGTCGGCGTACATCCCGACGAACGTCATCTCGATCACCGACGGCCAGATCTACCTGCAGCCCGAACTCTTCGCCGCCGGCGTTCGCCCCGCCATCAACGTGGGCATCTCGGTGAGCCGCGTGGGTGGCAACGCGCAGATCAAGGCGATGAAGGAAGTCGCCGGCTCGCTGCGACTTGACCTGGCGGCCTATCGCGAGCTCGAGGCGTTTGCGCAGCTCGGGACCGAACTCGATGCCGCCAGCCAGCGCCAGCTCGACCGTGGCGCGCGCATGGTGGAACTGCTGAAGCAGGGCCAGTACACGCCGTTCGACGTCATCGACCAGTGCCTTGGCCTCTTCGCGGCCAGCAAGGGGATCATGGATGACGTCCCGGTTGCCAAGGTCCGCCAGTTCGAAGCCGACCTCCTGGCGTGGTTCCAGGGCGGTGGCAGCGCGCTGCGTGCCAAGCTCGCTGACAAGAAGTCGTTCAAGGGCATGGAGGACGAGTTCATCGCCGCCATGAAGCAGTTCAAGACCGGCTGGCGCGCCTGATCGCGCTGCCTGCCGGACCGCGCCGGGTCCCGCCGCTGCGGGCGAGGTGCGAGCCAAGGCCAATTGCTTGACCCGAAGCCGCCGCGCCCTGCGCGGCGGTTTTCGTTGGTGCCATCACGGTCCGACCATCAAGAGCCGGCCAGCGGGAGCGGTTCGAGCGATGCGGACTGCTGACATGATCAACGGGCGAAGATCCTCTGCACGATTCGATCGGGATCGGAGCACAAGGATCGAGATCCGCATGCGTTGGCGCGGCTGCTGGTGGACGATGCTGCGGTCCGTGGTGATGAGCGTGGTATGACCGGACCGAGCCATGCGAGCCATAAGGGCGTTGTCCGTGCAGCCCGACCAGCCAAGGCCGACGACATGATCCACAGGCGCCCCCAGTGCCTGTTCGAAGTCCAGCTTCAGCCGAAACGGGATGCACTCATCAAGCAGCAGACGCACGCGCCCCGCCGGGCGGCCGCCAGTGGGCGAGCACTCGCTCGACCGTGGCGGCATCGATGCTGGGGAAGTCATCGAGGAATGTGCTGATGCTGTCGCCGGCGGCAACATGATCAAGCAAGGCCTGGAGCGGCACACGGGTTCCGCGGAAAACCGGCGCGCCCCCAAGGACGGTGGGATTGCGTTCGATGTCTGCAGGAAGCTCCGTTGAAGAATCCATGGCATCACCATACGGCACGACCACCGTGATGCCCGAGTGGACTCAGGAAAATCGGTGGGCGAATGTCGTCTCAAATGCAGCGCGGGCCGGGCCCCTCCCTCAGGGCCCGACCCGCGCGGCGTGTGTGGCGATGGTGTGGACCGATCAGTCGTCGGTGCCGTCGGTCTCGTCGCTGGCCTCGTCTCCAAGCGTGGCGCCGTCGGACTCGCCTTCGTCGCCGGCCTCGAGCGCCTTCATGCGCTGCCAGTCATCCATGGTGATGAGGACCTCGCGTGCCACGGAACCCTTGTGGTCGCTGAGGATCCCCGCTGCGCCCATCTGGTCGACGAGCCGGCTCGCGCGGCCGTAGCCGATGGCCAGGCGGCGCTGCAGCAGGCTCACGCTGCCTCGGCCGGTCTCGATGATGATCTCGACGGCGCGGTCGAACATCGGGTCGCGCTCTGCGCTGAACTCGCCGGTCTGCTCGGTGTCGCCGGCAGCCTGTGCCTCGGCCTGGCTGCGGATCGCCACCAGCGAGCGCTCGAAGCTCGGCTGCGCCACGTCCTTGAGGAAGCGCGTGACGGCGCGGATCTCGTTGTCGGCGACCAAGGTGCCTTGGCAGCGGCGGAGATCGCTGCTCGACGGCGTGACGACCATCATGTCGCCCTGGCCGAGCAGGAGCTCGGCGCCCTTCTGGTCGAGCACGATGCGGCTGTCCATGCCGCTGGCCACCTTGAACGCCACGCGGCAGGGCATGTTCGCCTTGATGAGGCCCGTGACGACGTTCGCCTGCGGGCGCTGCGTGGCGAGGATCAGGTGGATCCCGACCGCGCGGGCCTTCTGGGCGATGCGGACGATGCTGGTCTCCACCTCGCGGTTGGTCATCATGAGGTCGGCGAGTTCGTCGACCACGAACACGAGGTAGGGGAGCTTCTTCGGGACGCGGGCCTTGGCCTGATCGTCAGCATCGGTCATGCCCAGGCGCTCGAAGAGCTCGACTTCGCCCAGCTCGTTGAAGGTCACGATGTCGCGCACCTGTGCGCGCTGGAAGAGTTCGTAGCGCTCCTCCATCTTCGTCACGGCCCACTCGAGGATCGCCGAGGCCTTGCCCATATCAGTCACGACGGGTGCCATGAGGTGGGGGATGTTGGCGTACATGCTCATCTCGACCATCTTGGGATCGACGAGCACGAGCTTCAGCTCATCGGGGCGCTTGGTGTAGAGCCACGACATGATGATGCTGTTCATGCAGACGCTCTTGCCGCTGCCGGTGGTGCCGGCGATCAGCATGTGCGGCATCTTGGTGAGGTCGAACACCAGCGGCTCGCCCGAGCTGTCCTTGCCGAGGAACATCGGCAGGCGCATGCCCTGCGACTGGCCGCCGGACATCAGTTCCTTCAGCCGGACCTTCTCCTTCTGGCGATTGGGCACCTCGATGCCGACCGCGGTTGTGCCGGCCATGTTCGCGATGATGCGGATGTTGGGCGCACTCAAGGCGCGCGCGATGTCCTTGCTGATCGTCTCGAGCCGTGCCACGCGCGTACCGGCCGCGAGCTCAACCGAGTAGAGCGTGACGACCGGCCCGCTCTCGATGCCGACGACTTCACCCTCGATCTGGTAGGTCGCGAGCGTCTGGGTGAGCGTGGCGGCCTGGTCGCGGACGAAGGCCTCGATCGTGGCGCTGAAGTTCGACTCGGGTTCATCGAGGAGCTCGATGCCGGGGAACTGGTAGCCCTCGTAGTTCTCCGTGCGCGGGATGTCCTGATCGCGCGCGACGGTCTTGGACGGGCCGGCCACGCGAACGGGAAGGCGAGCCATGCGCTCGCGCAGTTCTTCCTCGGTCAGCGAAGTCGGGGCTTCATCGGCCTCCGCGGTGTCGGCCTCCTCAACCTCGTCATCGCACGATGCCTCGTCGGCCTCGATCTCCTCAGCCTCTTCAGCCTCGGCGTCCTCGGCATCGAGCACGGCCACGGCGGAGTCGTCCGCCTCTGCCTCGATGGCCGCAGCCTTCGACTTGCGGCGCATCGGGCGGGCCTTTGGTTCGTCGTTGGCAGCAGCAGCGGTGCCGCCGACCGTGGCGACGGCAGGCTGGGGCTTGGCGGTGGTGCGTGCGATCAAGCCGCGCCAGTCGGTCTTCCATAGGGGCTCGAGGGCTTCGCCCACGCGTGCGAAGGCCTTCGGCAGCATGCCGAGCAGTTCGTCGGCGGCCACCATCAGCCCGAGCACGAGCGCAAGCAGCAGGATCAGGCTCGTGCCCACGCCGTTGAACCGTGCCACGAACTGCTGCGAGAACCACTGCGGAATGAGCCCCGCCTCGGCGCCGGCGAGTGAACCCAGTCGTGGGAACCACGTGGCGTGCAGCGCGCTGAAGGCAATCATGGCGATCACTGCGCCCACCACGCGAACCATCGGGTGCGAGATGGCGCGCCCAGTGAAGGTCGCCCAGAGCGCGATGCCTCCGAGCAGCATCGGGATCCATGCGCCGAAGCCGAACGCCTCGTACACCGTGAGCGCCACGAGCGCGCCGACGGCACCCATGAGGTTCGCAGGCGGCTGGTTCCACGCGGCGACCGTGCGACTTGGCGCATCGGCGGCGTCGAAGGACGCCAGGGCAAGCGCCACGAGCACCCACGCGGCGAAGGCGGCGATCCAGCCGATCTTGCGTGTGAGCGGGGCAGGGGGGAGGTCGAGGACAGCGCGCCCCGTGGGGCGTGCAACAGCCGTAGGCGAAGTCCGTGCCATGCAGGATTCATCGGCGTTCCGGGGCCTTGCCGATGAGCCAAGACTGGTGGCTTTCGCTACCTTCCCGATCCATGCATTTCCGTCTCGTCGATCAGGTGCTCGAGCGGTCCGCCGACCGCGTGGTGGCGATCAAGAACGTGACCATCGCCGAGGAGTACCTGCAGGATCACTTTCCCACCTTCCCGGTGCTGCCTGGGGTGTTCATGCTCGAGGCGCTGGTGCAGACCGGGCGCGAGCTGCTCACGGGCCGCGGGTGCGGCCGCGTGGTGCTCGGTCAGGTCAAGGGGCTCAAGTACGGCAGTTTCGTCAGGCCCGGCGACACGCTTCGCATGGAGGTCACGTTCGACAAGGAGGTCGACGGCGGCTGGCAGCTCAAGGGTGTCGCGACGGTGCTGCGGCCGGGCGACGCTGCGTCCGACACGGCGTGCACCGGTCGCCTTATCATGCGACCTGTCCGAATTCCTGCACTGATCGGGGCTTGAGGACCGATGTCGGTCCATTGACCCGTTCCGAGAATTGACCCCCTGAGGGAGGCCTGACGTGGCGTTGACGAATGACGAGATCTTTCAGAAGGTCCAAGGCGTGTTGGTTGATGCCCTGGGCGTTGACGATGGCGACGTGACCCCCGACGCCGTGCTCACCACGGACTTGGGTGCCGAGAGCATCGACTTCCTGGACATCACGTTCCGGCTCGACAAGGCCTTCGCCACCCCTGAGAAGCCGTTCAAGATCGGACAGGGAGAGCTCTTCCCCGAGAACCTGATGGCCAACCCCGACCTCGTGAAGGACGGCAAGTTCACCGATGCCGGCATGGCCCTCCTGAAGGAGAAGATGCCGCACGTGAACTTCGCCTCGTTCGATGCCGATCGGCGCGTCGAGGCGGTGAGCGAGCTCTTCACGGTGAAGAGCCTCTGCGACTTCGTCGCCCGCAAGCTCGGTCACTGAGCCCGGGTGGTGCGCCGGTCGCGGTTCGCCCGCACCCGCTCGCGCCTGGCGCCAGACAGGAATCACGACCATGCGCTGGATGTGGATCGACCAGATCACGCACTTCGAGGCTGACCGCCGGTTGGTGGCCGTCAAGAACGTGAGTCTGGCCGAGGAGCATCTTCACCAGCACTTTGCCGCTGGCCCCGATGGGCCGGCATGCCCCGTGATGCCCATGAGCCTCATGGTCGAGGGCATGGCGCAGACTGCCGGCGTGCTCGTCGGGAGCGTGAACCGCTTCCGCGAGAAGGTGATCCTGGCGAAGGTGAACGATGCCCGAATCGATCGTGAGGTCATCCCTGGCCAGACGATCCGCTACGACGCCACGATCGAGCGCATGGATGCCGCCGGCGCGAGCACGATGGGCGTGATCGATGTGCTTGATCACCGCACGGGCTCATGGGAGCGCATCGGGGAGATCAGCCTGATGTTCAGCCACATCGATGCCAACCGCAGCGGGCTCCAGTTCCCGGAGCACAATTTCGTCTTCAGCGACAACTTCCGGCTCATCCTTGAGCAGGCCGGGCTGGGATCGCTGGCTGACTGAAGCGTGCAGGCGGCCCCGACGGTCCGGTCGCCGCGAACCAATGGAAAAGGCCTCGCTCGGGGAGGCACGCACCGAGCAAGGCCGATCCAGGGTCGAGATAGAGTGGCGCCCGTGTTCCGTTCCCGGCTGACTCGTGGGAGACCCAGCCGGCGGTTTCACCCGCCACGGACGAAGAGTCGAATCCAGGCGAACGCGATGCAAGCGCGACGATCGGTTTTTCTGCGCGCTGCGTGGAAACCCATAGACTCCTGCGCGTGGCACACCATCTGGCCGTCTTTACCGGCTCCTTCGATCCGGTCACCTACGGGCATCTCGATGTCCTGCAGCGCGCGCGCGGTCTCTTCGACGAGATCGTGATCGCCGTCGGCCACAACCCCGACAAGCCGGGGGTCTTCAGCTTCGAGGAACGCGTCGACCTGCTCAACGAGCTCGTCGGCGAGCTGGTGGCGACCCACCCTCGCGGAGCCGCGGTGCGCGTGGCGCATTACACCGGACTGACGGTCGACTTCGCGCGCGAGGTTGGTGCGAGCGCGATCATCCGGGGCATTCGCAACGTCACGGACCTCAACGCCGAGTGCCAGGCGGCGATCACCAATCGCCAGGTCGCGGGCATCGAGACGGTCTTCATCCTCACGAGCGAGAAGTACGCGTATGCCAGCAGCAGCCTGATCCGGCAGATCGCAGCGTTCGGTGGCAGCATGGACACGCTCACGCCGTTCGTTCCGGACCGCGTGCAACTGGCCCTGCGTGCGAAGCTCGATGACCCCTCGAATCCGCTTGGCCGCTTGCGTGCTGAGCAGGCCCAGGATTGATGGACGGCCGTTCGACGCACCCGAGCCCCCAACAAGAACCCACCCATGGCAGCTCCCACGATCCGCGTCCTCTCGCTCGGTGCCATGTCCGGCCATCCGCTCTGGGGCGAGAAGGGTGATGTGCGCGCGGCGCACGCCACGACCACGCTCATCGAGGCGGCGGGCCGTCGGATCATCGTCGATCCCAGCCTTCCGCCGCAGGTCCTCCTGCCCCGCATGCAGGAGCGGACGAACCATCCGCCCGATGCGATCACCGACGTCTTCCTCACGAGCTTCCAGCCGATGCGCCGGCGCGGCATCGCGGCGTTCGACAAGGCCGAGTGGTGGATCACCGAGCGCGAGCGCGAGGCATCGCAGGCGAGCCTGCGGGAGAGCCTCGAGCAGGCTGAGGAAGCCGAGGACCGCGACCTGATCCGGCTGGTCGAGTCTGAGATGGCCGTGCTGGCCCGATGCCGTGACTGCGAGGATCATCTCGTCGAGGGTGTCGATCTCTATCCGATGTACGGCGTCACGCCCGGCAGTGCGGGTCTCCTGGTCCTGGATGCGTCGAGTGCCACCTTGGTGTGCGGCGACGCGATCCCGACGCTGGAGCACCTGGCGCAAGGCAAGGTCTTCAGTCCGTGCTGGGACCTCGAGGCGGCGCAGGACAGCTTCCGCGAGGCACTCGAGGTGGCCGATGTGCTCGTCCTGGGCCGTGACGGCATGATCGTGAACCCCGTTCGACGGTTGATGTGACCGGGGCTTCGCCCCCTACACTTCCCGCATGATCGAAGCGACCTCGACCGAAGCCGGAGAACGGCAGCCGGTGACGATCCGCACGCTGCTGCGCATGGTCCGTGCCGGGCAGCGCTTTTCGTGCCTGACCTGCTACGACGCCACGACCGCACGGTGGCTCGAGCGTTCAGGCGTGCATGTGCTGCTGGTGGGCGACACCGCCGCCGAGGTCGTGCTCGGCCTTCCGGGCACCGTGCATGCGCCGCTCGATGTGCTGTTGGCGCTGACCGCCGGCGTGAAGCGCGGTGCACCGAACACCGTCGTCATGGGCGACATGCCCTTCATGAGCTACCAGGCCGACGATGCCGAAGGCATTCGGAATGCTGGACGATTCCTGACCGAAGGCCTGGCTGACCTCGTCAAGCTCGAGGTCGATCGGTCCTTCGCGCCGCTCGTCTCGCGCATGGTGCGTGCCGGCATTCCCGTGGTGGCGCACATCGGCTCGAGGCCCCAGCAGGCGAAGCAGCATGGGGGCTACTACGCCGCAGGGCGCAGCGCCGAGGGCGCGCTGGGTCTTGTCGACGATGCGCAGTCGATGCTCGAGGCGGGTGCATCGATGCTCCTGGTTGAAGCGGCACCTGCCGAAGTCACGCAGGCGATCGTCGAGCGATCCTCGGTGCCCGTGATCGGCTGCGGCGCAGGCCCCGCGTGCCACGGGCAAGTGGTCGTGCTGCATGACCTGCTGGGCATGACTGACTGGCAGCCCGCCTTCGCGGCGCCCGCATGTCGGCTCGGCGATGGGCTGCTGCAGGCCGGCCGTGCCTGGTGCGCGCGCGTGGCCTCGAACGACCTGGGCGAGCATCCGATCGTGATGCCGCCTGAGCAGCTGGAGGCGTTCCGTCGTGCACTGGCCTCGAGGGGCGGCTGATGTCGCGCATCGCTTCGCTGGCGCCGGCGGCCGTGGTCGCGGCGAGCTGTGCGCTCGTGCTCTGGGCAACGCCACGGATCGCCCAGCGCACGGTCGATGAGCGTGCGGCCCTGCAGGCCGAGCAGTCGCGCCAGGTGCTGGGTCGA
Organism: uncultured bacterium; assembly: GCA_903927725.1. Lineage (GTDB taxonomy): Bacteria > Planctomycetota > Phycisphaerae > Phycisphaerales > SM1A02 > SYIB01. The sequence goes on along the minus strand of CAIYOC010000279.1, from coordinate 6,873 downwards.
CGCAACGTGCTGGCCGAGATCAGCGAGGCGCAGCGTGAGCTCGCGCAGGTCGTCGAGCCGAGCGTGGTGCTCGTGGAAAGCGTGCTCGATGGTCGAGGTGGGCAGCGCACCGGCAGCGGCTGGGTCTACGACGCCGACGGCCATGTGGTGACGAATGCACACGTCGTCGATGGTGCAGGCACCGTCACGGTGCAGACGAGCAGCGGAGCCGTGCTCACGGCCGAGATCGTCGGGCTCGATCTTCGAACCGACATCGCGGTGCTGCAGGCGTCGGGTGATGGGCTGGTGGCTGCCGAGCGTTCGCAGCGCACGCCTCTGCAGGGCGAGCTCGTCTTCGCGTTTGGATCGCCGTTCGACTTCCGCTTCTCGATGAGTGCGGGCATCGTCAGTGGGATCGGGCGTACGGCGGGGCTCTCGTCGATCGACTACGAGAACTTCATCCAGGTCGATGCCGCGATCAATCCCGGCAATTCCGGCGGACCGCTGTGCGACGTGTACGGCCGCGTGATCGGCATGAACACGGCCATCGCCACCGGTCGCGGCGCCATGCTCGGTCAGGGTCAGTTCGGTGGTATCGGCCTGGCGATCCCCATGGAGATCATCGAGAGCGTGGTCGGGCAGATCCTGGAACAGGGCACGGTCGAGCAGGGCTACCTGGGCGTGAGCACGGCGTCGCTGCGGGAACTGCAGCAGCAGTTCGCGCGCGGGGGCGGGAATCCGGATGCCGTGCCCGAGCCCGTGATCCCCGCCATCGAGCAGTGCGAGCGCGATGGCCTGGCCGTGATGGCCGTCAGTGTCGGCGAGGCGGCCGAGCGCGCTGGGGTCGATCCGGGCGACGTGATCCTGGAGATCAACGGACGGTCGGTGGCGACGATGGACGCGCTCACGAGCCTGATCGCCACGCAACGGCCGGGGGCGTCGGCCCGGTTGCTCCTGTGGGAACCTTCTTCCGGTGATGCACCGCCTACGGTTCGCGAGGTGACGGTGGTCATCGGTCGGCGGCCCGCCGAGGCCGATGCGGCGGCGCTGCTGGCGACGCTGCGCAAGGCCGGTGTGCTCGAACTCACCAACGCCACCGAGGATGCCTGCGCAGCGCTCGGCGTGCAGCACCGGCGGGGCGTACTGATTGAGTCGGTCAAGGATGATTCCGAGGCCGCGGCGTCGCTGCCGGAGGGCAGCGTGATCATCGCAATCGAAGGCCAAGCCGTCTTCGGCGAGTCAGACCTGTACACCCGGCTGGAGCGCATCCTGTCGCGCTCCTTCCCCGGCATCATCCGTCGGGTGCAATTCAGCGTGGTGCTGCCCGATGGCCGTTCGCAGACCGTGGCGATCCCGGTGCAGGCACCGAGGCGCTAGGCTTGAAGCCATGGCCCAACCGATCCTCGAGGTGAAGGACCTCCAGGTCCACTTCCCGATCCGCCGCGGCTTGCTGCAGCGGACGGTCGGCCATGTGAAGGCCGTCGATGGAGTGAGCTTCACGCTCAACCGGGGTGAGACGCTCGGGCTCGTCGGCGAGTCAGGCTGCGGGAAGACCACTGCGGGCCGCGCGCTCCTGCGCCTGATCCCGGCGACCGGCGGCACCGCCAACTTCGATGGACAGGACATCTTCTCGCTTGCGCCCGAGGCCATGCGCGCGCTTCGGCGCCGCATCCAGATCATCTTCCAGGATCCGGGCGGAAGCCTGAACCCGCGCATGCGAGTGGGCAACATCATCGGCGAGCCGCTCCTGGTGCACGGGCTCGCCACGGGCGACCAGCTGCGCAGCCGAGTCGAGGAACTGCTCGTGCGCTGCGGCCTCTGGAAGCAGGCAGCCGATCGCTATCCGCATGAGTTCAGCGGCGGTCAGCGCCAGCGCATCGGGATCGCTCGCGCGCTGGCCCTCGATCCCGACCTGATCGTCTGCGACGAACCCACGAGCGCCCTTGACGTGAGCATCCAGAGCCAGATCCTCAACCTGCTCAAGGACCTTCAGGATGAACGCGGCCTCTCGTATCTGTTCATCAGTCACGACATGGCGGTGATCCACCACATCTGCCACCGCATCGCGGTCATGCGCGAGGGCCGGATCGTCGAGATGGGCACGCGGGACGAGGTCATCCGTTCGCCCAAGCAGGCGTACACCAAGGAACTGCTCGACGCTGTGCCGGAAGCCGACCCGCACCGCAAGCGCATCGTGGCTCCTGCGGCCAAGGCGTGACGATGGAGCAGCCTGCACCAACGACGGGAGGACGGCGGCTGGCGATCGTCTTCGCCGTGCTGTTCGTGTTGCTGAGCGGCTTCGCCTTCGTCTGGGGGGGCATCGTGACGGCCGGTGTCCGGGAGCGCGCCGTGATCGCCGATCGGCAGCTGCGCTCGACGGCCTGGCGCATGCTGTGCGCGGCCTCCGCGACCGGCGAGTGGCCCAAGGACCTGGCCCAGACGGCGACCGTCGCGTGCGACGTGCTGCCGGCGGGCGATGGCCGCTGGCCCGCATCGCCCGACGAGGCGTGCCCCGGCGGGCTCGAGCCATGGAACGATGCCTGGATGGTCGTCGTGAGCCTCGATCCCAAGGGCGTGGGTGCCCCGCGGCTCTCGGCCGGCGGCAAGGCCACGGGCATCGGCACGCTCGAGGCCGTCAACGGCTGGATCGAGGCGTTTCACCAGGCGCATTTCGCTGCGAAAACCGCGCCAACGGCGCCCTGATTTCTGCGACACTTCCGGGGTCATGACGCAGCACATCGAGGCCGGAGAACGATTCACCCGCGTTGCGCCCGAGGGTCCCATGGTGGACGTGATGGGCGGCAGCTCCAGGTGGGACATCAAGGTGCACGACCATGGCTTCGTGAGCTTGGTCGACTGCATGCCGCGCATGGTGCCCGAGGGCAAGACCGGCGACTTCGCGATCGTCCAGGCGGCGCGCGTCAGCTACGGCCAGGGCACGAAGCAGGTGAGCGAGGACCGGGGCCTCGTGCGCTACCTGATGCGGCATCGCCACTCGACCCCGTTCGAGATGGTCGAGTTCAAGTTCCACATCGCGATGCCGATCTTCATCGCGCGCCAGTGGATCCGCCACCGCACCGCCAACGTGAACGAGTACAGCGCGCGCTACTCGATCGTGCCCGACCGGTTCTACCGGCCGAGCCCCGAGATGGTGCGCAAGCAGAGCACGAGCAACCGGCAGGGGGGCGACCAGCCGATCGATGCCGGAACGGCCGAGGACTTCCTGCAGCTGCTCGAGAAGGCCGAGGCCCACTACCAGGAGTACCTGCAGCTCACCGAGAAGGGCGTGGCGCGCGAGCTCGCCCGCACCGCGCTTCCGGTCAGCGTGTACACCGAGTGGTACTGGAAGTGCGACCTGCACAACATCTTTCACTTCCTCAGCCTGCGCATGGATCCGCACGCCCAGCAGGAGATCCAGGATTACGCCCGGGCGATGTACGACATGCTCAAGCCGATCGTGCCCCAGGCCTGCGAGGCCTTCGAGGATTACCGGCTCGAGGCCATGCATCTGACCCGGCTCGAAATCGAATCCATGCGAACCGGCACGCCGCTGGCGACGCAGAACAAGCGCGAGCAGGCCGAATGGGACGAGAAGCGCCGTCGGCTCGGCCTTGCCTGAGTCTCGCCTGTGTCTCGGGGCGTTGCCCGGGGCGCAGCCTGCCAGAGGTCCGCAGTCCATCGAATCGATCCGGTCGTTGGTCCAGGTCCGCCGTCCAGGGAACCCATCCATGCAAAGCAGACTCGCCGCGTTCGTCGGTGCCGTGCTGGCACTCGTCGCCATCCAAGGTGCATTCGCGCAGGCACCCGCCAAGCCCGCGCTCGCCATTGCGCAGCCGAAGGTGTCGCCGGCCGCCACCGAGGGTGCGGCGCAGCGCGGCCAGCCGGTCGAGCTGAATCGGCTGGTGAACTCGTTCGCCGCGCAACTCATTCCCGAGTTCATGGCCACCGGTCGCTTCCAGGCGGTCGCACGCAGCGACATGGATGCCCTGCAGAAGGAGCAGGACTTCACCGGTAGCGGCAATGTGGATCCCAACGATCCTGAGGCTGCGCAGCCTGGTCGCATCAAGGGATCGCGGCTGCTGCTCGTCACGACGATTGACGACTTCCAGGATCGCGAGGAGCGCGCGACGTTCCCCGGCGTTGACCAAGCGATGACGCGACGCACGGTGCGACTCACGGCGAGCGCGACCCTGTACGACAGTTCGACCGGCGCCGTCCAGGCGAGCGTGACGGGCGAGGGTTCGGCGAACACCGTGCTCGCGGATCCAAGCGGCCGTGAGGTGCGCGGCGGTGCGGTCACCGAGCCGATGGTGCGTGATGTGGCGGTCGCCTTGGCCAAGGATCTTGCCAAGCGCGTGATCGCGGCGTTGCCTGCAGATGGTGCCCTCGGCGGCGTGGGTGGCACGGGCGGCGTGGCCGAGCAGCCACTGCCCGAGCGCCCGCTGCGCACGGCGGTCTTCGTGAAGGACCGCGCCGCCGTGCCGGCGGACAAGGTCATGGTGATGAACGACTTCATCGTCGCGGGGCTCGATCCGCGGCGCTTCGCGGTGATGAGTCGCGAGGACCTCCTCAATGCGGTGGCGCGATTCGCCACGAAGGGCGAGAACGCGGGCACGGAGACCGATCCGCAGAAGCAGCTCGACCGGATCCTGAGCGACGAGGCGAACGCTGCATCGCTCGCTCGCGCGATGGGCGCAGAAGCGATGCTGCTGGCGAGCCTGACCTCGTACCAGCCTGCCACGAGCGACTTCAAGGGGCAGGGCATCGAGAGCAAGGCGACGACCTGGACGCTCACCGTGACCTACCGGCTCACCGGCATCGGTACCGGCCTGGTGTACGGAGCGGGCACGGCGCAGCAGTCAACGGTCGTGCGCGAGACGCCCGGCCTGAAGCAAGAGGTCAATCCGCTCGATGCGCTCATCCAGCGCTGCGGCAACCAAGTCGCACAGGATGCCTCGACCAAGGCGGCGACGAGTGCAGCGTTCGCGGCCGCCGCATCGCCGGCGAGCGGCGTGGTGATCCGTGCGGTGATGCAGGACCTGCGCGTGCCGGGCATCTTCCTCGACCAGTCGAATGGGCAGTACGTGGTCTCGCGGACCGACTACGACCTCGCCCCCGTCGCTGCCACGGTCGAGGTCGATGGGTTCGTGATCGGCCAGCAGGGCCAATCGCTGGACATGACGCCGGGCCCGCACAAGGTGCGCGTGAGCGGATCCGGCTTCGAGCCGTGGGAGCGAAACGTGCTCGTGAAGCCCGGCATGCAGCTCGAGGTCGGCCTTCGCATGACGCCCGAGGCGTTCGCGCGATGGCAGGAGCAGGCGGCGTTCCTCGAGGGACTCAAGCGGGGCCAGGCGCTCAACGACGCCGAGGTCGACCGCATCCGCGCGATGGCGGACTTCATCCGCAATTCGCGCATGGTCATCGACCAGCAGTCGAACATCAAGGTCGATACGGACGAAGCACCGACCCTGGTGCCCGCTCCGTGGTGGCCCTTCGGTGGCGGCGCCGCCGTGCCGGTCGTGCCCGTTCCCTGATCGGTTCGTGCGCATGCCTTGTCGGCGCGCCATGCGGTGGTCGGTTCGGGTTGCGGCCCTTGGAGCCGTGCTGCTGTCCGCGTGCAGCCACAACCACCGCATGCGCGAGGTCGATGCCGCGTTCGCACAGGCCGACTGGACCAAGGCGGCCGACCAGATGCGCCAGGTCGAGCAGGAGTTCGCCAAGGACAGCGTGAACGCGCTGGTCTTCCACCTCGAGGCGGGCGAGGTCCTGCAGTCGGCGGGCGATACGGGCGGAAGCGTGCGAAGCCTCGATGCCGCGTATGCGATCGCCCGACCGTACCTCGACGAAAAGGCCGAGGTCAGCATCAGCGCCGAGGCAGCGGCACTCGTGACCAACCAGACCGTGCGACCGTTCCGCGGCCGGCCGATCGATCGCATCATGCTGAATGCGCTGCAGGCGATCAACTACTGGTCGATCGGTCGCGTTGCCGAGGCGGGCGTCGAGCTCAACCGCGCCTTGCTCTGGCAGCAGGATGCTGTCGAACGCAACGCCAAGCGGATCAAGGATTTGCAGGACAAGGTGGATGAGCGCGCGCGGTCGAGCAGTTACAACGTCGCGGCAGCGCATCGGGATCCGGTCTTCAGTTCGCAAGCGAGCGCGGCCTACGCGCCGGTGCGTGCCATGCAGGGCTACGCCGACTACGCGGTGCCGTACGTGACCTTCCTGCGCGGCGTGTGGTTCTGGTCGACCGGCCAGGCCAGCGATCTTGACCAGGCGCGACAGGCCTTCGAGCGCGTGGCGGGCATGCTGCCCGAAGCCGATCGGGCCCATGCGATGGAGGATCTGGCGATGGCCGAGGCTGCGCTCGCAGGCCAAGGGGTCCCGGACATGGCGTGGGTCGTCCTCGAGAGCGGGCTCGCACCGAGCCTCAAGGAACTGCGCATCGACATCCCGCTCTTCATCGCCGAAGTGCCCTACGTGGGTGCGGCCTTCCCTGAACCGGTCTTCCGGCAGATGGGGCCGCCCGGGTTCACGGTGACGGCGGGGGAGCAGAGCGTTCGTTCGTCGCTGCTCACTGACATCGACTCGGCCTGGGGCAGGCAGTTCAACGACGAGCTCCCTGCCATCATCACGGCCACGCTGCTCTCGAGCGCCACCAAGGCCATCCTGACCTGGCAGCTGCAGGAGCACTTGGGCACGTGGGGCGCCGTCGCCGGCGCGCTCTACCAGGTCGGTCTGAACAGTGCGGACCTGCGGACCTGGACCACGCTGCCCAAGCAGGTGCTCGCGGCGCGCGTGCCCGTGCCGCCGGATCGCCGCCTGACGATCGCCGTCGACGGCGGCGAGACCATCGGCCCCATCGAGTGTCCCGTGGGGCACGCCACGATCGTCCAT
>CAIYOC010000278.1 GCA_903927725.1 uncultured bacterium | reverse complement strand
GGCTCGAGGAAGGTGACGTCGAAACCCTCGCGCTGCAGGCGCTTGCACGGGTCCAGCACGGCCTTGTGCTCGATGGTGCAGGTGATGATGTGGCCGCGGCCCTGCTGCCCGGCGGGAGCCTTGGCGTAGATCTCGGCGGCGCCCTTCACGGCGAGGTTGTTGCCCTCGGTGGCGCCGCTGGTGAAGATCACTTCCTTGGCGTCGGCACCGATGAGCTTGGCGGCCTGCTCGCGGGCGGTCTCGATGCCGTCCTCGGCATCCCAGCCGAAACGGTGGTTGCGGCTGCCGGCATTGCCGAACTTCTCGCTGAAGTAGGGAAGCATGGCCTCCACGACGCGGGGGTCGCAGCGGGTGGTGGCGGCATTGTCGAGGTAGATGGGGGTCTTCACGGCCATGGTGTGGGGATCCTGCAACTGAGTCTCAGGGAGATGGGCAAGTGTACGCGTCATGGCGCGCCAAGACGAGGGCGCGCTGGAGTTCCCGCGCCAATGCACGCGCCCGAAATTCCTGAGCTGCGCATCCGTGATGCACTAGCGCGCGGCGGGCTTGGCCAGCACGCTCGCGAAGAGCCCCGGCCCCCTGCTGTGGGTGTCGGGGCGCAGGCGCCGCCAGCGGGTCAGGCGCAACCCCGCTTCGGCCGCGAAACCCGCGAGCACTCCTTCGCTGAAACCAAGGTGCGCGTGCCCCATCCGGTGGCGGAACTCCTCGTGGTCGTGGGGCGCCAGATCGACGACGAGCACCGTGCCGTTGGGCTTGAGGCACCGCGCCACCTGCCTGAGGGCTCGCGCAGGATGCTCAACATGATGCAGCACGAGCATGGCGACCGCAGCGTCCCACTCCCCCGCGCGACCAGGCAGGTCGAGCAGATCGCCCTTGCGGAACTCGCAGTTGGTCGATCCCTTGAGTCGCTTGCGCGCAGCATCAAGCATGGCCGGCTCTCGATCGACCAGCACCACCTTCTTCACCAGGGGCGCAAGACGCTCCGACACCTCGCCGGTACCACAACCGAGGTCGGCAACGACCCAGTCGTGCGGCACGAGGCTGCACAGCGCCTCGTCGATGAAGTGATCACCGAAGAGCGTGCGGCGCAACGCATCCCACTCGCCCGCGACGCGGCCGAAGAAGTCCACGCTGTCGATGCGGCGTTCCGCGAGCACCTGCTGCAGCCGCTCCAGGTCCTGCGCGACCGCCGGATCATCCGCGGCGCGTGCGGCGGCCATCGACCACAGCTGCGCTGCAGGGCCCGACGCTGCCGTGGCCGCTGCATGCAGCGTGCGCGTGCCACTGCCGCGACGCAGGACGAGGCCCGCCTCGTGCAAGGGCTTCAGATGGCGGCTCGCGGTCGATTGGGGCACGCCGAGCGTTCGGGCGATCTCGCCGACGCCAAGCTCCTCGTGACGCAGCACGCAGAGGATGCGAACGCGGATCGGATCGGCAAGGACCGAAAGATCCCGCACCCATTGCTGCAGCGGGCCTTCCTGGCGCGGCACGATCAGAGGCCCGGGGGAAGCGCGGTGGTGCCGTTGATCGGCACGCCGCGGACCTTGAGCTGCTCGACCGCGATCATGTTCTGCGGATTTAGGCCGTACGCCTGGCGGAAGCGGCGGACCGCCTCGTCGGACTTCTGGATGCGCGCGAGCAGCATGCCGGCCTGGACGTAGGTCTCGGCGCGCACGGGAGCGCTGAGGCCATCGTCGACCTGGATCGCCGAGTTCGTGGCGTTGAGCGCCGTGTCGTAATCGCCGATCTGCTCCGCGTAGCCGGCGAGCGCGTTGTAGGCGACCGGCGAGCTCATGGCCGCGCCCGTGCTGCGCAGGAGGGCATAGAGCTTCGGGTATTCCTTCTGCCGATAGAGCACTTCGGCGAACGCCACCGCAACGTCGACGTTGTTGGGCTTGGCCGTGGAGGCGAGCTCGAGCGCAGCGCGAGCAGTGTTCAGCTCACCCAGGTTCGTGGTCGCGATGCCGTACCAATAGTTGACCTTCCAGTCGCTCGGTGCGGCATCCACGATCGGCTTGAGTTCGGCAGCGGCCTCGCTCCAGCGCTGGTGCTCGCAGTAGTGCTTGGCGAGATCGATCGCCTTCTCGGTGGGCTGGGGACCCTTGCAGGCGGCAGCGGCGAGTGCCGCAACGATGAAGAGAGTCTTTCTCATGGTCACGATTCCGTTCGTTGGGCGCGATCATACGACTCCCGCGAGGACTAGTCTGCCCTCGTGCAGCAGGATGCATGGATTCTCCCGGGACTCCTGGCGCAGGCCGGCGATCGCCCGCTCCGGTGGGTGCTGCTGCATCACGCCTGCCCTGGGCGGGGCGACCACTTCGATTGGATGTTCGAGCCTCTGCAGGCGGATGCCCCCCTGCCAAGCGCCCGGGTCCCGGACGAGCCCGCTTCGATCGCCATCGGCGGGCGACTGCAGCTTGAGCCCGCACCTGACCACCGTCGCGACTACCTGAACGCCCCGACAGCGCCCCGGGATCTTTCAGGGGGCCGCGGCACGGTACGACGGATCGCCTCGGGGTCGTGGTGCTCAGACGGACGTCTCCTCACGCTGCGGCGCGACGAAGGCGGCGACCAGACCTGGCTCACCCTGCCTTCCGCCGCCCAACTGACCTTGGAACGCATCGCATGACCCACTTCCTGATGGCAACGGTCTTCACCCTGTTCGGCGCTGGCTGCGTGATGCTGGTCCTGTTCGGCCTGCCCGGCGGCTGGCTGCTCCTGGGCACAGCGGTCGCGGTCGAACTGCTCGACCATCACGTGTCGGGTGTGCCGCATGTCACGTTCGGCTGGGGGTGGCTGATGGCGGTGGGCGTGGTCCTGGCGCTGGGCGAGTTCGCGGAGTTCCTCGGAGGCGCCGCGGGCGCGAAGGCCGGCGGCGCGAGCGCGCGAGGCGTGTTCGGCAGCCTGCTTGGAGGGTTCATCGGCGCCGTCGTGGGCACGCTGGTGTTCGCGG
>CAIYOC010000277.1 GCA_903927725.1 uncultured bacterium | reverse complement strand
GACGCCGCCGTTGGTCCCCGATCGGGCGCAGCCGCCTGTGGGACCCCTGGAGCACTTGGAGTCGATCGCGCGCGGCCAGGGCCTTGCCTGCTGGTTGCGGCGGATGCGCGTGGCCGACGCGGTCTGGCTGGCAGCGACCGAGACACCCATCGTGGCGTGGGATGCGCAGCGCGAGCGCTGGCTGCTCATCCGTCGTCACGGCCTGCTTCGTGCACGCGTTTGGTCGAGCGATGCCCCTGAAGACGATGCGGCGCCGGTCTCAAGGTCTGATCTGGCGTCATGGCTGGGAGCATCCTCGCCGGACGCCGAGGTGGATGTCGCGATCGTGCACTTGGAGCGACCCGCCGAGGGCGTGGCCGGTCTCGCCCACGCCGAAGAGCACGCCGGCCAGTCGCACGCAGGGCATCCGCAGGTCTCGCCGATCCGCAGGCTGTTGGCGCTCATGCGACCCGAGGCGCCCGAACTCTGGAGCATCGCCGTCTTCAGTGCCATCACGGGCTTGCTCTACCTGGCCCTGCCGCTGGCGATCAGTGCGTTCGTCAGCAACCTGAGCTTCGGAGCCCAGAGCGGCCCGTTCCTCCAAGGACTGATCGCGCTGGCGGTCGTCCTGCTGGCCTGCCTCGCCGTCGCAGCCATGCTGCGTGGGTTGCAATACGTGGTCGCTGAAGTCATCCAGCGACGCATCTTCGTGCGGTTGGCCACCGACCTTTCGCGTCGGCTTCCGCGCGTCGATCTGTCCTCGCTCGATGGCGTGCACGCGCCTGAGTTGGTGAATCGCTTCCTCGATGTCGTGACGGTGCAGAAGAGCACCAGCATGATCCTCCTGAACGGGATCAACCTCGTCCTCAGCGCCGCGATCGGGCTCACGGTGCTGGCCTTCTACCACCCATTCCTGCTGGCCTTCTCGATCTTCGTCGTCCTGGCCGTGGCCAGCATCGTGCTCGTGCTCGGTCGCGGCGCCGTGCGCACGGGCGTGCATGAGTCCCGCTGCAAGTACGAGGTGGTGGGCTGGATGGAGGAATTGGCTCGGCATCCCCGCACCTTCATGGTCGGAGCCGGCCTCTCGCTCGCCCATGCGCGGGCCGATGCACTCATGCGTGACTATCTCGGCGCCCGGCGCGAGCACTTCCGTGTGCTGATCCGCCAGATCGGTGCGCTGCTGGCGCTCGAGGCCATCGCTGCCACGCTGCTGCTTGTGCTCGGCGGCTGGCTCGTGCTCAACCAGCAGCTCACGCTGGGGCAGCTCGTTGCCAGCGAGATCATCGTGTCGGCGATCGTGGCCTCGATCTCCAAGCTCGGCAAGCAGTTCGAAGCGTGGTACGACGCGGTTGCCGCGGTGGACAAGCTCGGCTACCTGGTGGACCTGCCGATCGAACGGCGCGGCGGCCAGGTCATGCGCCTTGACGCAGCCGGAGCGACCATCGCTGCACGCGGGCTTGTCTGCAGCCGGCCGGCCTCGCGCGGCGTCATGGATCCGCTCGATCTTGCCGTAGTGCCCGGGGAGCGCGTCGCCTTGCTGGGTTCGCGCGGCACCGAGGCTGGCGTGGTGCTCGAGTGCATGCTCGGTCTTCGCCAGCACCATTCCGGCGACCTGGCGATCGATGGACTCGATGTGCGCTCGTGGGATCTCTCGGCGCTTCGCGCGAGGGCGATGCTCGTGCGCCCCGGCGAGATCATGACGGGTTCGATCGCCGACAACCTCGCGCTCGGCGACCAAGGCATCGATGACCGTCGCATGCTTCAGGCGCTCGACGAGGTCGGTCTGCTCGCCGTGGTCCGAAGCCTTCCGCTTGGGCTCCGCACGCCGCTGGTGACGGGCGGATTCCCCCTTTCTGAGAGCGAATCCGATCGATTGCTTGCGGCGCGCGCCATCGTTCAGCGGCCGTCGCTGCTGCTCGTTGACGGGCTTCTCGACGGCCACGAAGGCACGCGTGAGGCCCTCGCCGCAGCGCTGCTGTCGAATGATCGCCCGTGGACGGTGGTGATCGCCACCACCGACCCGCGGGTCGCGGCCCGCGCCCAGCGAACGATCGATGTGCACCATGCCCAGGACGCCGCCCATGCATGATCCGATGCCGTTGCAGCCACCGCCGATGCCGGTGCTCGCGATGGCGGGCAACGCCCGGCGCTCGCGCCTGCTCGCGCGCCTGCTTGCGTTGCTGTCCGTCCTGCTCGCGCTGTCGCTGGTGATCGTGCCATGGCAGCAGTCGGTGCGCGGCAGCGGTCGCGTGATCGCCTTCAACCCGCTGGACCGGCGCGCCAACATCGAGGCGCCGGTCGAGGGTCGCGTGCGCCGGTTGAACGTCGTCGAGAACCAGTCGGTCCGTCAGGGTGACGTGATCGCCGAGATCCAGGACAACGACCCCAACCTCCTCCTAAACCTCCGGTTGCAGCACGATGCTGCGGTGGCGCGCAAGGCCGCGGCAGCGCAGCGCATCATCGACCTCGACCTGCAGATCGAGAGCCAGGAACTGGCCAAGCCGCAGGCGGTCGACGCGGCCCAGCAGCGGGTCAATGCCGAGCAGTTCGTGGTCGAGACGAACGAGATCAATGCACGCCGCATGGAGCAGTTGCTGTCGACTGGCGACATCTCGCGCCGCGACTGGGAACTCACGAAGCTCGCGCTCGACAGCGCGCGCGCGAACCTTGCTGCGGCAAAGGCCGTGCTGGAACGCACGGCGCGAGACTACGACGCCACCATCTCAAGCACGAAGGCCAGCCGTGGTCTCGCGGAGGCCGATCTCGCCGCCGCGACCCGCGACATCGCGGCCGTCGATATCCAGATCAGCAAGAGCGAGCAGCAGGTGGTGCTTGCTCCGCGCGACGGCATCGTGCTGAACGTGGCCGCGACCGAAGGCGCGTACCTCAAGCCGGGCTCGCCGATCTGCGTGCTCATTCCGCAGACCGAGGAACGCTTCGTCGAGGCGTGGATCGATGGCATGGACATGCCGCTGATCGCGCCGCGCGGCAGTGCATCCGGCTCCGGCGTCGGCAGCCGGGTGCGCCTGCAATTCGAAGGTTGGCCGGCGGTGCAGTTCGTGGGCTGGCCGAGCGTGGCCGTGGGCACCTTCGGCGGCGAGGTGATCTCGATCGATGCCGTCGATGACGGCGCTGGCAGGTTCCGCAT
>CAIYOC010000276.1 GCA_903927725.1 uncultured bacterium | reverse complement strand
CATCGACGGGCGACCGGTGCCTGAGGCAGCGGGAACCTCCAAGAACCCCGAGACGAAGGCCCCGCCGAAGTCCATGCCCTCGCCGTCGTTGCCCGTGGGTACCCCAAGTCCCTGACGGTGCGGGCGAATCCTCCCGCACCCCGAGTCGATCGGCCCCGTCCGCTCGTGCTGCGCTGATCAGCGGACGCGCCGCGTCCGTCGGCGGCCAGCGGCTCGTGGGCGTCCTGGATCGTCGATGGCTTCCCATCGCGCATGGCGCAGGGCCCCAACGCGCAGGCGCGGCAGGGTCCAGTCGATGAGTACCGCCAGGTGCAGGCCGTAGAGCACGACCATCCACATCAAGTAGATCCAGAACATCAGGACCGGCAGCAGGCCGAGGCTCGCGAAGAGTTTGCTCGCCCCGAAGCTGCGTGCGGCGAGCGAGCCGAGCGCGGCCTTGCCGGCAACGATCGCCAGCGCGGCACCGAGCGCGCCCGCAAGCGTTGCCTTCCACGACATGCGACGATTGGGAATGAACGCGTAGGTGGCGAACAGGAGCGCCCAGATCGAGAGGAACCCGGTGGTTCCGCTGATGAAATCGGCCAAGGCCGGCATCAAGTCGGCCAACTTCGAGATCGACAGCCCCAGCTTCACGCCGAGCGGCACGGCACCAAGCAGTACCGGCGTGAGCGTGAGGGCGGTCCAGTACACCAGGAGCTTGCGGCGCAGCGTCCGACGCACGTTGGTCGCGGCCACGCGGTCGAAGCTGCGCTCGATCGCCACGAGCAGCCAGATCGCGGAGAAGACCACCGCAGCGCCGCCCACGAGGCCGAGCCCCGACAGGTTGATTCCTGCCGCATCGCGGACCAGGTCGCGCAGCCACTCACCGGCGACGGCGCCTTCGTCACCGATCTGCAGGTCATCCAGGCCGACCTCGGTGATCAGCCCGCCGACGAATGCTTCGAAGCGGTCGGCCATGATCGCTCTGGTGAGCAGCGTGGCGACCACGAGCAGGGGAAACAGGCTGAAGAGCGTGCGGAAGCTGAGTGCGGCGGCCATCTCGGCCGGATCCGTCGTGCGGAATCGGCGCCATGAAGCGACCAGGAAGCTCGCCGTGCCCTTGAGGCTCGGTTTCAGCGTGACGAGGGAACGATCGGCGTCGGGCACGCGTGGCATGCTAGGGCGAGGGGAGCTTGGGCCACGCCACGGGTGTCGGCGTGACGATGCGAAGCCCATGCAGCCTGCTCTCGCAGGGCTGTTCTGCATTGGCCGAGCCCGTGACGGTGGTGCCGGTGGCCTGCGCATCGCCGATCCGCGCGGCACCGGGGCCGGCATCGAGCAAGAGGCTGAAGGAGAGCACGCCCGTCGCGCAGTGGTAGGTGTTGTTGCCGCTCTCGCCGTGCACGTATGGGCCGGGAGCGTCGTAGCGATCGTCGCCGGCCAGATCGAGCAGCATGCCGATCGCTTGCATCGCGCCGGATCCCTGCGCGAGCACGCTGCCGCGGTAGTGGTCGTTGCCCGCAGCGTCCACGAGCACCGCGCTCGAGGCATCCCATGCGGCGCCTTGATTGGCGGCCGTGCGGCCCCAGTAGACGTCGTCGCCCGCATCATCGAGCAGCGCACCGAAGGCCATGTGGGCCGCGAAGCCCTGGCTGTATCGATCAGCGCGGTAGAGATCGTGGCCGCCTGCATCGTGCAGAACGCCCAGGCCATGAAGGTAGCCGCCGCCCTGCGAGAACTCGCCACCTTCGTAGCGGTCGTCGCCGCCGGCATCGAACAGGATGCCGATGCCGCCTGCGGCGAAGCGACGGAATCCGTAGCCCACGCCCTGGCTGAACGCGAGGTTGGTCGCGGGCGTGCCGTACGCGCTTGGTGCACCGAAGTCCGCGATGTAGCGGTCGTCACCGGCGCGATCGATGAGCGCGCCGATGCCGCGAGGGCCACCGACCCCTTGCGAGAGCGTGCCGCCGCGAACATCGTCGGCGCCGCCTTCATCGAGCAGGATGCCCGCGCCGTACATCGCGGCACCGATGCTCCACGCGCCGCCCTCGTAGCGATCGTCGCCGCCACGGTCGCGGATCAGGCCGACGCCGAATGCACCGGCACCGATCGACAGCAGGCCGCCGCGATAGTGATCGTTGCCGCCGTGGTCATCGATGGCGGCAAGGCAGGCGATGCCCGATGCTGGGCCACCGATGGCGCCGCCTTCGTAGCGATCGTTGCCGCCCAGGTCGACGATCACCGAATCCATGGCAGCGCCGCTTCCCCAGGTGTACCGATCATCGCCCGCCGGATCGAGCACGGCAGCGATGGCGTCCATGTCGTAGCGATTGGGGCCCGTGCCACCGACCACGACCCAGCCGAGGCCATCGATCACTTCGGCAGCGAGGATCGCGCCATCGAGCTTGCCGGTGAGCGGTTCCGGAATCGTCGTCGTTTCCTGGGCGGCCCAGTCGATGCCGCGCGGCAGTTCCGCGTCGAGGTGCGAGAGCAGCGCCGGAATGGCGGCCCATCCCGCTGCCGTGCTCGCGCGGATCAGCGCCAGGTCCCGCTCGAGTTCCGGGCCGTCGAGCATGACCGACTTGGCGCTGCGCTCGGCGAGCCCGATCGCGCGTTGGCGAAGCTCGGCCCGATCGCACACGAGCCGCTCGAGCACAGGGTCGAGCAGGGTCATTCGATGAACGCGCGCGCCGTTGGCGAGGAAATCCAGGGCGAAGATCGCTCCTTGCGTGTCGGCCATGGGCAGCGTGCCTTGACCGGCCGATGGTTCGAAGCGCTGGCCGAGTGCCCCGGCCGCGGTCACGGCAAGGCTCTGCATCGGCGGCAAGCCTGAGCGGATCGGAGCGGTGGTGGCCCGGGCGATGTCCGCCACGAGCCAGGGTTCGTCGAAGCACCGCACCACCCAAGGCGAGTCGTTGGGATCGCGCCGCTCGATGCCGAATCGGCGGATCAACCCGGCTGTGGCGCGAAGCGGTTCCGCGAGACGGTGCTCGGCGACGGCATCGCCAACGATCGAGCCGGCCGCGAACGGATCGATGAGCGCCGCAGCTTCAGGCGTTGCGGGCGCGATCCGCTGGCCCGTGCCGAGCGTGCCGGTGGGTGCATCCTGCGCAGCGAGCATGAGGATGAGCAGCGTTTCGCCGTGCATGCGGCGAGGATAGCGGTCATACTTGCGGGCATGCCCAAGGCCGACCATCCCTTCACCGACGCCGCACGCGGCGTCCGTCTGCAGAAGTTCCTTGCCGATGCGGGCGTGGCGAGCCGCCGCCGTTGCGAGGAGATGATCGCCGAGGGGCTTGTCGAGGTGAACGGCACGCTGGTCGCGAGCCTGCCCGCGTGGATCGATCCCATCAAGGACGACGTGGTCGCCGACGGCCGTCGCGTGCGCCGGGACTCGCGGGTGGCGTATGTGCTCCTCTTCAAGCCCAAGGGTGTGGTCTGCACGAACAGCGATCCGGAAGGGCGCTCCTGCGCGGTGGACCTGGTCGAGCATCCGAGCGGCTTGCGCTTGTACCCGGTCGGCCGGCTCGACATGGATTCATCGGGCCTCTTGCTCATGACCAACGACGGCGAACTGGCCAATCGACTGACGCATCCGCGTTACGAGATGCACAAGGGCTACGAGGTGACGGTCGCGGGTCAGCTGTCGGATGAGGATCTCGCACGACTCGAGCGCGGCGTCTTTCTGAGTGATGGCGAGCGAGGCCCCGGTCGCAAGGCGAAGGCCGGTCGTCTCGACGTGATCGCGCGTGACCGTCAGAAGACGATCCTGTACATGGAGCTTTTCGAGGGCCGCAATCGCCAGATCCGTCGCATGCTGCTGGCACTGGGCCACCCCGTGAAGAAGCTGCGCCGCGTGAAGATGGGGCCGCTGCGGCTGAAGGGCCTGGCCGTCGGCGAGTGGCGGGACCTCACCGCCGATGAACTGGATCAGGTCCGGCGCGACGCCTTCGCGGATGCTGCCACGATCCATCGTCGTCGCGAGCGTGCCGAACGCAACGAGGGCGGCGCCCCTGTGCGCAAGCGACGCGGTATCCACACCTCGCGCCGCAACGAGAAGAGCGATCGCCTCGAGCGCCGTGCCCAGCGCACACGCGAGCTGTCGGCGAAGGCCCGCGCCGAGCGGGGCTCGGCGAGAGGCGGGCCCTCACCGCCGATGAACTGGATCAGGTCCGGCGCGACGCCTTCGCGGATGCAGCCACGATCCATCGTCGTCGCGAGCGTGCCGAACGCCACGAGGGTGGCGCCCCTG
>CAIYOC010000275.1 GCA_903927725.1 uncultured bacterium | reverse complement strand
CGGTCCAAAGCACGCTGCCCTGTCGGTCCATCACGCGCACGTGACCTGCCATGTCCCCAAGCGCCACGAGCGTGCCATCGGGCGAGATCGACAGCTCACGCGCCACGGCCGGAAGCTTGGGCGCGAGCCGCGCTGACTCAGCCAGCGAGGTGCACTCCAGCTCCTGCACGTACTCCTCGCGCAGCACGAACACGCTGCGTCGATCAGGCAGCGGCGCCAGATCGTGCGCGCCATCGATCACGAACCGTACGCGCTCCACGCCCGAAGCGTCGTACGACACCACCGCCGTCGTGTGCAGCACACCGACCGCCCCACCATCGGCCGAGCCGGCCACGCGCCACGCCACGCCATCGGGCGTGGCTGCGCGCCATCGCTCACGGCCGCTCACGGGATCGAGGCACTGGAACCCCGAACTCGACGCCGCCAGCACGCGGCCATCCCCGGTCCAGTCGACGCCATAGACCTGCCCTAGTGCAGGGGACGACCACGTCGACTGATCGCACCGCGCCGCAAGATGCCGCCACTCCCAGCCGCGGCGCGCTGGATCGGCGCTCATGAGCATGTCATGCGCAGCACCGGCATCGGCGCGTTCCAGCATGCCCCATGCTGCCCAGATCGCATTGGCGTAGGCCGAACGACTTGCGCCCTCAAGTGCAATCGACGTCAGCACAAGCGCCGTGATGCCGAACCCCGCCACGGTGGCTGCTGTCGCCACCAGCACGCGATGCCGACGCATGAAGCGCAGCCCCGCACGCCATGAGGAATCAGGCCGCGCGTGCGTGGCTTGGCCAGCCAGCAGCCGGCGCACATCGTCGCCGAACTCACGTGCGCTCGCGTAACGCTCGACGGGATCCGTGGCCAGGGCCTTGGCGACGACCTCATCGATCCCGGTGGGCATCGTGCGCAGGAAGGCCGCTCCACGCGCCTCGGCTGCAGCACTCACCCGCACAGGTCGGTCGTGCAGCAGCCGATCTACATGCTCGGCGAGCCCCCTGCCTTCGACGGCAAACGGCGGCTGGCCGCAGAGCACATCGTGCAGCAGTGCACCGAGCCCCCAGACATCGCTGCGCGTGTCCACGGCTGCGCCGCGCGCCTGCTCGGGGCTCATGTAGGCAAGCGTGCCCATCGGCGCGTCGGTTGCCGCCGTCACCGATGGATTCGTCACCGCGGCGATCCCGAAATCGATCACGCGCGGAACACCATCCTCGCCCACGATGACGTTGCCCAGCTTGAGATCGCGGTGGATGACCCCTGCGCGGTGCGCATGATCGATCGCATCGGCAACCATGGACACGAGCTCGATCCGATCGCGCGCATCCAGGCCGCCTCGATCGGCCCATCGCGTGAGCGGCAGCGCACCATCCACCAATTCCATCACGATGTACGGGGACTCGTGCTCGGCGTCGACCGACAGGCGTTCGGCGCCAGCGGCATAGACCCGGGCGATGCTCGGGTGCTCGAGCCGCGCCAGCGCTTCGGCCTCCACGCGAAGGCGCCGCCGCGCCGACTGGCCCAGCCGCTCGCGGCGCACGATCTTCAACGCCACACGGCGACGCGGGAAATCCTGCACGGCGGCGTAGACCGCGCTCATGCCGCCGTAGCCGATCAAGCGCTCCACGGTGCACCCGGCCACGAACGCGCCGACGAGGCTGCTGGGGATCGAGCCCGTGGGTTCATCCATGCCCATGAACCCGGTCCGGCCATGGTGCTGGAGCAGGCTCTCGACTTCATCCACGATGTCCGGCTGGTCGCTGCGCAGTCGCTCAAGCCACGCGCGGCGGCTCAGGGCGTCGCGACCCACCACATGCGCGAACGCATCCTGGATCCGATCCCCCCGCGGCTGAGCCTGGTCGCCGAACGTGCCCACCGACTCAACCGCCTCGTTCGATCCAGCGACGCAACCACGCGCGGGCGAAGGCCAGGTCCTTCTCGACCGTGCTCAGGCTCACGCCGACGATCTCGCTGATGAGGGCGACATCGCAGGACTCCATGTAGCGCAGGCGAGAGACCTCGGCCGCACGTGGATACTCACGCGAGAGAGCAGCCAGCGCACCCGCCAGGTTCAGGCGCTCTTCGCTGCTTGCCGGCTGCCCGGCGCGGTCGTGCAGCGTGCGTGCCACGAAGGTCAGCGGCACGGGTGCCTCGCCGCCGCCGCGCTTGAGCGCCTTGCGCAGACGTGCCAAGTCGATCAGTTGCTGACGGACCGCGTGGCTGACTGCACCGAAAAAGTGCTTGCGGCTGTCCCAGCGGATCGGCGGCGATCGACCAATGCGGATGAACACCTCGCTCACCAAGCCCGTGGGGTGCAGGTCGCCCAAGGCCGCCTGCGCCGCCGTCTCTCCGCGCAACGCCGTGGCCGCGATCTCACGCACCTTTGGATAGACGAACGACCAAGCTCGTGCTGCCGCGGCATCGTTCCCGGCCAAAGACTCGTTCAGGAGCTGCGTGAGGGGCGCGTCCATCGACGGATGATGGTAAGGATCCTGACGTCCTACCGCCGGATGCTCCATAATTTTTCCGAATACCAGAGTTTTTAGTACGGGTCAGTGCGCCGATGACGCTTGATCCGGGGCAGGAGGGTCGCTGCCAATTGACTGGGCCGGCAAGCGAGCTGGGAGCAAAGTTCACTTCGCCCGCAACCTGAGCACGCCGTCGGCATCGCCGGCATCGAGCGCGGCCAGGAACGGCTGCGCCATGCGCTCTGCAGCCGCCGTGCCAGCAGCGCGCGACCATGCCTCTCGCGCCGTCGAACCCTGCCCTGCAGCGAACGCGGCGACCGCCGCTTCGACCGCCGCGCGCTCCGACTCAGGCAGCCCCGGCACCGATGTCCACAGCTCGACCGGCACCGACTGGCCAACCACGACCACGCGACCTAGCCGCAGCATGCCGGTCAGGCCCGTCGAGCGCGCACCCTCGGCGATCGTGGAGTCCATCAGCACACCGGTCCCGAACTGCTTGTTGGCACTCTCGAGCCGAGCCGCCAGGTTCACCACATCACCGATCGCGGTGTAGTCGTTGAGCCGCGGTGGCGCGCCGCAGTCGCCCACGATCGCCTTGCCCATCGACAGTCCGATGCGCAGCGACAGGCCCTCCATCCCGGGCTGACGACAGATCTCCGCCATGCGTTCCTGGCAGCGCACCGCCGCGCGGGCAGCTCGCTCCGCCTGATCCGGCTGCGGCTCGAAGGCGCTCCAGAACGCCATGAGACCATCGCCAAGGAACTTGTTCACGTAGCCACCCGTGGCGATGACCTCGTCGGTCATGGCACCCATGACTTGGTTCAGGGTGGAGACCGCACCCGCACCACCAAGGCGCTCGGCCATCGTGGTGAACCCCGCAAGGTCGCAGAACATCACGGCGATCACACGCTCCTCGCCGCCCATGCTCAGCGAACCGGGGTCCTTCGTCAGTCGCTCGACGAGCTCCGGCGACACGCGTGCACCGAACTGGCGCTGGATCCTGGCGCGGTCGCGCGAGTGCAGGAAGGCGCTCACGACCGTACCGCTGATCCACGCACCGACCGGTGCGCTCACTGGAACGACCAGCGGGATGATCGCGTGAGCCTCGTCAAACGCCACGATGCCCGCCCCCCACAGCCACACCCCTGCCATCGCGAGCACTGATGCCGCGGCCACAAGCGCACCGGTGCTCGCAACGAGCAACGCGGCGATCAGCGCCAGCACGAGCCCCACTGCCAAGCCGGACCAATCAGGCAACGCCATGCGCGAGCGGCCCTGCAGCATCATGTCAGCGACCACGGCATGGGTGAACACGCCCGGTGTGCGGGCGCCGTAGATCGTGGGCAGCACGTCTGCGAGCTGACCCGTGGCGTTCCAGCCCACGAACACGAGCTTGTCCTTGAGTTGCGGCCCCACCTCGGCGCGGATGCGCTCGAGCCCAGCCGTAGCCTGAGCGCGCTCAGGCAGCAGCGCGGCGATCTCGCGCAACCGCGCATCGGGCTCGTCGGCGAGCATGAACTCTTCCTCGATGGCCGCGGCGAACGCCACGAGGTCAGCTTCTGTCGAGAGTGCGACACCCGCACCCGCAAGTTCGCGCAGACGCGCATCGATCCGATCACGCGCCTGCCTGATGCGTGCCGCCTCGGCGAAACCCGCCAGGCTCAGCTGCACGCAGCCATCACCTTCGTTCCCGCCCGCCAGGACCGCCGCCCCAGTGAACGTGGTCGTGGGCCAGTCGATGCGCAGCAAGCCGCGCTCCAGTGGCAGTGTCCGATCGTCGATGACCAGCGCATCGTCCCGGATCTGCATGCGCCCCGGCGGCAAGCCGAGCACGATCGCAGCACCCGTCAGGCCCAGCGAGAGCATGTGACCACCCTGCGCCTCGAAGCGCACTTGCGCGCGACGCTTCATCTCGTCGGCATCGGTCTGGCCCGCCGTGACTGACCCGCAGTACCGACCGGCCTCTGCCAACGCGAGCAGCGGCGGCCGGTCCGTGAATGAACCGCGGCCATTGGCGCTCGTGCGATCTTTGAGGACCAGCAGTTCCCACGCCGCGCGTTCGGCGAGCGCCGCCGCCATGCCTTGGCGCACCGCAGGGTCCACACGCCCCTGCGCGAAAGCATCCGTCACGGATTGGGCGCGCTCGGGCACGATCATGGCCAGGAACTCTTCCGGCGTCGTCGTGGGTGCGATGGGCCGAGACCCGAGCACTGCCCCAAGCGCGGCCCACGTCACCGCCCGCATCGATGCTTCGGGGCTCTGCATCCCCGCCTTGAGCAGTGATGAATCCAGGCCCTTCGGTCCATCGCCGACTTCCGCCACGAACGGCGATGCATCCGGTGCAGCGGCCACGCGCCGCAAGAGCGCCAACGAGGCTTGCGGATCGCGTGCCCACCGCGCTGCGGTGTCCTCGGCCGCGCCGCCGATCTCGGCGGCGAGCACGAACTGCGTGCCTGCAACGCGTGCTTGCTCGATCACCGCCGCCAGTTGTGCATCGCCATCCGTACCCCGCTCAGGATTGCTCTGGAAGACATCGAGCGCGATGACCTTCGGGCCGCACAGAACGATCTCGCGGAACGCCGCCGCCATCTCGCCGCGCGTCCACGGCCAGCGCGCGTAGTCGTTGGCCTTGTCATCGATGGCCACCAGCGCGATGCGGTCACTCATGGGCTCGGCGGTCGACCGCGCATTGCGGTAACGCCAGTCGTTCGTCTGGTCCTCAAGGGGGGAGAACGCACCGAGAGCCCCCAGGCCCACCACCAAGGCGGCCCCTGCTGCGGCGGCAAGGAAGGTCACTCTCGAGAAGGCCATGCGCGCATTGTGACAAGCCCTGCGCCGGGCGTCACCCACTCACTCAGGGCTGGCCATCGCCAGGTGGCACCGCCGCGGTCGCCGCGTCATCGGCGTACTGCTGCGCCTGCGCCGCAGCCGCGACAGCCTCTTCTGCAGCGGCGGCTGCCGAACCGGCGTTGGACAGCGCCTGCGCGATGCCAAGCTGGATGTTGTCGATCGCAATCCGGGTCGCCCATGTCTGCGCATAGGCCTGGAGCTGCGTGTACTGGGCGGATGCCGCTTCAAGGCTCTCGATGGCGTCCTGGATCTGGCCAGCGAGCACCTCGAGCGCGTTGTTAGGCTGCAGCACATCGCCGCCGGACAGACCATAGTCACCAACGGCATCGATGGCCTCGGCTTGGGCACTCTGGGCATCAGCGAGCGCGGCTGATGCCTGGTCGATCGAGATCGCAGCCGAGCCAAGCGCTCCATCACCATCGGGATCGTCCTGGGTGGGCGCACTGCCTGCAGCGGCGAGCGCCGCAGCGGCGTCGGCCTCGTAAGCGGCAAGTCCTTCGGGAGTGTTGAGTGCGGTCAGCACCTGTCCACCCGCGCTGGCCGCCGCGAGCGCCGCCGCACTGGCGTCAGCCGCGGATTGGGTGGCGCCGGCGGCTGCAGTGCCTGCGTCCGCAGCAAAGCCGGCCGTCGCCAACGACTCCACATACGCCGCTTCCCAGTTCCGTTGCGCAGCCAGATCCAACACCGTCTGGTAGCTCACCTGGGCCTGATCACGGTTGAACACGGCTGTATCGCGGAACCCCTCAGCGGCAATGCGGCTCACATCCGCCGCGGCCACGTTGTCCTGCCAGGAGATGTAGTTGCTGGCCACCTGCACGGCAAGCTGGTGGTTGGTGAAGAGCGTGCCGATGGCGCCTTGGGCCTGCACCGCGGCCGTGCGCGACGCAACAGCATTCGATCGCGACAGCACCATCGCATCGATGGCGCGATCGAGCTCGACGAACGCCAGTTGCGCCTGCGCATTCTCGCTCACCAGATCACCTGCAGCAGCGAGCAGGACTTGCATCTGCGCATCGGCATCGATCGCCTGCTGCTGCAGCTCGATCGCTCGGCCGATCGCCAGGCGCTCGGCGTAGGACTGCGAGGTCGCGAGTTGTTCTTCAGCCTGCGCGAGGAACTCGGCCGACTGCGCTGCACGCTCTGCGATGGCGGCCAACTCGATCAGCGTCTCACCCAGCGTCGAGTTGATCTCGGCCGAGGGGGTGTTCGCATAGAGCGCCTGCACGGCAGCGAGCGCGGCCTGCGCGATCTGCTGGTACTGACCGATCGAGGCGTCGCCCGCGGCCATCTCAGGCACGAGCGACTCGAGCAGCGCCAGCGCACCGGCGAAGTTGCCCTCGGCAGCCTGTGCCGCCGCGAACGCCGCTTCGGCATCGGTGCGCCCCTGCCCAACGAGTTCGCCGAGCTCGACCAAGCGCGCAGCACGATCACCGAACAGATCAGTCGAGGACTCGACCGCTGCAACAAGCGCCGTCAACTGCTCCTCGGTCAGGTCATCCTGGAAGCCGACGAACGCGGCGTCCCGATCGGCCAGCATGTCGGTGCGCGAGGCGATCACCTCCGTCGACACGGTCTCGCCTTCAGCTGCGCCGTCCACCGCTCGATCGCGCGCATCCTCGAGCACGGCCATCGCCGCCTCGGACTGCTCGACCGTCTCGAACTCCGCCGAGCACTGGTCGAACCGCTGGCTGATCCCGGCGAGTTCCAACTGCGTCAGGAGCGACTGTTCCAGCGCGATGTAGTACTGCTGCCGAGCGCTGGATGCATCGCCGCGCCCCGACTGCGTGGCGCTGGCATTCTGCTGCGCCTGCAGCGAATCCGGGCTGTTGCCGACCGTGCCGGTCTGCTGCTGGGTGAGGGTCTGCTCGCGCTCGGCCTCGGTCTGGCCGCCACCCAGGGGCGGCGGACCGATCGCGGTGAGCAGCGCATGCTTCACGGGGTTCTGCATGGCCAAGCTCGATCGTGCCTGACCCGACAGGAAGTAGGTCATGTTGCCGAGCGCATAGCGCAGCTCGATCGCGCGCATGGCATTGGTACGCGCGCCAGAGATCTCGGCTCCCTTGAGCGCACCGTAGTTCAAGGCAAACCCCGTACCACGCACGGCGAGCACGCTCGAGGGCGTCGCCACCTTGAAGTCCGCACCCAGGCCCGTGTTCTCCACCTTGAAGTCAGCACGGCCGCTCTTCAATCCCGCGAGCGTGCGCAGCTGGTCGCCATCCTTCACGCTCATCGGAATCGAGAAGACCGATCCGGAGTCGATCAGCACCGTGGCATTCAGCCCGACCCGCAGCGTGGTGCGGCTTCCATTCAGGCCCGTGCGCACTTCGCCGCCGACCGGCAGGCGATCGTCAACCTTGGCATCCTGCCACGGCACATCGGCGTTGGCGCGCCACTTGACCTTGCCTTTGACATCGATGAAGAGCGCGTAGACCTCGCCATCGGGCGCGGCCTGCGCGGCAGCCTTGACATGCTCGGGTGCTTCGTCGGCATGCGCGGCGCAGGCCATGCCCAACGCCAGCATCGGGATCGCAACGAGGGTAAGGATCCGCATGGCAACTCTCCTAGCCGCCACGCGCGGGCGTGGGCGGCAACGGCATCGTGGTGTCGGGCCCGGCCTCTTGCTTGGTCGGGTCCGCAAACCGTGGACGCTGTGAGAGTAGGTTCTGGTCCAGCCGATTCAAGAAATCCCTGAACTCAGGGCCCGAAAGGGACTGATAGTCGGTCCGGGTCGGCATGATTCCACGCGATTCCAGTTCGCGCAGGCAGTACCGACCGCTTTGGCCGAAGACCCTCATGGTCAAGCCGCCCTCGATCCCCCCCAGCCGGCATCCGGCCATGGCGATGTCACCCGACGAGGCGCTGTCGTTGGCGGGCTTGTCCCAGTCCTTGGGGACCCACCCCTTCTGGCGGGCCAGGAGTACACGCTCCTCGTAGTCCCGCGCCGGGTCAACCCCGTTCGCGACCAGCAGCAGCGCATGCAGCATGTCGTTGTTCGTGACGGCGCTCATGGACTCGACCTTCTCCATGAACTCGATGTCCTGATCGGCGCCCGGGAACTGGTCAACCGCGCTCGACTCGGCCGCCTGGCGGCTCACGCAACCGGTCATGGCCACAAGGCCAAGCACAAGCACAAGGCCCGCGCGCGCCGACCAGGTCCGGCGATCGATGCGCTCAGAACGCATAGGTCACGCCTCCATAGATGAACTGGCGCAGGTCTTCCTGGTTGTCCGGGAAGATCTCCTCGTTGGGGAAGAACGCGCCGTAGAGGACCTGCAGGTTCACGTCGCTCAGGATCCGCCAGTCGATCGATGCGTCGAGTTCCCAGCCGACCCAGCTCGAGCCGCCCTTGTCGACGAACGCCGTGATGGGCGCTTCCGAATCGAGCCGCATGTAGGTGAAGCCCGTAACCCCAAGGCGCATGTCGCGGAACGCGCGCCACTGGCTCAGCCAGTTGCCGCTCAAGCCCAGGCTGTTGGTCCACAGGTTGGCCGGCGAGGGCGCGAACACGTAGCCCGTGTAGAGGAAGCCGTTGCTGTTGAATTCCTTGTCGACCTGCCCGGGCTGAGGGCCGCCGAAGGTGTTGCCCGAGTCGAGTCGGCCGGCATCGCCCGAGCCGAGGATCGCCTGAAGGTCGAACCGGGTCTGCGCGCGGTCGTCGAACCCGCGCTGCAGGCCGACCACGCCAGCCCAAGCACTGATGTCATCCTCGACCTGCGGCAGTACCGCCCCGCTTGGACTGATGGAACTGCTGAGCGTGGTGCCGGTCTCGTACACACCCTCGGCGCGCCACTGCCAGTTGCGGCCGAGCGAGCCCGTCGCACCAAGCCCGTAGTACTGGCTTTCGTAGTCGAACTCCGTCGGGTATCCGCCGCCACCGGGCGCAAATCCCTCGAGCAAGTCGTCGGTCTGGCCCGCGTTGCCATCCTGCTGCAGCAGCGCGAAGGCATAGGGCACCAAGTCCTGTCCGCGGCGCCACTCGGCCTTGAGCCCGTAGTAAGCGCGATCGGTATCGGTGTCGTAGCCGGGGCGCGACGTGTCGTAGTCGATCGTGTCGTTCCCACTGGTCACGCCGGCAAGACCCTGGATGTTCACCTGGCCGATGTTCCAGTCGAACGTGCCTGCGTACATGTAGGTCGAGAGCGTGAGCCCCTGCCCCCACACGATGTACTGGCGACCGCCGCGCAGCTTCAGGTCAAGATCGCTGCGCTTGCCGCCGCCGTTGACCATGGCCCCGCCCAGATCGAGTTCGTACCAGTAGAGCTCACCGATCGGCACGGTCCAACCGTCTTCGTTGGGCGGCGCGGGCACGTTGTTCGAGTCCCATTCGTTGTACCAGAGCCGGATGCGGCCATAGAACCGATGCACGCCATCGAGCTCGGCGCGCGCGTACCAGCGCGAGTCGTACTGCTGGAGCTGCGACGTGTTGCCGAAGGTGTCGTCGATGTAGTTGAAGCCGAACCGGAACGAGCCACCCACGTCCAGCAGCACGCGCTCGGAGATCGGCGTACCGGCCAGGAACTCCTGGCGCTGGATCGCGTCCTGCTGGTTGAACAGCTCGACGAGCGCCTGCGTTGGCTCGGGGCGTGCCGCAGGTGGCAATTGCGCGTATGCCGCCGTGGCGACGACGGCACTCAGTGAAGCAGGCGCGAGCATGGTGATTCGGGCGGTCATCGAGCGATCCGTCCACAAGGATCGGGCAATCGGACCACCCACTTCCGCTTTTGTCTACTCTTCCGCTTATGAGCCTCCGGATCCTGCCGCTCGGCGTGGGCAGCGCCTTCTCGAGCCGGTACTACGGCACCTCCTGCGTGATCCAGGGGCCGGGCGGGCACATCCTGCTGGATTGCCCCGACCCGATCCGCAAGGTGATCCGGGAGGCGACCGAACGCAGCGGATGGAGCGTGCGCGCGGAAGACCTGAGCGAGGTCATCCTCACCCACCTGCACGGCGACCACAGCAACGGTCTCGAGGCGCTCGGATTCCTGCACTGGCTTCAGCGCCAGCAGCACGGCACGCCCCTACCGCGGGTCCACTGCGGCAAGGAGGTCGCCGATCGGCTCTGGCCCAAGCTCGCACCCGCCATGGACCAGGATGGCCGTGGCGGCATCGGCGACTACCTCGACATCTGCCCGCTGCCCGATTCGGGCCAGCGCATCGTCGCCGGCGTCACGATCGAGTGGCGGCGCACCACGCACATGATCCCGACGTGGGCGTTCCGCTTCCGCGTCAAGGGTGCCAGCTTTGGTTGGTCGAGCGACACCGGCTTCGATCGCACGCTGATCGACTGGCTGGCCGAATGCGACGCATTCGCGCACGAGACCACACCGCCGCCCTACCACACGCCGCTCGCGGAGCTCAATGCACTGCCGGACTACATTCGCCGCAAGATGGTGCTCATGCACCTGACCGACACCTTCGACCCATCGATGACCGACATCCGTGTGATGCAGGAAGGCGTGGCGATGGAGATCAGCGGCGGCCGGCTCGAGTTCATGCCCAGCCTGAACGGTTGAGCGCGACAGCGGCGAGCACTCGCGCGCGCCGTGCCTCATCAGTCAGTCACGGATCCGATCCCGCGAACGCTCAGCGGCGATCGGCCATCGGCACGTACGGCACGCCGTGGGGCCCGATGTAGTCGGCCATCGGGCGAATCAGCCGATTGCCCTTGAGCTGCTCGATGCAGTGGCCGCACCAGCCGCTGTTGCGGCTCAGCGCGAACATGCAGGTGAACAGATCCAGGTCGAGGCCAAGCGAGTAGTAGGTCGTGGCGCTGTAGAAGTCGACATTGGGGAAGATTCCCTTCGCGGCGACAGCCTGGTCCATGATCTCCTCGATGCGACGGCTCATCTCGTACAGGTTGAGATTGCCGGTGTCGGCCGCGACCTGCTTGGCGAAGGTCTTCAGGTAGGTCGCACGCGGGTCGTACGCCTTGTAGACGCGGTGCCCGAAGCCCATGATGAGCTCCTTGCGCTCAAGCTTGCCCGCCATGTAGGCATCGACCTTGTCGATCGTGCCGATCTCGTTGAGCATGTGCATCACTTCCTCGTTGGCGCCGCCGTGGAGCGGACCCTTGAGCGTGCCGACGGCCGTCGTGATCGCGCTGTACATGTCGCTCAGCGTGGCGATCGTGACGCGCGCCGCGAAGGTGCTGGCGTTCAGGCCGTGGTCGGCGTGCAGGATCAGGCAGACGTCCAGCGCCTTGGCCATGGCGTCGGTCGGCAGCTCGCCGTTGAGCATGAGCAGGAAGTTCTGCGCGACGGTCAGGTCAGGCTGCGGATCGACGAAAGGCTTGCCCTTGCGGTGGCGATCGAAGCGCGCGATGAGCGCGGGGGTCTTCGCCACGATGCGCAGCGCCTTGCGGCGGTTGGCCTCGGGCGTATTGACGTCGGCCTCGTGGTCGAACATGGACAGCGCACTGATCATCGTGCGCAGCGCATGCATGGGCGGCGTGGAGCGCGGGAACTGGCGGATCAGCGCGTCCATCTCGGCCGGCAGCATGTACTCGGCGCGCAGCTCGCGGCAGAAGGCATCGAGCTCGGCCTTGGTCGGCAGCTTGAGGTTCCACAGCAGGTAGACCGTCTCCTCGAAGGTGCTGTTGCGCGCCAGCGAGTCGATGTCGATGCCGACGTACTCGAGCACGCCCTTGCCACCGTCGATGAACGACATTTGCGTTTCGGCGGCGACGGTGTTGGCAAGGCCCTTGTCGAAGGTCGGTGCGGTGGCGGTGGCCATGGTTCGGTCTCCCAATGCGGTTCGTTGATGCGAGTCCCGGACTATAGTGCGCCCGGGTCCCGAATCACTCCGCATGCGGGCCCATCCCCATGATTCCGCTCGGCACTGACCGCCCCTCTGCCGTCGTCCCGCGCGTCACCGTCGGGATCCTGGCCATCAACACGTTCGTCTGGATCGCCTGCATCCGGTCGCCCTGGGCGGATGGGATTTATCGATCCCTGGCCCTGTCTGGGTTCGACCCGCACTGGTGGCAGTACGCCACCTACCAGTTCGTGCATGATCGCGGCAGTATCTGGCATCTTCTGGGCAATGCGATCTTCTTCTGGGCCTTCGGCTCGGCCCTAGAGCGCCGATTCGGTTCCCTGCTCTTCGCCACGGTCTATCTGGCGTTGGGCACCGCGGTCGGCGCGCTCTACCCCATGGCTTCGGGGCCGTTCGGCATGCTGGTCGGCGCGAGCGGCACGGTCTGCGCATGTGCTGCGGCGTTCGCCGTCTTCTACCCGCGTGCCCGGGTGCTCTTGCTGTTCTGGGGTTTCTGGCGGGTTCCTGCCCTGTGGTTCGTGGCGATCTTCGCGGCACTCGACTTCATCGGCTTCACGCGCGGGCGCGGCGACGGCGTGGCCTACGAGGCCCATCTCCTCGGCTTCGCGCTCGGCGGGCTCTCGGCTTTCATCATCCTCTGGCTGAAGGTGCTGCCTCGCGATGACTTCGATCTCTTCTTCATCCTCCGGCAGTGGAAGCGGCGTGCCGAGATGCGCGCTGCACTCGCGGATCGGCCGGGCGGAGCGTTCGAGAGCGCCAGCCGCGACACGGCCGAGCGATTCGCAGCGACCGCCAAGCCCACCGATGACCGCATCCCGCACGCACGGGCCGCCATAGGTGCCGCGATGCGTGCCGGCGACTGGGCCAAGGTCGTCGAGGGCGTGCAGGCGCTCACGGCACTCACGCCGCAGTGGTCGCTTGCCGAACCCGCGCAGCTGCAGCTGGCCAACGGCCTGCATGAGCATGGACACCATGCGCTCGCTGCCGATGCCTACGCGAACCTGCTGCGCGTGCACCCCAAGTCTGCACAGCGCGAGGCCGTGCAGCTCATGCTTGCCACGATCTGCGTGCGTTACCTGCGCGACCTTGACCGTGCGCGCGCCACGATCGCCCTGCTGCGCGCGAACCCGCTCTCGGTACCAGCAGCCGAGGTGCTGGCGCAGCTCGAACGGGAACTCGGCGCGTGAAGGGTTGCCGGGTCAAGATCTGCGGGGTCCGCGATGCCGCCACGGCGCTGGCCGCCGCGCGCGCGGGCGCCGACTTCGTGGGCGTGATCTTTGCGGCGGCGAGCCCGCGAACCGTCGACGAGGCCGTGGCGCGGTCGATCGTCGCTGCGCTCGAATCGGGAGCGCCCGAGTGCACGCCGGTGGCGCTCTTCGTGGACCAGCCGCGTCACCCAGCGCTCGGTTGGTGGCCCGGCATCGTGCAGCTGCACGGCAGCGAGCGACTCGATGAGGTGCGGTCGCTCACCGACCGCGGCATGCGGACCTGGAAGGCGATTCCCTGGGACGAGGAGCGCGTGCGCCTGTGGTCGGGTGCCACCGAACCCGAGGCGATCGTCGTCGACGGCCCCAAGGCAGGCAGCGGCATCAGCTTTGACCACGAAGCGCTCGCGCTGATGCGCGGTCTCATCGCACCGCACTTGGTGCTCGCGGGCGGACTCACCCCCGCCACCGTGGGCGGCGCGATCCGCACCGTGCGACCATGGTGCGTCGATGTCTCCAGCGGCGTCGAGCGCGAGCGCGGCGTGAAGGACATCCACCTGATCGAGGCATTCATCGCGGCCGCGCGACAGGCTGCCCGACCCTAGACTGCGCCCCCGCACGGCCAACCCGTGCCGCGCCAACGGCGGCGCGACCCATCCCGGAGACACGACGCATGGCGCTTCCCCAGCTGAACGACGAGCAGGTCCGCACGATGTCCCGCGAGGAGAAGGACCGCTGGTGGCTGGAGAACGTCTTCCGCGGCAACATGCCGCAGCTCACGCTGCGGGCGGCCCTGACGGGTTTCCTGCTCGGTGGCGTGCTGAGCGCGACCAACCTCTATGTCGGTGCAAAGACCGGCTGGACGCTCGGCGTGGGCGTGACGAGCGTCATCCTGAGCTTCGTGATCTTCCGCACCTTCGCGCGCATCGGCTTCAAGGACCTGACCATCCTCGAGAACAACGCCGTGCAGTCGATCGCGACAGCGGCCGGCTACATGACCGGCCCGCTCATCAGCGCGCTGATGGCCTACATGTTCATCGAGAACAAGGCCATGCCCGCCTTCCAGATGATGGTCTGGAACATCCTGGCGAGCATCCTCGGCGTGCTCGTCGCGTTCCCCATGAAGCGGCGCTTCATCAACGATGAGCAGCAGCCCTTCCCCGAAGGACGCGCCGCTGCGGTCGTGATGGACTCGCTCTATCCCGATGCGCCCGCCGGCGGCACGAAGAACATGGTCGATGGCATGCCCGTGGCCCGGCCGGCGAGCGCCGCCGACAGCGAGGGCACGCGCGCCGGCATGTTCAAGGCCAAGGCCCTCGCGATCGCCGCGGGCCTCGCAGCCCTGATCCACTCCATGGTTGCCACGGGCATCATGGGCCTGCTGCAGATCAAGTCCGGCATCGCCCGCCACATGGGCGAGGTCTGGCACCTGCCCGAGCACCTCACCACGACCTTCTTCGCATGGATGGCCGCGCGCGGCAGCGACATCATGCCGCGGCTGGGCGGGATCCCCGCCGAGCAGCTGGGCCTGCGGCTTGGGCTTGAACTCACGATGTTCGGCGCGGGCGGCCTGATGGGCATGCGCCTGACCAACAGCCTGATGGTCGGCATGGCGCTGGGCTTTGGTGTGCTCGCCCCCGTGATGATCGGCGCAGGCGAGATCAACCCCAAGAACTACAAGGCGATCGTCGATGCCGCCGGTGCGTTCGACCCGTCGAAGGCGATCTACGACGAGCGCCACATCATGAACAACTGGACGCTCTGGCTGGGCGTCTCCATGATGGTCACCGCCAGCATGGTCGGGCTCTTCGCCAAGCCGAAGATGCTCATCAGCGCGTTCACCGGCATGTTCTCCAAGCGCGCTGCCGGCAACGACTGCCTGCGCGAGGTCGAGTTCCCACTGTGGATCACGCTCGTCGGCGTGCCGGTCATGGTCGGCATCACCGTGTGGATGAACTGGGCGTGGTTCGATGTCGATCCGTGGCTGGGCCTCCTCTCGATCCCGCTCATCATCATCCTCACGCTGATCGCGGCCAACGCCACCGCACTCACGAGCATCACGCCCACGGGCTCGCTCTCGAAGATCACGCAGTTCACCTTCGGCGCCGCTAACCCCACGCACGCCGGCACGAACCTGATCACCGCCGGCATGACGACCGAGGTCGCGAGCAACGCCAGCAACCTGCTCATGGACATCAAGCCCGGCTACATGCTCGGCGCGAAGCCCCGCCAGCAGGCCTGGGGCCACATCATCGGCATCGTCGCCGGCGCGCTGGCGAGCACGCCGCTCTTCTTCATCCTCTTCCTGAGCAAGTGGAACCCCGAGAGCGGCCAGACGCTGCGCGAAGCCGCCACCGAGAAGTTCGCGATGATCGGCGCCGTGCAGTGGTCGGCGATCGCCGAAGTCATCCGCGGCATGGCCAGCGAGGGCGAGACGGTCCAGCGCGTGCAAGGCATCGATAAGCTCTGGGGCGTCATGCCCGTGAGCGCCGCGTGGGGAATGCTGTGGGGCGCGATCGCCGCGCTCGTGATCGAAGTCACGCGCATCGCGACCAAGAACAAGTTCCCGCTCAGCGGCGTGGGCATCGGCCTGGGCATCGTGCTGCCGCCCGAGTACACGATCATGATGTGGATCGGCTCGGCCTTCTTCACCTTCATGGAAGGCCGCTACCACGAGCGGATCGGTTCATTCGGCCACAAGCTCTGGGTCGATGGCAAGGAAGCGGTCTGCGCCGGGATCATCGCGGGCTGGGCGCTCTTGGGCGTCTTCAACGGCGTGATCGAGGCCTTCTCCACGCTGCCGGCCAACGCTGAGGAAGCCGCAGCCATGGAAGCGGCGGCCGTGAAGGAAGCCGAGGGCGAGCGCGACACGATCCTGGGCCCTGACGGCGCGCCGGTGAAGTGAGCAGGCGAAGTGCCGCGTGAACGCGGAGGCCGGTCCATGCGACAGGCCTCACGTTCGGGAGCCTCGTGCGGCTCCGTGCGTGATCGTTACGCCCCTGCTGCACCAGCCATCGCGGCCGCGCGCGGTGCACCCGCCCGAGCGATCCACTCGCGCATGGCGTTGCTCGTCGCTGACCAGCGTCGGCCAAGCCGCTCGTCCAGGAACGCGCGGTACATCGCCACCAGCGTGCGGTCGAAGGTCAGCATGCTGTCCACGCGGCGCTCGATCGCGGCGCGTTCGTGTTCATCCGGCTCCTCGGGCTGCGGGATCACGAGCCCGCTGACGGCCAGCGACTCGCCTTGCAGCGAGAGCATCCACTGCTGCCCGCTCGCGACGACGACCAGCCCGCAGCGGCGCGGCCACTTGCCGGCCTGCAGGGCCTTGCGCGCTTCGGCGCTCGATGCGGGGCCATCACCGCGCAGGTTCTGGCTGCCGCCGATCCCCCACGCGCAGGTCATGTCGAGCACGCGGTCGATCATCACGTGCACGGTCTCGCCCGGGGTCTCGATCTCGCCGCGGTGCTCGCTCGAACGCCACCACAGCCAGAGCAGGAAGAGATTGCCCAGGAAATCCAGCGGTTCGTGCGCGCACCAGGGCACCTCGGGGCGGCCATCGCCCATGGGCTTCTCGCCCTCGCCGTCATCACGGGCTTGCCCGCTCGGCCGCGTCGTGAACGCATCGGGCCGGATGTCCTCGAGCTCGCCGCCGCGGCCTTCGGCATCAAGGAGCTTGGCCGCCAGCCCTGCCGCACCGAGCCGGTCGATCCGCACCTCGAAGGCCGCCTCGCAGAGTGAGCGCAGTTCCTTCGAGAGCGCATCGCTCGACGCGGGCGCAAAGAGCGTGCCGCCGGGGATGTCCCACAGCACGGGCACCTGCTTCACGCGGCGCCACATGCCGGCCGAGATCTCATCCATGCACCGGCGCTCGGCGTGTTCCTTCGCCTGCAGGCGTTCGTTGCGCGAGAGCCGGCGCTGCTCGCCATCGGCCGTCGCGGGACCGCGGGCCTCGTCCTCGGCCATCGCCCGGTACGCGCGGCGGATGTCGGCGGGGACCTTGGCCGTGTCCACGCGCATGGCCACGGCCAGGCTCATGCCGAAGCCGCACGATCCGTAGCCGAACTCGGTGTCGAACACATGCCGGCCGGTGATCCAGCCGCTCACGCTCTCCGTGCCATTGCCAGCGCCGTCGGGGCGGATGCGGTGATCATGCAGCGACTCGTAGAGCCCCCCATCGGCCACGCTCGGCGCGGAAACACTGACGGCGAAGCGGGAATAGGCGATGGAACCCTGGCGAAAACCCATGCCGGGAGTCTGCGACCGCAGCGCGCCGGACGCGCCGCCCGGACAGGTTGTCCACACGGCTGACGGCCCACAGCGAGGGGATTCGTGGCGGTTCCCTGTCGGAAGCCGCCGATCTGCAGCCGTACCCTGCACGGCATGACGCCAGCCAGTGCTCCACGACCCCGGCGTGAACTGATGGGGCCATCCTTGGCACGGTGTGCGCTGCTCGCGGCGGCACTGCTGCTGCCCATCGCCGGATCTGCCGCGCATGCCGAGAAGGCACCGCTCTCAATGGACGAGCTGCAGCACGCGGACCTCTGCCTCATCGGCGTGGTGACCGCACGCACGGAATCCACCAGCGGCATCCCGATCGTGGGTGAGCGCACCACGGCCATCGCGCTCACCCTGCTGGTCGAACAGGTCCAGTTCGATCGCATGGCCTCAGGCGCGAAGCCCGGCACGCCGATCACGATCGGCGCGTGGACCCGAAGCATGGGCGTGCTCGGCGGCACGGGTGCATCGGGGCACTTCATCGTTCCGCCGATCGGTCAGCGCGTGCGTGTGTTCGCCAGCACGCAGACCGGCAGCAACGGCGCATCGGGGCAAGCGATCGAGGCTGAGTTTCCCAACGGTTTCCAACCGCTCCTCAACGCGAGCATCGTGAGCGGTGATGATGAGTACCGCAGCGAGATCACGATGCCGCTCTTGGCCGATGCCGTGCGCGCCGCAGTGACCGCCGCCACGCTTGCGGCCCCCGCCACGCCCCAGCCTGCGGGTGCGGCAAGCGGTTCGCGCCAGGCTGCGACGCCGTTCGATCCGCGGATCGTGCACTGGGACATCCCCAAGCGTGTGCCCGATCCATCGTGCCCGACCGCGTTCGCCGATCGTGCGCTTGGGTCAAGCGATTGCCTGGCGCTCTTCCTGCGTTGGCGCCAAGCCGATGCGCGCGGGCTCGACACGCTCGAGTCGGCACTGCGCAGCGGCATGCCGATCGTGGGCTTTCGCACGAGCACGCACGCGTTCGCCATGCCCGATGCCTCGCGGCGGACGTGGTGGAACAACGACTTTCCGAAGCAGATCTTCGGCCAGCAGTGGATCAGCCACCACGGCCACACGAGCACCACGCGAATCCTTCCCCCCGATGGCGCAGCCAAGGATCACCCCATCCTGCGCGGCGTGAAGGGCGGGCAGATCGTGCCGAGCTGGCTCTACCACGTTGAGCCGCTGCCAGCCGATGCCACGGTGCTGCTGTGGGGCCAGGCGCTCGGCAGTGAGCAGCCCGAGGGCGCGCCGCGGCGCCAGCCGATCCTGTGGGTGCGCGAGCATGCGGAGCCCGCAACCGAAGCGGCTCATCGCGCGCGCTACGCAGCCCATCGCGCGGCACTCGACGCGGCCGGCCGCGACGGCGAGCGCCCGTGCGCGCCGGACCAACTCGTGCCACGACGGATGGCCTTCACCACGCTCGGTCATCCCGGCGACTTCGCCGATCCCGAGATGCGCCGCATCGCGGTGCAAATGGTGCTGTGGGCCGGCGGCCTCGAGTCGGCGATCCCCGCTGCGGGCATCACGCCCGTGTGGCCCGCCGACTGGACCCCGCCGCCGACGCGGTGATCACACGGGGGTTGAGAGTTGGCCCCAGCGTTCACAAACCTGTAGCGAATTCTCCCAGACGCCACACTCTGGCGCGGGACTGATCCAGGGCATGGTTCCGGATCAAAGACGGTAGATGAACAAGAGAAGAAGGGTCGAGGAAAGTTACGGAGTCCTGGCGGCTCGGAACCCGAAGTCGTAGAAGGTGTTGTCCGGGTTCAAGCTGCCGCGGAACGACGCACGGCAACCGTTGCTGCCGAGGTCACTGCTCCCGCCGCGGTAGGCTCGGTTGGTTCCCGCGGTTGGGCCCGGCGGGTTGTTCTGCGGGCTGCTCGAGTAGTAACTGGCCCCGTACCAGTCGTTCACCCACTCGAAGACATTCCCCGACATGTCG
>CAIYOC010000274.1 GCA_903927725.1 uncultured bacterium | reverse complement strand
GCCGAAATCGAGGGCGAAATGGGCGACAGCCACGTCGGTCTTCAGGCGCGCCTCATGAGCCAAGCCCTGCGCAAGCTCACCGGCGCCATCGCCAAGAGCGAAACCATCGTGATCTTCATCAACCAGCTGCGCGAAAAGATCGGCGTCATGTTCGGCAGCCCCGAAACCACCACCGGCGGCCGTGCGCTCAAGTTCTACTCCTCGGTGCGCGTCGACATCCGTCGCATCGGCGCGATCAAGGATGGCGAGCGCAACGTGGGCAACCGCGTACGCACCAAGATCGTCAAGAACAAGATCGCTCCTCCGTTCCGCGAAGCCGAGTTCGACATCATGTTCGACGAGGGCATCTCGTGGGTCGGCGACCTGCTTGATCTGGCGGTCAACGCCAACGTGGTCGAGAAGAGCGGCGCCTGGTTCAGCTTCAAGGATGTCCGCCTCGGCCAGGGCCGCGAAGCCTCCAAGCAGTTCCTGCGCGAGAACCGCGACCTCGTGATCGAGATTCGCAAGGGCGTCCTGGCGTTCCGTGCCGCCAACCCCAATGCCCCGCTCGTGAAGAGCAAGAGCGAGTAAGCCGACGAAAGGTCCATGTGCAGCCCCGTCCGGCCGAACCGGGCGGGGCTGCCTGATTCATGCCACCGACGGACGGGTGCGGGCCATCAGGCAGCGCACACGGATAACTGCCTTCCCTGCGTGCTTTCGGATCGCTATACTCGCCGCCCCACTTGCGGTTGTGGCGAAATTGGCAGACGCGCTAGATTCAGGTTCTAGTGGGGTAAAACCCGTGGAGGTTCAAGTCCTCTCAACCGCATTCCCGCCCTGGGCACTCGCCCGGGGCGGTTTCGCTTTTGGCGCTCATCCACGCTTGGACTGAATGCTCTTGAGCAGCGCGTGCCAGCTCGCGATGAAGGCATCGCGGCCTTCGGTCTGCAACTGGTGGGCCAGCTTGGCCAGGTCGACGCCTTGCGCCATCGCGCCCTTGAGCACCTCGGCCGTGGCTGGATCGCCAGGCAGGAAGCACGCCTTGAGCGTGCCCGCGTTGGCCAAGCCGTGAAGGGCATCCTCTGGCATGGTGTTGACGGTTCCCGGGCTGCAGAGCGCCTCGACATAGAACGACTTCGGCAGAGCCGGGTCCTTCGTGCCCGTGCTCGCGTAGAGCAGGCGCTGGGGCCGCGCGCCCTTGGCTCGCAGGGCCTCGAACCGGTCGCCGGAGAAGAGATCGAGGAACCGGTCGTAGCACGCGCGCCCCATCGCGATGCCCACCCGGTGACGCAGGTTTTCGGGCAGGCTCGCCGTGGCCTTGTCCCAGCGGCTGATGAACACGCTCGCCACGCTGCAGGTGTCGGGTGGCAGTCCAGCGGCCACGCGCTGCTCGAGCCCCTTGATGAACGCCAGGACCGTGGCCTCGTACTGGGCCACGTCAAAGAGCAGCGTCACGTTGACCGGGATGCCACGAGCGATGAGCTCGGTGATGGCCGGCAGACCCTCGGGCGTGCCCGGCACCTTGATGTAGAGGTTTGGGCGCCCGGCTCGCGCATGCAGCGCAACCGCCGCATCGACGGTGCTCTGCGTGTCGTTGGCCAGGAGCGGGCTCACCTCAAGGCTCACCCAGCCATCCACGCCCCCGGTGCGGCGGTGGATCGGCAAGAACAGGTCGCAGGCGCGGCAGAGATCCTCGAGCGCCAGCTCGAAGAAGGTTGCATCGGCATCGAGCCCACGAGCCGCGCATGCCTTGACCTGGGCGTCGTACTCGGAACCCGACCCGATCGCCTTCTCGAAGATCGTCGGGTTGCTCGTCAGGCCCGTGATGCCGAGCTCGTCGATCGTGCGCGCGAGCGAGCCATCGTCGAGCATGCGGCGGGTGATGTTGTCCTGCCAGGGGCTCTGGCCAAGGAGATTGAGCAAGGCGGTCTGCTTCATGGGATCAACTGTACCCGCGGCGCTGGCCATGACCGGGGTACAGTCAGGCCATGTCGCGTGCGACAACCGATGCCTGTTCCCTTCCGCTTCGCAGCCGACTGTGCGACTGCGCATCGTGGAAGGCCGTCCTCGCACATCGTCAGCGCATCGAGCCTCTCGACCTGCGCGCTGCCTTCGCCGCTGAGCCCGGCCGCGCCGCACGCTGCACCGCCACGGGCGCCGAATGGACGCTCGATTGGTCCAAGCAGCTCATGCAGCCGACCACGATGGCCCTCTTGCTCGAGCTCGCTCGAGAACGTCAGGTGCCGGAGCGCTTCGCAGCCATGCTCGCGGGTGCGCGCCTCAACTGGACCGAGGGCCGCTCGGTGCTGCACACCGCGCTGCGCGCCAACAGCTCCGCGTCGATCACGGTCGATGGCCGGAACGTGATGCGGGACGTGCAGCACACGCTGCATCGGATGACGCACTTCAGCGACGCCGTTCGCTCCGGCGCATGGATCGGCGCCACGGGCAAGCGCATCCGGAATGTCGTCAACATCGGCATCGGCGGAAGTGATCTGGGCCCGGCGATGGCGTACCAGGCCCTGCAGCCCTGGCGCAGCCCCGAACTCAGCTGCCGCTTCGTGAGCAACGTCGACGGCAACGACCTCTCGATGGCGCTCGATGGGCTCGATCCCGAGCAGACCCTGTTCATCGTCTGCAGCAAGACCTTCACCACCCAGGAGACCATGGAGAACGCCGGCAGCGCGCGTGCCTGGCTGGTGTCGGCGCTCGGCGAGGCAGCGGTCAGCCGCCACTTCGTCGCCGTCAGCACCAACGAAGCCAAGGTGCGGGCCTTCGGCATCGATCCAAGCCACATGTTCGGCTTCTGGGATTGGGTCGGTGGCCGCTACAGCATGGACAGCGCCATCGGGCTGAGCACCATGGTCGCCGTCGGACCAGACCGATTCCTCGAACTGCTCGCCGGGTTCCACGCCATGGACGAACACGCGCGCACGAGCCCGCTCGAATCGAACCTGCCCGTGCTGATGGGCATGATCGGTGTCTGGAACGCCAGCGTGCTCGGCCTGCCCGCACTGGCGGTGCTGCCCTACGAGCAGTTGCTCGCACGCTTCCCCGCCTACCTGCAGCAATTGCTCATGGAGTCCAACGGCAAGCGCGTGGACGATCACGGGGACGCCGTGGCCTGGCAAACCTGCCCGGTCGTCTTCGGCGAGGCCGGCACCAACGGCCAGCACGCCTTCTACCAGATGCTCCACCAAGGCACGACGGTGGTGCCGATCGACTTCATCTGCTTCCGAACGGCCGCTCATCCACTGGGCCGCCACCGGCTGCTGCTCAACGCGAACGCGATCGCGCAAGCCCAGGCGTTCGCCTTCGGCCAAACGTCCGACGAGGTCCGCGCGCAAGGGACCCCCGAGCCGCTGGTGCCCCACCGCACCTTCCCCGGGAACCGCCCGAGCTCCTTCCTCTGGTCCGATGCACTCACGCCCTCCACGCTCGGCGCACTCATCGCCCTCTACGAGCACTCGACCTTCGTGCAGGGCATCGTGTGGGGCATCAACTCCTTCGACCAGTGGGGCGTGGAGTTGGGCAAGTCCCTGGCTGTCGACGTGATCAAGGGGCTCGAGGGCAGGACTGGCTCCGCCACCCACGACTCGAGCACCGATGCACTCATCCGCGCGCTGCGCGCCACGGCACCCTGAGCCATGCAGGCCTACCTCGACTGCAACGCGACGACGCAGCCCCTGCCCGAGGTGATCGAGGCGATGGGTGCGTGCCTGCGCGAGCGGTGGGCGAACCCCAGCAGCGTGCACCGTGCCGGCGTCGAGGCCCGCCACGCCATGGAACTCGCCCGTGAGCAGGTCGCGCGCCTCATCGGCTGTGCCCCGCGCTCGGTGACCTTCACCAGTGGCGGCACCGAGGCCGCACAACGTGTGATCCTGGGTGCCGTCGCCGCGCGAACGGATCGCCCCGCGATCGCCACGAGCGCACTCGAACACAGCGCCGTGCGTGAACTCGCGCAGTCGCTGGAGTCCCGCGGCACCACGGTCCACTGGCTGCGGCACCGGCCCGACGGCGTGATCGATCTTGATGCGCTCGATGCGCTGCTTGCCGAGCACGGTGCTTGCATCAGCGTGCTCAGCCTGATGTGGGCCAACAACGAGACCGGCGTACTGCAGCCGATCCGCGACGTGGCGGCCCGCTGCCGTGCATCCGGCGTGGTCATGCACACGGACGCGGTGCAATGGGTAGGCCGCGAGGCGACCGAGTGGTCCACGCTGGGCATCGATGCCCTGACCTGCAGCGCCCACAAGCTTCATGGCCCCAAGGGCGTTGGTGCGATCGCGATGCGCGCGGGCGCGGCCATCGAATCGATCCTTCCCGGCGGTCCGCAGGAACTCGGTCGACGTGCCGGCACCGAGAATGTGGCTGGGATCGTCGGCTTCGGCATGGCAGCGGAGGCCGCACGGACCTGGCTCGTGAACGAGTCAGCCACCGCGTCGTGTCGATCGCTGATCGCCACGCTCGAACAGGCGCTCCTGGCTGCCATTCCCGATGCGATCGTGAATGCGGCCTCCTCGCCTCGGCTGTGGAACACCTCAAGCATCGCGTTCCCCGGGCTCGAGGCCGAGGCGATCCTGCTGCTGCTCTCCGAGCGCGGCGTGGCAGCGAGTGCCGGCGCCGCATGCTCGAGCGGATCGCTCGAACCCTCACCCGTTCTCAGGGCCATGGGGCTGCCAGACCCGGTCGCGCACGGCACCATCCGGCTGAGCGTGTCGCGGTCCACCACCGCCGGCGAGATCGACCACGCCACGCGGGTCATCCCGGCGTGCATCGAGCGGCTGCGGGTCAGTAGTTCGGCGTCGGTGCGCGGAAGTCGCTGAGGTCGACCGACTTCATCCAGTCGATCGTGCGCTGAAGGCCCTCAGCCAGCTGCACGGTCGGCTCCCAGCCCAGGCGCTCCCGCGCCAGCGTGATGTCGGGCTTGCGCTGCTTCGGGTCATCGGGCGGCAGCGGACGGCTGGCGCCAAGGCTCGCCTTGCCGCCGGTCATGGCGATCGTCTTCTCGGCCAGCTCCATGATCGTGAACTCGTTCGGGTTGCCCAGGTTCACGGGACCGGTGAACTCGGCGGGCGAATCCATCATGCGCAGGAAGCCGTCGATCAGGTCGCTCACGTAGCAGAAGGACCGCGTCTGCGACCCGTCGCCGAACATGCTGATGGTGTCGCCAGCGAGGCCCTGGCGGATGAAGTTGCTGACCACGCGGCCGTCGAAGGGATGCATGCGTGGGCCGTAGGTGTTGAAGATGCGCACGACCTTGATCTGCACCCCGTGCATGCGGTGGTAGTCGAACATCAGGGTCTCAGCGGCACGCTTGCCCTCGTCGTAGCAGGCGCGCGGGCCGATCGGGTTCACGCAGCCGCGGTAGCTCTCGACCTGGGGGTGCACCTCGGGGTCGCCGTAGACCTCGCTGGTGCTCGCATGGAAGATGCGCGCGCGCAGGCGCTTGGCAAGGCCGAGGCAGTTCATGGCCCCGAGGAACGATGTCTTCATCGTCTTGATCGGGTTGTACTGGTAGTGCCCCGGTGCGGCCGGGCAGGCGAGGTTGTAGATCTGGTCGACCTCGAAGTGGAACGGGTTGATCACGTCGTGCCGCACGAACTCGAAGTTCGGCCGACCGAGCAGGTGTGCGATGTTCGACTTCTGGCTGGTGAAGAGGTTGTCGAGGCAGATGACGTCGTGACCAGCCTCGACGAGGCGGTCGCACAGATGGCTGCCCAGGAAACCCGCTCCGCCAGTGACGAGGATGCGCTTGTGCATGCTTCCCGCGAGTGTAACGGTTCTGCCACAATGCCCCCATGCCTGCTGGCGGTGACGACGTGCGCGTGATCCATGGCTGCATGAGCGGCACGAGCTGCGATGGCATCGACGCTGCAGCCGTCGCGATCGAAGGGCATGGCTGGTCGATGCGTGCTCACTTTCTCGCGGGGGCCTCGCTCCCCTACGACGATGCGATGCCGGGACTCGCCGCGCGGGTGCGAGCGGCGCTGCGGCAGGAGCCCACGACCGCAGGGAACCTTGCCCAGCTCGGCCACGACCTGGCGCTCGCGCATATGCAGGTGCTGCGGGAGCTCGGGCGCACGTCCACAGCCCCCATGGCGATCGCGATGCATGGGCAGACGCTCTACCACGCGCCGCCCGTCTCGCTGCAACTCTGTTCGCCCTGGCCGGTGGCCCAGGCGATGGGCGTGCCCGTGCCAGCCGCCTGGGCAAGCTGATCGAGATCCTCACGGCAGCGGGCGCGAATATGAAACATGTCCGGTTCTTTGCGGACGATGGAGAAGAATCCGAGTTGGGTGCAGAGCCACATGGGAGGGAAGGTGTTGTGCCATTCTGCCGGGGCTCAGTGGCGCCCTTTGCAGATGCCAAGTTTCTGCAGGTCTTCGCGACCGAGCATGTAGTCCTCGGTGAGGTTGAGATGATCTCCAATAAATT
>CAIYOC010000273.1 GCA_903927725.1 uncultured bacterium | reverse complement strand
GGAAGATGTTGTCACCGGTGCATTCGGCAACCTGGCCGTCGGTGTTGAGCATGATCGCCTCGAGCACGCCGGCATCGATCGACTCGATCTTCGCCAGGATGTTGTTGAGGTAGTTCAGGCTCTTGATCGCCGGATCGAGGCACGCGACCGGGATGCGCGGCCGCTGGGCGACGATCACCTTCATGCCGGTGTCGTAGAGCTGCGGCGGGTAGAGCTGGATCGAGTCGCAGATGATGAACACGTGCGGCATCGGGCAGGTGAACGGGTTGAGGCCGAGCGTGCCGACGCCGCGCGTGACGACGAGTCGGATGTAGGCATCGGGCTTGCCGCTCGTGCGCACGGTGTCGCGCAGCGCCTGCTCGAGCTCGGCCAGCGTGTACGGGATCGACAGCCGGATGCGCTCGGCGCTCTCGTACAGCCGCCGCAGGTGCGACTGCATCTTGAAGACGCGGCCGCCGTAGACGCGGATCCCCTCAAAGACGCCGTCGCCGTAGAGCAGGCCGTGGTCGTAGACCGAGACCTTGGCCTCGTGCTGCGGGACGATGGAGCCGTCGAACCAGATGGTCGCCATGCGGCGGAGCCTAGCGGCTCAGGTGCCCGGATGCGCCCGACGCAGGCGCGCCGGCGGGATCCCGAGCTGCTCGCGGTACTTCACGACCGTGCGTCGCGCGAGCGTGATGCCCTCGGCTTTGAGGGCCTTGGCGATCGCCTCGTCCGACAGCGGCTTCGCGCGGTCCTCGGCGGCGACCACCTCGCGCAGGCGCTCCTTGACCGCGTCCCACGACACGGCCCCCTGCTCGGTGTGCGTACCGCCCGTGAAGAACCTGCGAAGTTCGACGACGCCGCGCGGCGTCTGGAGCCACTTGCCCGCCACCGCGCGACTGACCGTGCTCACGTTCATGCCGATGTCGGCGGCGACCTCGACCATGGGAAGCGGCTTCAGGTGCCCCGGACCGAACTCGAACCAGTCGCGCTGGCGATCGAGCACGCGCTCGACCACGCGCAGCAGCGTCGCGCCCCGCTGGCCGAGCGCCTCGATGAACCACCGGCCGCGCTGCATGTTGGCCTTGATGAGGTCGCGCGTCGACTTGTCGACCTTCGGGTCGCGGCTCATCCGCACGTACTCCTCGGCCAGTCGCACGCTCGGCTCGCTGCCGTCGGACAGGCGCGCGCTCCAGCGATCGGTCGCGGCGTCGTGGGTCACGATCACGTCAGGGCGGATGCCGGGCACGGGCCGCGACGTGAGGCCCGATGCAGGCGACGGATCGAGGTGCTGCAGCATGGCGCGCGCCGCATCCAGCTGCGCCGTGGTCATGCCGGTCCGCTCTTGGATGCGCGGGAGCCGGTTGGCCTCGAGGTCGTCGAGATGGTGCTCGATGAGCAGCCGCGCATCGTGCCAGGCCCGATCGTCGTCGCCCGAACGGCCGCGCACGACGTCAAGCTGCGACAGCAGGCTCTCGCGCACGTCGGGTGCACCCATCCCTGGCGGCTCGAGCAGGTGCTGGAAGAGCCGCGATGCCTCGCGGACCTCGGGCTCGGTCGCTGGCGGATCGACGACCGGCGCGGCGGCGGCCGCGATCGACTCGATGGGCGTGTGCAGCAGCCCGTCATCGCCGACGAACCCGGCGAGCACACGGCCGATCGCCGACATTCGCGGGCTGGCATCGATCAGCATCCACTGTTCAAGGAGCTGCTCCTCGAGGCTCGCCGTGCGCGCAGGCGTGTTGGCCATCGCCTCGCTTCGGGCATCGGGCTC
Organism: uncultured bacterium; assembly: GCA_903927725.1. GTDB lineage: Bacteria > Planctomycetota > Phycisphaerae > Phycisphaerales > SM1A02 > SYIB01. The sequence continues at coordinate 7,745 of CAIYOC010000273.1, read as the reverse complement.
ACCGTCGAGCCGTCGTGACTCGCGCCACGAATCGCTGTCCAGATCCTCGCCGTAGCGGCGCTCGAAGCGATCGAGCCGGTCGAAGTCGGCAGCGCCGCCGCCATCGACGACGAGCGCCCGGTCATCGGCGCCGTCGCCGGCGTCCTGGCCATCGGCACGGGCATCGACGGGATCCATCGACGAAGCGTCCGGCTCGGTGCGCTCGAGCGCGATGTTCTCCTGGAGTTCCTGCTCGACGCGCTCCTCGAGCTCGCCCAAGGGCAACTGCAGCACGCTCATGGTCGTGAGCATGCGCGGCGACAGCTTCAGGTTCTGCCCAAGCCGCGCGCCCTGCGAGAGGTTGAAGCCCATCCCTGACATGGTTCAGAGCCGCTGCCGGTGGCTGATCGCATCCGCAAGCGCGGCTCGGTTGGCGAACTCGATGTGTGAACCGCTCGGCAACCCGCGCGCGAGGCGGCTCACGGCAACGCCGGTCCCCTCGAGCGCCTGTGCAACGTAGAGGCCCGTGCTGTCGCCCTCAAGGTCGGGATTGAGGCCGAGGATCACCTCGCGCACGGCCACGCCGCGAGCATTGCGCGCGGGATCCTTCACACGCGCCACGAGGTCGGCGATCGTCAGCGCGTCGGGCCCCACTCCATCCAGCGGGTCGAGCCGGCCCATGAGCACGTGATACGCGCCGCGGTGCCGACCGGTCGACTCAAGGCTGATCAGGTCCTTGGGCTGCTCGACGACGAGCACCACGGATTGGTCGCGCTGAGGATCGGAGCACATCGTGCACGGGTCGCTGTCGGCCAAGTTCCAGCAGATGCTGCAGTGCCGCACCTTGCGCTTGACGTCCTCGATCGCCTGCGCGAGCGCGAGCGCCTGCGCAGCGTCGGCCTTGAGCACCCAGAAGGCCAGCCGCTCGGCCGTGCGCCGGCCGATGCCGGGCAGGTTCGCGAACTCCGCGACCAGCCGGTTCACGCTCTCGGGATACGGGCCCTTGGTCGGATCAACCATGGATCACTCCCCCTCGTCCTGCGTGGGGGCGGGCCGAACGCGCCGCGGGACCACGCGCTGCACGGGGGCATCGAGGATGTCGGTCACCTGACGCACGAGCGGATCGGCACGCAGGCGGTCGGCCACCGCTGGATCAATGGCGCGGCCAGCGGCGTTGCGCACGACTGCCGCGCTGTCGGCTGCATCGGTGCGCGGCGGGGCGCTGTTGGGCGCGGCCAGGGGCGCAGGCGCCGAGTGCGGTCGATCCGCGTGCGGGCGCGGCGCAGTCGGGGCATCAGGGGCACGCGGCGGAGCAATCCGAGCGGGCTGGGCAGCGACCGTCGGCGACGCCGAAGCGAGCGGGACGACCGGTCGAGGCGTGGCGGACGGCAGCGCGCGGGCCTCGGCCGCGGGCACTGCCGCCGTCATTTTTTTGGGGGCGCAGCTCCCGTCGCCTCGAATCGCTCCGCCAGGGCGAGTCGCGCGAGGAGCGCATCGAAGACCACGCGCGGGATCGAGCTGTTGCGGCAGGTGCGGCTCGCCGCGTCGGCAAGCGCGATCGCGTGCACGAGGTCGGCGCCCTGCATCGAGCGCGCCACCTCGGCCAGCTGCTGCTTGGCCTCGCTGGGCAGTTCGACCATCTCCGTCTGGGGGCCGCACGCACCGATGACCATGACATCGCGCAGCCGGGCCGCGAGGCACTCGAGCGCATGGTCGGCGCTGAAGCCACGCTCGAGCAACGCACCACCCGCGGTGATCGCGGCAGCGGCATCGCCCTGCGCGATCGCGCTGACGATCGCATCGAGCGCCTCGTCGTCGGGCAACCCAAGGACATCGCGCGCGATCTCCTGCGTGAGCGCACCATCGCTCGCCGCGACGAGGCGATCGAGCAGGCTCAGTCCGTCGCGCATCGAGCCGTTGGCCAGCCGTGCGACCTGCAGCACCACCGCTTCGTCGGCGGCAATGCCCTCCTTGGCCAGCACGTCGTTCAGGTGCCCTGCGATCCGCTGCGCGCTGATGTTGCGGAAATCGAAGCGCTGGCAGCGGCTCTGGATCGTGGCGGGGACCTTGTGCGGCTCGGTGGTGCACAGGATGAACTTCACGTGCGACGGCGGTTCCTCCATGGTCTTCAGCAGGGCGTTGAACGCCGGCTGCGTGAGCATGTGGACTTCGTCGATGATGTAGATCTTGTAGGGGCTGCGCGTGGGCGCGATGCCGGCGCCTGCGATCAGGTCGCGCGCATCATCGACGCCGCGATTGCTGGCTCCGTCGATCTCGATGACGTCCATGTCCTGGCCGCGCATGATCGCTTCCTCGACCTGCGTGCGTTCGGTGAGCTGCTCGGTTGCGTTGAGCGCGCGCGCGAAGATGCGCGCCATGCTGGTCTTGCCCACGCCACGCGTGCCGCAGAAGAGGTACGCGTGCGCGGTGCGCCCCAGGCGAATGGCGTTCTGCAGCGTGCGGGCGATCGGCTCCTGCCCCACCACTTCGCCAAAGTCACGGCTGCGGTAGCGGCGCGCCAGCACGACGTAGCCTGATCCGCCGGCAGCCGGCGCCTCTTGCTCGCTTCTCGCCTTCCTTGCCACGGTCGTGCCCTCGTGCGCGGTGCTCTGGTGCCGCGCACGTCGCGCGGCCGGTTCCGGTGGGTGTCGCCGAGGACGGCCAGGTTGCCGAAGGCCCAAACGCCTTCGCTTATGGCTGCTGCCGTCAAGCCCTGACCAGGTTCACGGGACGCCCGTCCCTCGGGCCCGGCCGTCCTCGGCGACACCGTCCGGAATGGTAGCGACCCCACCACGCCCCCGTACACTCCGACGATGGAGCCGGGACTGGACTCGATCGCCGCTGAACGCCCTGTCCCCGCTGCGCCACGCCGCGAGCGATCCTCTCCCGTGCTGCTGGCGGCACGACTGCTCTTCGTGGTGCTCCTGGTCGTCAGCGTGATGCTGACCTTGGCGAGCACGTCGAAGGCGAACGAGTTCTCGTTCACGACCGTCGTGGGCATCATCGTGGCCGCGGGCGGCTTCGGCCTGCTCGTCCTGATCCTCGATGCACTGACCCCCAACAAGCGCATCACGAGCGTGGCCGCCGTCTACTTCGGGCTGTGCCTGGGCTTGGTCGCGGCGCTGGCATTCGGCTCCCTGCTCGACACGATCGCCGACTCGTGGGAGCTGGGCAACGAAGGCCCGGGTGCGCTCTACCTCGGCCTGGCGAAGATGACCCTCGGCCTCACGCTGTGCTACCTGTCGGTGAGCATGGTGATCACCACCAAGGACGACTTCCGCCTGGTGATTCCCTACGTCGAGTTCAGCAAGCAGCGACGCGGCGAACAGCCGTACCTCCTCGACACGAGCGCTCTCATCGACGGCCGCGTGCTCGACCTTGCCTCATCACGGCTCATCGATGCACCGATCATCGTGCCGGGCTTCGTGATGGACGAATTGCAGACCCTCTCCGACAGCGACGACCGCGGCAAGCGCTCACGCGGACGACGCGGCTTGGACACGCTCACCCGGCTGCAAGCCGTGCCGCTCGTCGAGGTGCAGGTCGATGGCACGCGCACGCAGGATGGCGGCGGCGTCGATGCGGCCTTGATTGAGGCCGCGCAGCGCGACGGCGGACGCATCCTGACGACCGATGCGGGGCTCCACAAGGTCGCCCAGATCCGCGGCGTGGCGAGCATCAACCTGAACGACCTGGCTGCATCGATGCGCGGCACCGGTTCCAGCGGCGAGCGCCTGCGGGTGCACCTGGAGAAGGCGGGCGAGCAACGCCAGCAGGCCGTGGGATGGTTGGAGGATGGCACCATGGTCGTGGTCGAGGATGCCCAGCACCTGATCGGCCAGGACATCTGGGCCGCCGTCACCAACACGCTGCAGACTGCCGCGGGACGACTGGTCTTCGCTCGGCATGACCCGGATCCGGGCTCGGCACAGTCGCTTGCGGATGCGGCCACCGGGCAGGAGCGCACATCGAACGAGTCGGCGCCGATTCGGGAAGCGTCCGGCCCCAACGGCCGCAACCCGCGCCGCGGAGGCCGCTCATGAACGGCCCGGCACCAAGTTTCGCCCAGCACGTCGTGCTGGTGGTCGATGACGGTTCACCCGAGTCCGCGTCGCTGGTCGCGGTCATCGCCGAAGCTCCGGACACGACGGTCCATCGATGCTCGCGTGGCTACGACGCCTACGACCATGCCATGCGCGTGGCGCCCACCGCGATCCTGCTCGACGTCGAGCGACGCGAGGAGGCGCAAGCGGTGCTCGACCGTTTCCGCCGCGCGCCCGAGACCGAGGGCGTTCCGGTGCTGGTGGTCGGCAGCGATCTCGATACCGACCGCGCCGATGCGTTCCGCCTGGGCGCCAGTGACTACATCGAGCGGCCGGTGCAGCCGGCAGAGCTGCGCACCCGGTGCCTGCTGCACTCGCGCGCCTACCTGGCGAGCGTCGAGCGCCATCATGCGCTCGCCGCCCTGCAGCGTGTGCAGGTGCAGCTGCGCCAGGCGCTGCGCGAGAACGAGGACCTGCGCGCCCGTGCGGCGCGTGATGCCGGCGACAAGGCACCGATCGAGCGCTGGCGCACCCGCATGAGCGGGCTCCTGCAGGTGGGCATCGAGCTCAACCAAGTGCAGGACTTCCACACGCTCATGGACCGGATCCTCGACGAGAGCCGTCACCTGCTCAACGCCGATGCCGGCACCATCTTCGTGCGCGAGGGCGACCGGTTGCGCTTCGCCTTCTTCCAGAACGAGACGCTCGCACGGCGCACGCGCAGCGGCGAGACGCCCCCGATGCAGACGTTCCGCATCCCCATCAACGAGCGGAGCATCGCCGGATGGGTGGCCCTGACGGGCCAGCCCGTGAACATCACCGACACGGATCGGCTCGATCCGAGCCTCCCCTTCCGCTTCGATCACTCATTCGACCAGCTGCTCGACTACCGCACGCGGAGCATGCTCGCGATGCCGCTGAAGAACCGGCTCGGCCGCGTGCTCGGCGTGATCGAGCTCATCAACGCGCGCGATGACCAGGGGCGGCCGCGGGACGGCGGCTTCACCGACGAGGACCAGGCGCTGATCGAGCACTTTGCGAGCATCGCGACGGTCGCGCTCGAGCGCACCCACCTCACCGAGAGCATCATCATGCGCATGATCCGCATGGCCGAGGTGCACGATCCGAGCGAGACGACGCCGCATGTCGAGCGCGTGTCGGGCTACGCGGCGATCCTCTTCGAGGAGTGGGCACGGCGGCGCGGCCTCGAGGGTGCCAATCTTGAGCGCCAGCGCGATCGACTGCGCATCGCCGCCAAGCTGCACGACGTCGGCAAGGTGGGCGTGAGCGACCGCGTGCTCAAGAAGCCCGGGCTCCTCGACGAGCACGAGCGCGGCGAGATCGAACGTCACGTGATCATCGGGGGCGACCTCTTCGACGACATGCCGACCGATTACGACGAGGCCGCACGCGAGGTGGCGCTGATGCACCACGAGCGCTGGGACGGCACCGGCTACCCAGGCATCCTGGAGGGCGGGCAGCGACGCGGCCGGCGCGGCGAGGAAATCCCGGTGTTCGCGCGCATCGTCGCGATCTGCGACGTCTTCGATGCCCTCTCCAGCGTGCGCTGCTACAAGCCAGCCTGGCCCGAGGAGCGCGTGCTCGACCAGATGCGCTCCGAGCAGGGCCGGGCCTTCGACCCCGAGCTCATCGACATCCTCTTCGATCGCCTGGCCGAGATGCGTGCGATCCGTGCCGCAAGTCCCGAAGAACCGGACTGAGCGATGCTGCTCGTCCCGCTTGCCCTGGTCGGCAGCGTTGCGTTCGCGCAGGCCGATCCCGCCCAGCCCGAGGTCGAGTCATTTGCCGAGATCGCGATGGGCGTCGACGTCAGCGTCAAGGTGGTTGCGCCCGAGGCGAGCGATCGGCTCGCTGCGGCGCAACTGGCCATGGCCGAGGTGCGCGCCTGCGACGAGGCGCTGAGCGACTGGCAGGCATCGAGCGAACGTAGCCGCCTGCCTCGCACCGCGGGCGTGGCTGCGGTCGCCGGCGAGCGCCTCTTCGCGGCCACCGCGCGGTCGATCGAGATCGCCCGCGCCACCGAGGGGCGCTTCGACCCGACCATCTCACCCATCGTGCAGGCGTGGCGCACCGCTCGCGCACAGGGCACGCTGCCGGACGTCGCCACCCTCGATGCTGCACGCAAGCGCGTCGGCTGGCAGGACGTGACGATCGACGCGTGCATGCGCACGATCATGTTCGGTCGCGACGGCATGGCCGTCGATTTCGGCGGGATCGGCAAGGGTTTCGCTGCCCAGCGCGCCAGTACAGCGATGGTGGCGGTGGGCCAGCCCAGCCACCTCGTCGCAGTGGCGGGTGACCTCGTCGCCGGTCCCGTCGCACCGCCAGGCAAGCCCGGCTGGACCATCCGCAAGGAAGATGGCCTCGGCGAGCCCTTCGAGCTCGTGCTGCTTGGCGAGGCGGTCTCGACGAGCGGCGACCTTGAGCAGTTCATCGAGATCGATGGCGTGCGCCACTCGCACATCATCGATCCACGCACGGCCCGCGCGCTGCGCGAGCGCACGGCGGCCTGCGTGCGCGGCCCCGACGGCGCCACCTGCGATGCGTTGGCCACGGCGCTCTGCGTGGCCGGCGTGCGCGATGCCGCCGGCCTGATGGGCGCGTTTCCGGGCTACCGCGCGAGCGTGACGACGATCGAATCCGACGGACGGCGGACGTGGTCCACCACGCCCGGCCCCGAGGGGCCACCGTGCGCCGCCGATGCCGTTTGCGTTCCCGATGCCGTCACCGTGCCTGACGCAGCGAGCCAGCCGCAGCGCTGAAAGAGCCAGCCGCGGCGCTGAGCGCGACGGCCACCGCCGTCAGGCTCCCTGGCCGGGAATCGCCACGGGCGCCTGGGGATTCGGCCCGAACTGCAGCACCTTCGGCATCAGGTCCTCGGTGTCGTTCATCGCCTGCTCCCAGGTGATTTCCTTGCCGCGGTACGCCGCCATGCGGATCATGATCGCGCAGAGCGTGCTCTCGGCGATGCGCTTACCCTCGTTGAGGTAGGCGCCCCCGCGGATGCTCGCCTGCAGGTCGATGTGCTCCTGCACGTAGGGATTGCGCTGCTTGCCGGCGAACTTCCACGCCTTGGCACCGGTGATCAGGGCGCTGCCTGACGACAGCTCGGCCATGCCGTCGCTGCCGTGGATGAACTCCTGCACGCGGCCGTCGGTTCCCTCCTGCTGACGCGCCATCGAGAGCGCGAAGCGGTTGCCGGGGTAGGTGAAGTCGCAGGCAAAGTGGTCGTAGATGTGGCCGTACTTGGACTGCGTGCGCGACTGGCGGCCGCCCGTGGCGACGCAGCGCTCGGGCACCGCCTGGAACGCCCAGTTCACCACGTCGATGTTGTGCACGTGCTGCTCGACGACGTGATCGCCCGAGAGCCATGCGTGGTAGAGCCAGTTGCGGACCTGGTTCTCCATGTCGCTGCGGTCGGCGCGCGGCTCCACGTCCCACAGACCCTGCTGGTTCCAGAAGCACCGCGCGCCCACGACCTTGCCCAGATCGCCGCGGTGGATGCGTTCCATCGCCTCGAGGTAGCACTGCTCATGGCGGCGCTGCGTGCCCGCGACCACGCTGAGCTTGCGACGCTCCGCATCGGCCGCGGCGGCCAGCACCATGCGCACGCCGGGAGCATCGACGGCGACCGGCTTCTCCATGAAGACGTGCTTGCCGGCATCGACCGCTGCCTTGAAGTGGCTCGGCCGGAAGCCCGGC
>CAIYOC010000272.1 GCA_903927725.1 uncultured bacterium | reverse complement strand
TCCATCAGCTTGTCGGCGCTCGCCTCGGCCAGTTCGATGTTGGCCACAAGCACGTAGTGCAGGACATCCTGCAGGAGGCGTGCCTGTTCGGCGGTGGCACCGAGGCTGTCCGCGCTGCCGTCATCGGAGGCCGTGGCGGCATCGCCGCTCTCGGTCGCACCGGTGTCGTCGGTCATGGGCTCGTCGCTGGCGGGCTCGTCGCCGGCAGGTTCCGCAGCGGGTTCATCCATCGGCTCGTCGGACGGCTCGGCGGCGGGTTCCGACGGTTCGTCAGGATCGGTCGGGTCATCGATGGCCGTGGCGACCACGGAGGCGGGCAGCGACACCGTCAGGGGAGCCGCCAGGGCCGAAGGAACGAGGCCAAGGACGAGCAGCAACGAAACGGTCGAGAGCGGTTGGATCACGTCGCGGACTCCGTGGTCGTGGGGTGGCCTCGGCAGGCGCCGTGGCGAGTCTGGGGAGGGTATCGGGCATCGCGTTTCAGTGCAACGAAGCCCCACACGACCGTTCGCAGAAACGCGACGCGGAGTTCCCGGTAACCTCCGTCCGTCGGTCGTTGGCCGGAGTCCGGCCAATCGCAGCATGCCGTGCGCTGCGAGGGAAGCGTGGTGCAACACCACCGCGGACGCGCCGCCGTAACGGGTGGCTGGCTCATCGGGCCAGCGCCTCGACTCAACTGAAGACCACTGGGCTCCGCGGCCCGGGAAGGTCGAGTCGGGACCCGAAGCCGGAAGACCTGCCGACACCATGCGCTGCGTGCCCCCGCGATCCCGGGGCCAGGGCGCGAGTCCGCGGAGGTTTCCATGCATCGTCTGGCCATCGTCGTCCTGCTTGCCGCCCTGTCCCCTTCGGCGCGCGCGCAATCACCGTTCGCCTCGAGCGTCGTCAACTACTCGCCGGGATCGAGTCCCGCGGGTGGGTTCACGATCGCTGCCTCGGCGCTTGGCGAACCCACGCGATTCACGGGCGGCCCGTTCTTTCCGCAGGCCGTCACGCCGTTCCAGCCTGCCTTCATGGCCAGCGAGCTCGTCTCGATCGGTGCAGGCGGCGAGCTCGTGGTGGCGTTTGATCACGACGTCACCAACGACCCGCGCAATCCCTTCGGCGTGGATCTCATCGTCTTCGGCAACGCCTTCTTCGGCGATGCCGCGTACCCGACAGGCACACCGTCGGGGCTCTTCGCCGAGGGCGGGCAGATCGCGGTCAGCGCCGATGGCTCGACCTGGCTGACGGTTTCCGGCATCGATGCCGATGGCTTCGCGCCCACGCGCGGCTGGCTGGATGCATCCCCCTACGCCACGGTGCCCGGACTCGAACCCACCGACTTCACGCGACCGATCGATCCATCGATCACGGCGGCGTCGATGATCGGCCAGGACTGGGCCGCGGTGCGTGCGATGTACGACGGCTCAGGCGGCGGCGCAGGCATCGATCTGGCTCCCCTTGGTCTCACGTCGATCCGCTTCGTGCGGGTGCGCGTGCCGGCAGGTGCGATGCAAAGCGCCGAGATCGATGGCTTCAGCGATGTCGCGCCAGAGGCTGCCAACGGCGATCTGGATCGCAACGGCATCATCGACGGCGCCGACCTCGGCATCATGCTGAGTGCGTTCGGCTCGGGCGAGCCCTCGGCTGACCTGGACCGCAATGGCACGGTCGACGGCGGAGATCTGGGCGCGCTGCTGGCAGCCTGGTCATGAAGCGTGCCTTCACCCTCATCGAGGTGCTGGTCGTGATCGGCATCGTGGTGATCCTGATCGGGCTGGTGCTGCCAGCGCTGTCGACGCTCGCGGAAGGCGGCCGCAGCGCGGAGTGCCAGTCGAACCTCAGGCAGCTCGCGAGTGCATCGCAGGCCTATGTCACGCTCAACAAGGAGCGCTTCGCCCCCGCGGTCCTGATGTTCGCTCCGACCGCCGGCGCCGGCGTGCGCACGCTCTCCTGGGACCTTGACACGGCGCCGGGCCGCGCGGCGCTGCCGGGTTCGATCACGCGGCACCTCGATTCGCCCAGCCGCGTGCAGCAGTGCCCGAGCTGGACCGGCAACGATCCCAGTGGCGATCCCTTCACGGGCTACAACTACAACACCACCTTCATCGGCGCCGAGGGACGGTTCCCGCAAGTCGGTCCCGGAGGCACGATCCTCGACGGATGGGCCAACGTTCGCGTGGGCCTGGCGAGTGCACAGTGCCGCAACACCCAGGCCGCGGTCCTCGGCGATGCCGGTTGGGCCGGCGGCACCAACAAGTACATGCGTGCGCCCATGAACACCGTCGAGGGCGACCTGCTCATGGTCTGTGCGGGAACCCAGGCCTTCAGGCACCTGGGCTGTTCGCACGTGGCACGGCTCGATGGCTCCGTGCACGGAGCGTGCACGAGCTGCGCTGGTGCGCTCTCCACGCCGCAGGCGCTTGCCGACGTGATGGGCCATCCGGCCAACGGCTTCCTCTCGGAGGATGACGGTGCGTACGATCCACGCTGAGGCCTGACGCGTATGCCCGACCAACAACTGCGCATCGACCGCTGTGTGTGCCACGACGTGACCTTCGAGCGTGCGCTCGAGGTGGCAAAGAGCCGTTCACTGTCGCTCGACCAGCTCGCCGACGAACTCGGCTGCACCACGGGCTGCGGGTCGTGCGAGCCCTACCTTCGTCGGTGCCTGGCCACGGGCCAGGTCGTCTTCCACGAGATCATCGAGGACTGACCGAGCGCCCGAAGCGGCGCTCGAGCTCGGCCGTCGTCAGCCGGAACGCCGTGGGCCTGCCGTGCGGGCACCGGTCGGGGCGATCGATCGTGGCGCGGCGGGCGAGCAGTGCCGCGATCTCGGTGTTCGTCAATCGGTCCCCAGCCTTCACCGCGGCCTTGCAGGCCATCAGGTCGAGCACTTCGCTCAGGGCAGCCTCGGCGGCGCGCGGATCATCGGCGCGCAGGTCGCTCGCGGCGATCGAGACCAGGAACTCCTGCGCCCCCACCCCCCGCTCCACCAGAAAGCTCGGCATGCTGTGCACGGCGATCGTGCGTGCACCCGAGGGCGTGCACTCGAACCCGAGCCGATCGAGGATCTGCGCGAGCGCCTCGATGCGTTCGATCGCGCCCGCGCCGCAGTCGACGAGCTCGGGCACGAGCAGTCGCTGCCGCTCGAGCGGCGCGCGCTCGATGCGGGCCTTGAGGTCCTCGAACATCACACGCTCATGCAATGCATGCTGGTCGATCACGGTCAGGCCGTCACCCTCCTCGACCACGATCCATGCATGATCCACCTGCATGAAGCGCACAGGAGCCGAGGCATCGACCGCCCGCAGCGATGCGGCCCTGCCTGCGGGTGACACCGCCGCAGCAGGCTCGCGGGCCGGCTCCAACGCGGCATCCGCCATCGGCGGCGTCCATGCGATGCCCCCATCCGCATGCACGATCGTGCGCTCCGCCACACCGAGCGGCAAGGGCAACGTCGGCTCGGGATGCTCCGCCGCCGGCAGGCGTTCCGTGACGACGAGTCCGCGGCACTCGAGCGCCTGCGCCACGGCGCGTCGAACGGCGCGATGCACCAGGCTGGGGAACCGCAGGCGAACCTCGGTCTTGGCCGGATGCACGTTCATGTCGACGGCTCGCGGATCGAGCTCGACGAACAGCGCGAACACCGGGTGCACCGACGGATCCATCAGCCCACGGAAGGCCTCGCGAACCGCATGCTGGAGCGAACGGTCCTCGATGGAGCGGCCATTGATGAGCAGCCACTGGTTGCGGGCGGACGCCTTCGCGGCCGCCGGCGTGCCGACCACGCCACCGATGCGGATGGGACCGTGCAGTTCAGGAGACTCGAGTTCGAACGACAGGTCGAGCAGCTCCGGTGCCAACCCGGCGCCGAGCACGTGCACGCAGCGCGTGCGCTCATCCTGCGGCGGAAGGTCCACGATCGTGCGACCGTCGCTGGCGAGCCTGAAGCCGATCCCCGGCGCACCGAGCGCGATGGCGTCGATCGCATCGTGCACGCGACCGGTCTCTGCGGCTTGGCTGCGCAGGAACTTCCTCCGCGCCGGCACGTTGCGGAAAAGCGTGCGGACCTCGACGACGGTGCCTGGAGCACCCGCGGCCGGACGCGGCCCGCTCACGAGCCCACCATCGACCTCGATTGCATGCGCGTGGGCGTCGCCCGCGCGCCGGCTCGTGATCCGCAGCTGCGCCACGCTGCCGATGCTCGCCAGGGCCTCGCCACGGAAGCCGTAGCTCGCGACCGCTTCGAGGTCATGGAAGCTGGCGATCTTGCTGGTGGCGTGGGCCGTGACGGCGAGAAGCAGTTCGTCGGGCGCGATGCCGCCGCCATCATCGCTGACGCGGATCAGGTCGGCACCACCTGCCTCGAGCTCCACGCTCACGCGCGCGGCGCCCGCATCGAGCGCGTTCTCAACGAGTTCCTTCACCACGCTGGCGGGGCGCTCGACCACCTCGCCCGCTGCGATCTGGTTGACCAGTTCGGGCGGCAGCAATCGAATCGGCATCAGGACTCCCGCATCGCCAGGGGCAGCCGTCGGCCCGGACCGAAGGCACGCATGCTGATCTTCGGCACCACGCCGGCCTGCTCGCGCTTGTATTGCGCACGGTCGATCGCCAGGCACCACCTGCGCACCACAGACTCCTCGAGGCCGGTGCTGAGGGCGATCGAATGCGGCGACTGTTCGAGATCCACGAACCCATGCACGATCGCGTCCAGTTCGTCGTACGGCGGAAGCGTGTCCTGGTCGCGCTGGTCCGGTCGCAGTTCCGCGCTCGGGGGCTTCGAGATGCTGCCTTCAGGGACAGGCGGCCGCTCAAAGCCCGCCTGCGCATGGTGATCGTTCATCCAACGCGCGAGCGCGTAGACCTGGCCTTTCGTCAGGTCGCCGATGGGCGCGATGCCTCCGCACATGTCGCCGTACAGCGTGGCATACCCCACGGCAAGCTCGCTCTTGTTGCCGGTGCTCACGACCATCGCGCCCGATGCATTCGAGAGCGCCATCAGCGTGAGTCCGCGCAGCCGGCTCTGCAGGTTCTCATCGGCGAGGCCTTGGAGGGGTTCGACGCCGCCGATCGATCGGACCAGCAGCTCGTGCGCCGGCGCGATCGGCAGCAGGTCCGGTTGGCGCATGCCCAGGGCGGCTGCGGCCGCGCGCGCATCCGCAAGCGAGTGGTCGCTGCTGTAGCGGCTGGGCATCATCACGCCGCGCACGTTCGGCGCTCCGAGGGCCCGCACGCAGAGCGCCGCCACCACGGCACTGTCGATGCCCCCCGAGAGCCCGATGATGGCGCGCGCGTGCCCGGTCTTGCGAAGGTAGCCCTCGATCGCGGCGACCAACGCGCGAAACGTGTCGTGCTGTGCGTCGCGGGGTTCGACCGGGCGGGCCGACGCACCGAGCTCGAGCGTCTCGATCGCCTCGGCGAATCGCGGCAGTTCCGCGATCGTGCCCTTCGCGCCCACGAGTGCGCTGGCTCCGTCGAAGACCAGGTCATCGTTGGCTCCGACCTGGTTCACGCTCACCACCCGGCCGCCGATGCGAGCGGCGGCGGCCTGCAGGATGCCCGCTTGACGTGCGTGCTTGCCGAGCCTGAACGGACTCGCGCTGAGCGCGACGATCGCCTGAACGCCGAGCGACACACACTCCGCCACAGGATCGCAGTCGTAGCGACCGGGCCCCACCGCGTCATCGGCGCGCCAGAGGTCCTCGCACACCAGCACGCCCAGGCGCGTGCCCGCAAGTTCGAGCACCAGCGGTTCCGTGCCCGGCTCGAAGTGCCGCCACTCGTCGAAGACGTCGTAGGTCGGCAGGAGCCGCTTGTCGTACCACGCTTCGATGCGCCCCCCGCGCAGGAACGCGACTGCGTTGCGTGCACGCCGTCCGACACGGCGCGGCGAACCCACGAGCATGGGCAGCGGGCAGTGCGCGGCGAGTTCGGCCACGGCGCGTTCGCAACGCTCGACGAAACCCTCGCGCTCGATGAGGTCACGCGGCGGATAGCCGCAGATCGCCAGCTCGCTCGTGACCGCCAGGTCGGCACCCTGCACCGTCGCCGTGCGCGCCGCATCGGCGATGCGCGCGAGGTTGCCCTGCACATCCCCCACCACCGGATCAAGCTGGAGCGGCGCGATGCGCATGCGCGCTCAGTCCTCGCCGAATCGCGAGAGGCCCATGCGCGAGCGCTCCAGCACGGTGATGCCGACGTCGCGCAGCGCCGCGTAGACCTGCTCGGCGTGCTCGGGGCCGCGCACCTCGACTTGGCACAGCACCTGCACCTTGCTGATGTCGGGACCGCCGAACGCACGTTCGTGGCTCACCTGCTTCACGCTCGCGCCGGCCGTGGCCAGCGTGGTGGCGAGCTCGGCCAGCCCGCCAGGGCGGTCCTTGATGATCGCCGTGAACTGCACGATGCGGCCATCGACCGCCAGGCCGTGCTCGATCACGCGCGCCAGGGTCGTGGGATCGATGTTGCCGCCGCACAGCATCAGCGCCACGCGCTTGCCCTTGAGGTGGGGGACGCGACCGGCGATGAACGCCGCAAGGCTCGCTGCACCTGCGCCCTCGACCACGCCCTTCTCCCACTCGAGCAGTCGGAGGATCGCCAGCGAGATCGCTTCCTCGCCGACCTCGATCACCTCATCCACGTGGTCGCGGGCGATCGAGAAGGCGAGGTCGCCGACTTCGGGCACGGCCAGGCCGTCGGCGAGCGTCGGCTCCATGGACACACGAACCGGATGACCGGCATCCATCGCGGCACGGAAGCTCGCGGCGCGGAAAGGCTCGACGCCGATGATCTTCGTGGCAGGCGAGACCGCACGCGCCACCAGGCCGACACCGGCCAGCAGGC
>CAIYOC010000271.1 GCA_903927725.1 uncultured bacterium | reverse complement strand
TACGGCGGCCGCGGCGCCGACAGCCTGACCTACACGCGCGCGCTCGTGCGCATCAACAAGGAAGGCACCGGCGTGCGCACGTTCTTCAGCGGCCACTGCTCGATCGGCCAGTTCCCGATCCTGAAGTACGGCACCGAGGAGCAGAAGCAGCGCTACCTGCCCAAGTCCTGCCGCGGCGAGTGCACGCTGGCGTTCGGCCTGACCGAGCCCGAGGCCGGCTCGAACCCGCTTGAGGGCACCTGCACCTACCGCCGTGAGGGCGACAAGCTCATCATGAACGGGGTCAAGTACCTGATCTCGAACGGCTCGGTGGCCGACGCAGTCATCGTCTTCGCGTTCCCCGAGGGCGCGACCGGCAACGATCGCCGCATGAGCGCGATCATCGTCGACACGGCGGGCGACACCTTCGAGAAGGAGCAGCTGCACTCGAAGCCCGGCATGTACACCAGCGACACCGCGATGTTCCAGATGAACGACCACCCGGTCGACGGCCGGAACATGCTCGGCAAGGAGGGCGAGGGCTTCCGCATCGCCATGCATACGCTCGTCTCGGGCCGTTTGAGCGTGGCCGCGGGCTGCCTGGGCACGATCGAGGACCTGCTCGATGAGTGCGTGCGCTACTGCAAGGAGCGCCACCAGCACGGCAAGGAGATTGGCAAGCACCAGCTCGTGCAGGATCACCTGGCCCGCATCGAGATCATGCGCGCCACGTCGGACGCGGTCATCGAGCGCGCTGCGATCGCCAAGCAGGTCAGCGACGAGAATCCTGGCAACAAGGAGCTGCTCGGCAAGGCCGACTACCTTGTGGCGCAGGCGAAGTACTGGGCGAGCAACGCCGCCTGGGAAGCCGCCGACCGCGCCGTGCAGATCTTCGGCGGCCGCGGCTGGAGCGAGCTCTACCGTCCGTTCCGCCACCTGCAGGACGTGCGCGTGTGCCGCATCTACGAAGGCACCGACGAAGTCATGAAGCTCAAGTTTGGCTCCGCGCTGCTCGGCAAGGACTTCGAAGCATTCAAGTGATCAGGTGTCGGCAATCCGCCGACCATCAAGCCACTCCACGCGGGCCCCGGATTCCGGGGCCCGCTGTGTTTCATGCTCGCGTGCGAATCACGGTTCGCAGGCACCAAAGGCCGTGAGCATCAGGCCAAGATCGGCGCCATCCGTGATGCCGTCGCCATTGAGGTCGCCCAGCGGCGAGCGCTCCCACGCACCGATCAACAGGCCCAGGTCCGCGCCATTGACTTGGCCATCGCCGGTCAGGTCGGCAGCACAGGTCGGTGCAGGCACCGTGCCCATGATCGATGCGCCGTCGCTGTGCGCAACCACCGTGATCCCACCGTTGATCGCCACGCCCGCCGGCGCACGCGAGAGCGCGGGCGAGGGGCCCATGCGCCACGCGTTGCCCTCGCGCACGAAGGTCTGCAGCCGGGCCGACGTTGGCAGCGCGATCAAGCCCGAGCCCGCGGCGATCCAGCTGCCGGTCGCGGGGCCGGTCAGTGCCTCGCGCCAGAGTCCATCGGCGGTGGCGCTCCAGGCAGCGAGCGATGTCCCTGGGAACGCCACCACATCACCGTGCATGGCGAAGCTGTTGATCGTCGTCGGCGCGGGCAGCGCCGTGGTCTCGGTCCACACCGATCCCGTGCGCTCGAAGATCGTTGACCACGCCGAACCGCTGCCGACCGCGAGTCGGTCACCGGAGAGCTGCACCATGCGGCCGATCCGGCCGTTGGTGACCGCGGGGTTCTGCACCAGCGTGGCTTCGCTCGTCCACGAGCCGTTGACCAGCCGCAGCACATCAACCCGGCCGGCATTCAGCACCGTGCCGGTCGAACCGCCTGCCGCGTTCGGCTCGCCGATCGCCAGCGTGTCCCCATCAAGCGCGAGCGTGCTGCGCCGCAACTGCGTGCCGGGCGCCGGAACGAGATCGATGACCTGCTCGGCGCTCCACACGCCATCCGATCGCACGAACGTGACCACGTCCTCGCCATCGACTGTTCGCGCTGCGATGCGCTGACCATCGGCAGCCACTGCAAGTCCGACCTGCCGGCCATCGGGGGAAACAAGCGTGGTCTCCAGGTACCAGACGCCATTGATCGAGCGATACACATCAACGCCACCACCGGTGCCCGGGCAGCCGACGGCGTAGAAGCCATCGCCCACGGCCACGCCACCATTCGAGAATCCACGCGAGCTGCCGCTGATCGCATCAGGAATGAACGTCGCCATGGGTGCATCGCCACAGATCGACGGCGCGCCCGCACCGATCGGCGCCGTGGCCAGCAGCAAGTCGCCGCCACACGTCACCAGGTGAAACTCGCGCCCCGCGCCCGGTGACCCGACGACCGTGCACGCCGGCAGGGTGCCGCCCCATGTTCTCGCGATGCGCCAGACGGCATCGGGTGACGGTGTACCAACGACCTGCAGGGCGACCGTGGTCGATTCAGGGGTGATCGTCATCGCTGGGGCGCTGAAGACGAATGAACTGCCCGGCACCGCACCGAGCTCAACGGTGATCACGTCGTCGGCGCCTTGGCGGGTGATCGAGGCGGTCGATTCGATCGAGCCGCCTGAACGAACGATCGTGGTGCCCACTCCATCGCGACCAAGCGTGATCGCGCCGCCAGCACGGACGGATCCGCCATTCACCTCGAGCGTGCCCCGTGACAGGGGCAGCGTTGGGCTGCCGACCTCAGGGCCACGCTCTGCCACGGTCACTGGGCCGCTGGTCGACATGGTTCCGGTGAGCGTGAGCGCACCCTGACCTTGCATGCCGATCACGGCTTGGCCGAGGACATCAAGGTTGGCGGCGTTGAGCGTGCCGTTCGCGGTGGGGTTCTGCCCGAGCGCGAGCATGCCGCAGCGGGCCGTCGTGCCCGTTCGTGCCACGCCGCTGCCGAACTTGCCGATCGTGAACGCACCACTGATCGCCACTGGCCCCGCAGGGGGGAACGATGAGCTCGACGAGATCAAACCCGTCAGCGACCCGACGCCAGTGCCGAGCGTGCCCAGCTCGAGCGAGCCCGCGGTGAGCGTGGCCGAGCCCGTGTGCTGCAGGCTGCCGGTGCCAGCAACGCCGATCCGCAATGCACCATCGATCGTGAAGGTCGAGAACCCGTTCATGCGCGCCTCGCCCTGCGCGTTGTTGACCGTGGCAAGGTCGAACGACGCGGCGCGGATCGACGTGCCGTTGAGCGTCAGCTTGCCGAGGATCCCGCTGGTGTCGCCGATCACGAGGGCCGGCGAGAACGCACTGGACCAGCCCAGGTCGAGCGGGCCACCCGTTCCGAGCGTGATGTTGCCGCGACGAACGATGAGCCGGAGCGCGCTGCTGCCGGACAAGGGCATCGAGACCGTCGGTGTGCCGAGGTTCGAGAAGATCGCCGTCGAGGTCGCATCCGGCGCACCTGCCGACCATCGTGCGGGATCGCTCCACGCGCCATTGGTGGTCGAGGTCCAGGTGGTGTCGGCTGCACTGGCCGTACCGCACACGGCGAGCGCGGCGAGCCATGGGGCGGTCTGTGAGCGAGTGTTGGTTGATCGTGCCATGGTTGGTCTCCTCACTTGGCCGAGAGCAGGTCGCGACCGAGGATGCCCTTGGTCGTGAGCACGGAGTGCGAGGTGCGGGAACCGTCGATCGACAGGGCTCCGAAGTAGCCATCCGCGCCCAGCGGCGTGTCGCGGCTCCAGAGTCCATCGAGGCCACGCTTGATGAGTGACGCGTCGTCGGCGATCGCGTCGGCATTGGGCAGCAGCCAGACGTGGCCGTCGTAGAAGAGCGTGGCGGGCGTCGATGCGGCGCTCGCGTTGTAGTTGCGGGTGGTGGTCGTGCCAAAGCTGGTCGCCGGGCCCGATCCGCCCTGGCACCAGTTGTGCTCGAAGGTGAGCGACTTGAGTTCGGGATACGCCGCACCAAAGAGCGACTGGCGCTGCCAAGCGTTGGGGTAACTCGTGGGCGTGCGGAAACCGCCCTCTGACGCAGCGCGGAACACACCCGGATCCCACATGGCGCTCGACGCCATGGCGTAGCTGCTGCCGATCGGGCTCGTCGAGGTGGAGGTGTACTCAGACGGGGAGTCGAACAACCCTCGCACCTGCCGGTACAGGTTGCGGTCGTTGGGCGCGAAGTACGCCGGGTCGAAGTAGCGCCCGTTCAGGTACTGGTGGAAGGAGCGAACGGCCAGCAGTCGCCACGAGCCGGAGTAGCCCGTGGTGCCACCGAAGTCCATGGGTTGGTAGATCGCCCAGTTGCCGCAGTTGCCGGGGAACGTGGGCGGGCAAACACCGCCGCTGAGCCAATACCCCCACAGGCCACCGCTCAGGTCCTGCCCCAGGATGAGTTGCGGCGGGCAGTCGAGCTGCAGGTACTGGCTGCAGTTCCCGTTGGTCAGCCCGAACTCGCTGCGGTGGTTGCACCACTGCAGCCCATTGTTGTCGCCGGCGTAGAGCGCGTGCGCCGTGCCGAGCTGCATCAGGTTCGAGAGCGAGACCGCCGTACCGCTGCCTGAGCGCATGCTGGCCGCAGCAGCGCCGAGCACGGCCACGAGCAGCGTGGAACTCGCCACGCCCACGGCAACATCAGCAATGGTCATGGCACGACGGATCCCGCGGTGGGTGTTCTTGCTCATGGAGAAGGCTCCAAGTCAGGTTGTTGGGCACCCGGAACACATGGATGCGTGAAGTGAAGAGGTGGCCGGCCGCCCGCGACCGGTGCGCAGGCAATATGGCCCCGCCGCCGGGTCGGGTCAAGAACAGATCGGGGGAGTCGAGTGGGTCCGGTCTACCTCACCCGCCGGGCCCACGCGCACCGCTGCAGCACACGTGACCATGGCGGCCAACATGATCTGGAACGTTCCGCGCTGCGTGGTGGCGTTCGCGAACGAGAACAGGCACCAGGCGAGCAGGCTTGCCGCCAGGACGAGGTTTCCAGGCGGCCGCCATGCCGCGCGAGCGATCATGGCCAGACACGTCGCGAGCAGGCCGAACCCGATCACGCCGCGGCACGCGAGCTCGTCGAGGAATCCGTTGTGGGCGGTGGTGAGGGTGCTCGGTGGCCCGCCTGTGCCGGGCACCAAAATGCTCTCGGGTTCCTTGGTGCAGAGTCTGCTCCAGCCTTCCTTGAAGGTTTCCCCGCCGTGACCGACCCATGGAGACTCCTTCCAGAGTCGTACTGCGGCCAAGCCAAGTTGCAGTCGCCAACTGGTGGCACGCGCAAGGTCGTGATTGGTCAATGGACGAGAGGTTGCGTCGTCCAAGATGTTGACACTCGTGGCCAACTTCTTGGGAGGCGCTGCCCAGAGCGCCACGGTGAGGGCCAAGAGAACGGCCACGCTGGCCAACCAGCGGCGCGGCTCGCTGGACAGATTGCTCAAGCAGAGCACCAGCAGCACGGTGACGATGCTCACGATTTGCGGCGTTCGCTGCCCGACGAGGTACATGCCCCACAGCAAGATCAGTTGAACGCCCAAGCGGGGCAAGAGGCCGATGCGAAGCACGCGCTCTGGGGCAGTGGTTGCAATGACAAATGTGGCACCCAGACTGGCCGAGAGCAGCCCGATGTCCTTTCCATGGGTGACCACCTGTCCTGCTGAAAATCCATGTGGACCCAAGTTGCGCAGGGTCAGTATGGCGACGGACACAGCTGCACCCACGAGGAGGGACCACAGGAGGACCGAGACACGATGTCGAATGGGCCACAGCAGCCACGGAAGCAACAGCATGCGTTCGAACTCACCCCAGAATCCGCGAGCTCCGATCGTCCCCCACAGTTGGCTGGTCCAGATCAGCAGCAAGAGCGCGGAGAAGGCCCAGACCACGGGCTGTCGGCTCAAAGCTCGCCAGTCGTCGAGCAACTTGGGCGCGCGCCACAGCGTGAATCCCGCCAGCGCTGCGAACCCGATGCCTTCGACGGCATTCGAGTTGGTGACCCCGATTGCCATCAGCATCGCAGCTGCCACATGCGCGTCCTCCATCCGTGTCGGCGGACGTCGGAGGGTGGTTGATGCGGTCTCACTCGCGGCGAGCATGACGACCACCATGGTAGAGAGCCGTCATCTGAGTAGGGCTGCCGGCGAACGCATGGTCCGTACACTCTGATGCTGAGCATGCCACACTCCTCTCACGCGGGCCATGGACTCCGGGTCAGTTGGGGCCCACAGCTTCGCGACTGGCTCGAAGTCCTCAATACGCCCTTCAAGCATGTCCAGGATGCGCTGCGTTTTCCTCGCAGCGAGGGGCGATTCCGGACCGCTTTGGCCGAGCAGGTCCGCCGTTCCGACCCGGTGATCGTCTACTCGTGTACGAAGACGGCTTCCACGTCGGTCGAGCGTGCGCTGGAGCGGCACCCCGGCGTTGAAGCCACCAAGGCTCACTTCTTGCAGCCGGCGCACTTCTGGCTCGGGCCACTGACACGGCCGACCGCGCCGTCAGGCCTACTCAAGCACCGATCGATCGCGCAGTGGCCAGTGCGCGAGCATGTCCTGCGCGCCACCGCGCCGATCCGCATGGTGTCGCTCGTCCGTGAGCCGATTGGGTTCAACCTTTCGAACTACACCTACTTTGGTCGGGCCTATTGGATGCGCACCTTCTGGCGCAGCGCACCATGGCGCTCCACGGGGTGGTTGATGGAGCACTTCCTGCGCACGTTCCCGCACGAGTCGTCCAGCCTGTGGTGGGAGCACGAATTCAAGGCGACGACCGGCATCGATGTCGCGGCACGTGGCTTCGATGCGGCCAGGGGCTGGCAGCACTACACCAATGAGCGCTTCGATTGCCTCGTGATTCGTGCTGATGTTCCGGATGCCGTCAAAGGTCGGGTGCTCAATGATTGGCTTGGCGTTTCGGGGATCACGGTCGAACGCGAGAACGCCAACGACACCCAGTCGGCGCCCGGGGTCTACGAGCGCATGAAGGCCGCCATGACGGGC
>CAIYOC010000270.1 GCA_903927725.1 uncultured bacterium | reverse complement strand
TGGTCGGCGATCACCGGCGAGGCGCTCAGGTGGTCGACCGGGAGGTCGAAGAAGCCCTGGATCTGCGCCGCGTGCAGATCCATGCAGAGCACCCGGTCGGCTCCGGCCTTGGTGATCAGGTTCGCGACGAGCTTGGCGGTGATCGGCACGCGCCCCTCGTCCTTGCGGTCCTGGCGCGCGTAGCCAAAGTAGGGGATCACGGTCGTGATCCGCTTGGCGCTCGCACGGCGCAGGCAGTCGATGAAGATGAGCAGCTCCATCACGCTGCTGTTCACGGGTTCGCACGTGGAGATCACCACGAACACGTCGCGACCGCGCACGTCTTCCTCGAGCTTCACGATCAGCTCGCCGTCGGGGAAGACGGTGGTCGTCGCCTGGCCGAGCGGCAGCTCGAGGTGCGCGCACATCGACTGCGCGAGCGCCCGGCCGGTGCTGCCGGCGAAGATCTTCAGGCCGTCGCGGTCGGTGGTGCTCATGCTCGGGCTCCTGCGGAGGTGCGGGCTTCGAGGATCGCGCTGACCTCGGCGAGCTGCGCCGGGGTGTTCACGCTCAGGACATCGGATGCCGGCACGGCGTCGACCACGGCGACGGTGCGGCCTTCGTCGCGCAGCAGGCCGAACGTGTCGGTGATGTAGTACTCGCCGTTGGCGTTCTTGTTGTCGACCCGCGCGAGCGTGCGGAAGAGATCGCCGGCGGTGAAGCAGTAGTAGCTCGGGTTCACCTCGCGGATCGCGAGCTGGGCCGGGGTGGCGTCCTTCTGCTCGACGATGCGCAGGAACCGCCCGTTCGCATCTCGCTCGATGCGACCGTAGCCGGTTGGCTCATCGATCACGCTCGTGGCGAGCGTGGCCGAGGCGGCGGCCGATCGATGTGCGGCCAGGAGCGCGCGCAGCGTTGAGGCCCGGATCAGCGGCCCGTCGCCGCAGAGGACCAGCAGTTCACGCGAAGGTTCGGCCGAGAGCAGCGGGCGCGACTGGTCGACGGCGTGGCCCGTGCCCAGCTGCGGCGACTGCACCACGAACTCGATGTCCTGCTGCCCCGCGAAGTGCGCGCGCACCACGTCGGCACCATGGCCGACCACGAGCACGATCCGGCCCACGCCGGCCTCGCGGCACGCAAGCACGACCCACTCGACCAGCGGGCGGCCGAATGCCGGGTGCATGACCTTCGGAAGGTCGCTGTTCATGCGCGTTCCCTTGCCTGCGGCAAGGATGACGGCGGCGGGTGCGTTCGTGGTCATGGCGCGTTCCTTTTCGGTCCGGCCATCAGGTTGGGAGGGGTAACTGGCCCGCCTAGATTCGAACTAGGACAAGGAGAATCAAAATCTCCTGTGCTACCGTTACACCACGGGCCAATGGGCCTGGTTCAGGCCGACCTGATGGTATGGACGAGTCGTGTCAGGGGCGATGCCCTGCGCGTGCAACGAGCGAACTGCTGACGCGGCAGGCACCAGGCCGATCCGCGGCATCCTCAAGGCTGGAGTTCCGCAAGCCGCGTTGGAACCCCATGTGGCGCCAGAACCAGATCGGTTGCTGTCACCAACGGCCCTCGAATGAGGAGGGGAGATGCTAGCGAGGCGATGGGGTCAAGGGAAGCCCGGAAGAGCGAATGGGCAAGGGCGTGGGCGGTCGCGCGGTCCACGTGGTGAGGGCCACCGTGCCCAGCCGAGTCCTATAAAAACCAGCTGGATCGACCTCTTTCGGCTCAGGCCCGGTTGTGCCGACAGCGCGATGCCGCAGCCATCCTCGGGGAAGCCACGGAGAGCACTCGGCGTTCCAAGTCGATCGACGGCGCTTCTACGATCGCCCGCATGCTGCGCATCACGAATCCGGCGACGGGCGACTTGGTCGGTGAACTCGAACCCACGTCCCTTGAGGGGATCGGGCTCATGGTGCACCGCGCACGCCAGGCGCAGCGCAGTTGGGCGGCGATCCCGCTCGAGGAGCGCGCGCGGCTGGTGGCGAGTGCCGCGCCGGCGATGAAGGAACGCAGCGCGGCCATCGGTGAACTGATCACGCGCGAGATGGGCAAGCCGATCGCCGAGGCGAAGGGCGAGGCGAACTACGCAGCGAGCGGACTCGAGGAAGCCTGTGCCGAGATCGTCGCGGCACTTCGGCCCGAGACGCTTGAGGACGAGCGCACCGTGACGACGATGCTCTACGCGCCGCTCGGCGTCGCGGTCTGCATCACGCCGTGGAACTTCCCGGTGCTCATGTGCAGTGACACGGTGGTGCCCGCGCTGGTCGCCGGGAACACCGTCATCCTCAAGCCGAGCGAGCTCAGCACGCTCTGCGCGCTCGAGTGGGCCAAGTGCCTGATGGCCGTGCTGCCGCCGGATGTGCTGCAGGTGGCGATCGGTGACGAGGTCCAGGGCAAGGCGCTCGTGGAGGCACCGATCGACCTGATCGCGTTCACCGGCAGCCGCTCGGCGGGCCGTCACATCATGCAGGCCGCTGCGGGCGGCTTGAAGCGATTGATCCTCGAGCTCGGCGGAAAGGACCCGCTCGTCGTCCTTCCCGATGCCGACGTCGATGCCGCCGCCGCCTTCGCCGCGCGCAACAGCTTCCGCAATGCGGGCCAAGTCTGCGTGAGCACCGAGCGGATCTACGTGCACGACTCGATCTCACCCGCCTTCACGAAGGCCGTGATCGACCGTGCGCAGCAGCTCGTGGTCGGTGACGGCATGCAGGCGGGCACGCAGATCGGCCCGATGGTCAACGCGCGCCAGAAGGAGCATGTCCTGGCGCAGGTTTCGCTGGCTAAGGCCACCGGTGCGACGGTCGAGTGCGGCGGCGATGGTGGTGGCAACTTCGTGAAGCCCGTCGTGCTCACCGGCGTCACCCACGAGATGCCGATCATGCAAGAGGAGACCTTTGGCCCCGTCGCGTGCATCATGACCTACCGGGAGATCGACGAGGCCGTGCGCCTGGCGAACGATTCACCGTACGGCCTCGGCGGTGCGGTCTTCGGCCGCGACGAGGAGCGCGCGCGCGAGGTTGCCGAGCGCCTGCACATCGGCATGGTCGGCGTGAACCAGGGCTGCGGAGGCGCGAATGGCTCGCCGTGGGTCGGTGCGCGCCAGTCCGGCTACGGCCACCACAGCGGCACGAGCGGTCACCGCCAGTTCGCGCAGGTTCGCGTGATCAGCCGGCCGAAGCCCAAGCCCGCCGCCGCTGGATGACTTGATGGGCCCGATGGCCGCCCCGCCCAAGCCTGTGACGTCGAGTCATGGCACAGCTCTGGCACCCGACCGCACCACGCGCGATGATGCCCGCGTGACCCGTCCGCGACCCGAAGCCGACCTCTCGCCGCAGATGCTGCTGTCGGCGTATGCGCAAGGCGCGTTCCCGATGGCCGATCCGGAGACCGGTCGCGTGGACTACTTCACGTGCGATCCGCGCGCGATCTTCGAGCCCGCAACGTGGCAGCCCGGTGAGCGCCTCGCGCGGACGATCCGAAACGGTCCGTTCGAGGTGCGCATCGACTCCGCCTTCGAGGCTGTGGTGACCGCGTGCGCGACCGATCGCTCCAACGAGAACCGCAGTTGGATCGCCGAGCGGATCCGCTCGGCGTTCCATGATCTCCACGGGCTGGGCCTGGCGCACTCGGTCGAGGCGTGGGTGGGCGATCGGCTCGCGGGGGGCCTCTATGGCGTGGCGCTCGGCGGTGCGTTCTTCGGCGAGAGCATGTTCACGGTCCGCGAGCCGTGGGCGCGCGACGCGAGCAAGGTGGCGTTCGCCGCACTGATGCGGCGGCTGGGCCGCCGTGGATTCACGCTCGTCGATTCGCAGTACGCCAACCCGCACGTGCTCGCGCTCGGTGCGGTCGAGATTCCCTTCGGTCGCTACCTCGAGCGGCTGCGCGCCGCAATCACGCTGGACGTCGACTTCGACTGAGCGGCGCGCTGGCCGATGGGCATCGGCAGGGCGTCGGCAACGTCGCTGTGCAGGTTCCGGTGGATCAGACGTTGAACAGGAAGTGGCAGACGTCGCCGTCCTGCATGACGTACGACTTGCCTTCGGCGCGCATGCGGCCGGCCTCGCGGATGGACTTCTCGTTCTTCAGTTCCTGGAGGTCCTTGACCGTGTAGACCTCGGCGCGGATGAAGCCACGCTCAAAGTCGGTGTGGATCACGCCTGCGGCCTGCGGAGCGGTGAAGCCCTTGTGGATCGTCCAGGCCCGGACTTCCTTCTCGCCGGCGGTGAAGTAGCTCTGCAGGCCAAGCAGCTCGTACGCTGCGCGCGCCACGTTGGCCAGGGCCGGCTCGGCCATGCCCAGACCCGCCAGCATCTCCTTCTTGTCGGCTTCCGGCAGTTCGGCGAGCTCGCTCTCGATCTTGGCGCAGACGACGACCACCGAGCCGCCGTTCTCTTTGGCGTAGGCACGGACCTTCTGCACGAGCGGGCCGTTGCCCTGCGGATCGTTCTCGTCGACGTTGGCCACAAAGAGCACGCGCTTGGCCGTGATCATGCCGAGCGATCGCAGCATGACGGTCTCCTCGGGGGTGGGATCGAGGCTGCGGATCGGGCGCCCGTCGTCCAGGCATGCACGGCAGCGGTCGAGCAACTCGACCTTGGCGATCGCTTCCTTGTCGCCGCTCTTGGCCGTGCGGCGCGCCTTCTCGAGCATGCCGTCGATCGACTGCAGGTCGGCCAGCATGAGCTCGGTTTCGATGGTGCCGATGTCGCGGACCGGGTCGACCCCGCCGTCGACGTGGAGCACATCACCGTCCTCGAAGCAGCGGACCACGTGCAGGATCGCGTCGACCTCACGGATGTGGCTGAGGAACTTGTTGCCGAGCCCCGCGCCCTCGCTGGCACCCTTGACGATGCCGGCGATGTCGACCAGGCGCATGGCGGCCGGGATGACCTTCTGGGTCTTGATGAACCCCTGGATCACGTCGAGCCGGTGGTCGGGGATGCTCACCACGCCGACGTTGGGCTCGATGGTGCAGAACGGGTAGTTGGCGGCCTCGATCCCCGCGGCCGTGAGGGCGTTGAAGAGGGTGCTCTTGCCGACGTTGGGGAGTCCGACGATGCCGCATTCCATGGTGGGTGCCCTTTGGGGAAAGCGGCGAATGGTAGCGATTCCCGTTGAACGGCCCGGCGAGAGGCTCGTACACTCTGCGCGTCGGTCGCACGGCAAGGAGGCCAGCGAGAGATGACGATGCTCCAATCCGGCCAGTTCGGCATGTTCCAGCGCAGGCTGGTGCTGCTGTCGATCGGCTTGCTGCTGGTCTTTGCCGGGCTCTTGGCGCAACTCTGGCGACTGGCGGTCGTCGAGCACGGCGATCGCCTGGAACGCGCGATGGGCCGCGTGAAGCAGAGCGAGTTCCTGCCCACGCTGCGCGGCCCGATCGTGGACCGCCACGGTCGCGTGCTCGCCGAGGATGCTGCGAGCTACGACATCGCGCTGCACTGGAGCGCCATCAGCGGCGACTGGGCGATGCAGCAGGCCACGGCCGAGCAGGTCAGGCTTGCAGGTGGTCGCCGCGCGTGGCTGAAGCTCCCGCTCGAGGAGCGCGAGCGACGCAAGCAGTCAGCGCGTGTGACCTGGGACGGCGTCTGGGCCGACGTGCTCAACGCCATCGTCACCGTCGGCGGAATGCCGGCCGCCGAGCGTGACGAGGCGATCGTCGCCATCACGGATCGCGTCAACCTGATCCAGAAGCAGAAGGACGAGCGCGACCAGGCACGGCGCGTCGACCTCTACGGCGAGGAAGCCCGCGCTGACTTCCGCAGCGAGACGGTGCAGGAGAAGACGCAGTACCACGCGGTGCTGCGCGGCGTGGACGATGCCACGGCGTTCGCCTTCGGCAAGCTCGCGGATCGTGCGCCGGGTGCGATCACCGTGCTCGACAGCCGTGTGCGGCGGCGCCCGCATGCCGAGGCGATCGTCGAGTTGCCGTGCGACGCCCTGCCCATGGGGCTGCGTCGCAACGACCCGCTTCGCATCAACGTGAACGACGTGGGTTCGCGCATCGTCGGCGTGACGCGATCACACGCTCTGGCCGAGGATGCGCAGCGCCGGCCGCTGTATCGGGTGCGGGATGGTGAGCTCGCCGTGGACCTCGGTGGCTACGAGCCGGGGCCCGACGTCGCGGGCGCCACCGGCATCGAGCGCACGCAGGATGACCGCCTGCGCGGCAAGCGCGGTCGCGTGCGCACGCCCATCGGCGCCGATGAGCCCATCCGTGAGGAACCGGTGCCCGGCGATCGCGTGCAGCTCTCGATCGATGCCGCCCTGCAGGCGCGGGTGGAGGCGATTCTCGAACCTGCGTTCGGGCTCACGGTGGTGCAGGGGTTCCATGCAGCGCCTGACCAGGATTACGGCACGCCGCTGGCCGCCGCCGCCGTGGCCATCGATGTCGACACTGGCGAAGTCCTCGCGATGGCGAGTTGGCCTGACCTCGATGACCACGATCGGCTCAGCCCACGGCAGCGGCTCGCGCTCAGCCCGTGGATGGATCGTGCGATGGGCGCATCGTTCGAACCCGGCAGCGTGATGAAGCCGATCGTGATCGCGTGTGCCGCGGCTGAGGACTTGGCCACGCCATCGACGGTGGTCGATTGCACCGGTCACTTCTTCCCGGGCGTGCACGGGTACGCGCGATGCTGGATCTACCGTCCCGGCAACACCCCCGATCACCACGGCCCGCTGGGTCCCGCCGAAGCGATCGCACGAAGCTGCAACATGTACTTCTACACGCTGGCCGACCGTCTCGGCCCGCGCAAGCTCATGGAGGGCTACACCTCGTGGGGCTTCGGCCGCACGCTCGGCGTGGGGCTCGACTACGAGCGGCTGTCGGAATCCGCTGGCGTGCAGCGGGTTGGCGAGTCGGCCGGCTCGATCCGCCAGCGTGACCTGATGCAGATCGAGTCCTCGAAGGATCGGCAGACGACGATCTCGCTCGGCATCGGCCAGGGTGACATGCGCGTCACGCCTCTGCAGGTGGCGAGTGCCTACGCCACGCTGGCGCGTGATGGCGTCTTCATCCGGCCGAGCGTGCTGCGGGGTGGCGCTGGATCGCGCATGGATCTTGGCGTGCCAGATGCCATGATGGCCTCGATCAAGGAGGGCCTGCGGCTCTCGGTCGATGCCGAGTACGGCACGCTGCATCACGTTGGACCACGTGATCAGCGCGCGCCGGTGTTCGACCTGCCCGGCATCCGCGTCTGGGGCAAGTCGGGCACCTCCGAGACGAGCCCGCTGGTGATCACCCACGCCGACGGCACCAAGGAAGTCGTCACCTCCAAGGATCATGCTTGGGCGGCCGGCTTCGCCGGAGCGCGCGCGGATGGCCGGCCTCGCATCGCGTTCTGCACGTTCGTGGATCACGGCGGCGGTGGCGGCAAGACGGCGGGTCCGATCGCTGCGGCGCTCGTGCGCGCGTGCGCCGACGAGGGTTACCTCGGGGATGCACTTCGCTCACGGTCGGTCGTGCGCTTCCCCGATGCCGCACCGCAGGCTGGCCAACTCCCGACGCTGGGGGGCGCACGCTGATGGGTCGCCTCGCCGCCAGCGAGTACAAGGGATCGGGGTCGCCGCGCGTGAGCCTCGAGCGCCTCTTGAATCCGGGGATCCTCGTGGTCGCTCCGGCGTTGGCGCTGTCGTTGATCGGCGTCTCGGCGATCGGCACGACCGAACCGGGGTTCGCATCGCGCCACGTGATGTATCTGCTGGTCGGGCTCGTGGCGGCAGCGGCCGTGGCGTGGTCGCCGTGGTGCAGGCCGTCGAACCTCGAACGGTGGAGCCCGTTCCTCTTCGCAGCCTCAGTCGTCCTGTTGCTCATCGTGATCGCGCCGGGCGTGCCCGAGTCGATCGTGCGCGCGCGCAACGGTGCACGCCGCTGGATCAGCCTGGGGGTCACGGACATCCAGCCTGCCGAGATCGCCAAGGTTGCGTTCCTCCTCATGCTCGCCACGATGCTCCAACGCACGCGCAGCCATCGCACGTTGCGTGGCCTGGTGCTGCCCGGGTTCTTGGCGCTGGTGCCAGCCGCCCTCATCGCGCTCGAGCCGGATCTCGACACGACGCTGCTGTTCGTCCCGGTGCTCGTGGGCGTGCTGCTGGCGGCCGGATGCCGCAAGCGCCACATCGCGCTGTTTGCAGTGTGCGCCTCGCTCGTCGCACCCGCGGCGTTCTTCGGTGGCGTCCTGAAACCGCACCAGCGCGCCCGCGTCGATGCCTACATCGCGCAGCTTCAGGGTGATCCCCGGTACCGCAACGACATCGGGTACCAGGCCGACCGCGCCACGACCCTCATCGGTGCCGGCGGGATGTGGGGCATGCCCTCGGATGAAGCGGCCGTGGTGATCGAGCGCAACCGGCTGCCGGAAGAACACAACGACATGGTCTTCAGCGTGATCTGCTGCCGTTGGGGCGTGATGGGCGCGATCGGCGTGTGGGGCCTGGTCGCCATGTTCTCGATCGGTTGCTTCCTGGTGGCGAACCACACGCACGACCCATGGTCGCGCCTGGTCGCTGTCGGAGCGGGGTGCCTCGTCGGCGCGCAAGCGATCATCAACACCGGCATGAACATCGGGGCGCTTCCCATCGCGGGAATCACGCTGCCGTTCGTCAGTTACGGAGGGAGCAGCCTCGTGGTCTCTTGGATCCTGGTCGGCCTGGTCTACGGCCTTGCGCTGTGGAAGCCCCGTGGCGTGAAGCGTGAGTCGTTCGAGTTCGATGACGACCGTCGGCCGCGCGATGGCGGCGTCATGGGATGGCTTGCACCATGAGCGCGCCCCAATCGGCCATCGATGCGCTGGGTGTGCTGGGCGTCGAGCTCGAGTCGGGCGATCTCGATGCGCTCGGCCGCTACCTCGAGTCGCTCTACCGGGCGAATGCGACCATGAACCTGACGGCGGTCCCCGAGGGGGAGGAAGCGTGGCATCGACATGTCGTCGACAGCCTCTCGCTCCTGCCGTGGATCGCATCGACCGGTGCAACGACCGTGATCGACGTCGGCACCGGTGGCGGTCTGCCGGGCATCCCGCTCGCGCTCGCAGTACCCGAGCTGCGCATGACGCTGCTCGAGGCCACCGGCCGCAAGTGCGAGTTCCTGCAGGAGTGCGTGGCTGCATTGGGCCTGCAGTCACGCTGCAGCGTCGTGAACCTGCGTGCCGAGGTCGCCGGTCATCGGCCTGAGCTGCGGGAGCGCTTCGACCTGTGCGTGAGCCGGGCCGTGGCACGCCTGAATGTGCTGCTGGAGTACTGCATCGCGTTCCCCAAGCCGGGTGGGCACATCGTGTTCATCAAGGGCGAGCAGGCGCAGGCCGAGATCGACGAAAGCAAGAAGGCCCTGCACTCGCTCCATGCGCAGGTCGTCGAGAGCGTGCGCACGCCCACGGGCACGATCGTCGCGATCGAAAAGCTGCGCGGCGCACCGAAGATGTACCCGCGCGGTGACGGCGAGCCCAAGCGGCGGCCGCTCTGAGCCTGAGGGCTCAGCCCGGCGGCGGTTCGGGCGGTGGCGGATCGACCTGGGGGCGAGATCGCGCGACCGCTTCGCTCCAGCGATAGGCCGCCCGGTCGAGCAGCCCGTAGACCTTGTCGCGCTTGGCGATCGTGCGTTCGAAGCGCGCGCGCGCCTCGCTCAGGCTTCCGCCTTGCGTGGGGTCGGCGGACTGTGCGGCGGCGGCATCGAGCGATGGTGCCGTCCAGCCGTCGCGGGTCAGGCGGATCCAGCGCGCTGCACGCAGTTCGTGCACGCGACCGTCGCGGCCGAGCACGCGAAGCGGACCGAGGGTCCACGAGCCGCAGGGCGGTGGGAGCGGACCGGATGCGGCGGGCACGACCGGTCGGTCCTCCTCGTCGCGCGGCCATCGTTCGAGCATGAACAGCGCTTCGCGGTCGTTGAGCAACTCGACGCTGAACATCGCGGCCGACTCGCGACCGCGTCGAAGGGCATCGGCCTGCTCGACCGTCGGCTCCGGCGGCATGGTGTCGGTCGAGACGAGCGAGAGCACCGCCTCGACGGGGATGGACCACGCGCAGCCGTCAAGGCCCCGGTCGAGTGCAGCGCGGCACGGCTCCATGCGTGCAGGATCGCCATCCCACGCGCAGGTCGCCACGACCGGCGTGGCCAACGTGACCACGCGGCCATCGAAGCGGAGCGACCACTGCAGGGTGACGAGGCCGGTGAGCCCACCGTCGCACTCGATGGGCGAGCGCGTGAAGAGCTGATCGCCGCGCCACTCCTCGATCGATGGATGGAAGATCGTGATGCCTCCGAGCGATCGGGGCCACTGCGCCCACGATGGCCAGGACCGATCGGTCACGAAGGGGACTGGCTCACCGCTGGCCGCAGGGGCGACGGTGCGCGTGGCGGCAGGGTCGACGGGCGTCGGCGGCAGGGCAGCGGCCGACCCGGCTGGCCCCTTGGGTGCATCGTCACCATCGCAGGCAATCAGCGACGCGCAGGCGACGAAGCAGATCGCAGCCGCGACGACCACGTCTGCGGAGAAGGATCCGACGGGACGCACAAGCCCGCGCGGGGCTCGCATCAGCACATCTCGACGAGCATGCTCACGGCGTTGCCGCCACCGAGGCAGAGGCTGCAGATGCCACGCTTGCCACCGGTGCGCTGGAGCTGGTGCACCAGCGTGCAAAGCACACGCGCGCCACTGGCGCCGATCGGGTGGCCGAGCGCGATGCCGCCGCCGCAGATGTTGAGCCTGTCCTCGCTGATCCCCAAGGGAGCGATGTCAGCCAGCACCTGCGCGGCAAACGCCTCGTTGATCTCGAAGAGATCGATGTCCTTCACGGAGAGCGAGTGGTCCTTGAGGAGCTGCTCGATCCCGACCTTGGGCGCGAAGAAGAGTTCCTTGGGTTCGACGCCAGCGGTGTTCCAGCCGACGATCCGCGCGAGCGGCTTGGCACCCATCGACTTCGCGGCGTCCTCCGAGGCGACCAGCACCGCGGCGGCGCCGTCGCTGATCTGGCTGGCGTTGGCGGCGGTCACGCTGCCATCGGGCTTGAAGGCCGGGCGGAGCTTGCCCAAGCCCTCCGCCGTCGAGTCGCCACGGATCCCCTCGTCGGCGGCGAGACCAGCCTTGGCCTTGATCATCTCGGGCGTGATCTCGACGATCTCGGGCTTGAACCAGCCCTCGGCGGTCGCGCGGGCGGCGCGCTGATGGCTCTGCGCACTGAAGCGGTCCTGCTCGGCGCGGCTCACGGAGCGGGTGGCGGCGATGTGCTCGGCTGCGAAGCCCATGCCCCAGCACTCGAAGGCGCAGCGCAGGCCGTCGTACTCCATGTGGTCCTGCATCTCGACCTTGCCGAACTTGGCTCCGGCGCGCACGTGCGCGAAGTGGGGGGCCATGTCCATGTTCTCCATCCCGCCGGCGACAACGACCTTGTTCACGCCCGCACGGATCCCGGTGGCGGCCTGCATCACGGCCTGGAGGCCGCTGCCGCAGACCTTGTTGACGGTGACGGCGCTGAGGGTGTGGGGCAGCCCGGCCTTGAGCCCTGCCTGACGGGCCGGGTTCTGGCCGACGCCCGCCTGCAGGACGCAACCCATGATGCACTCGTCGATGTGTTCCTTGGCAGCCGGCACCTGTTCGAGCACGGCCTTGATGGCGATGGCGCCCAGGTCAGGTGCGCTGGTGCGGGCGAGCGAGCCACCGAACTTGCCGACGGGGGTGCGCTTGGCGGCGAGGATCACGGGCTGGTGCATGGGTATTGGTCTCCGGGTTTGGGGGAAGTTGCCATCATACGCAGCATGCGGCGCACGGTCGCGCCGCCAGGAGCCTCGCGCATGCGATCGAACGTCGACACCGGCAACCTCGTCAGCCTCCAAAGCCACATCCTCCAGGAAGAGGCCCGCCACCCGGGCGCATCCGGTGACTTCTCATGGATCATCAGCGCGATCTCCCTCGCGGGCAAGGCGATTGCGCACAAGGTGCGACGCGCGCGGCTCGAGGGCGTGCTCGGCGACTGGGGCGAGCAGAACGTGCAGGGCGAGGAGCAGATCCGCATGGACGTGATCGCGAACGAGACGATCCTGCGCTGCCTCGGATCGCGCGCGAGCATCGCGGTCGTGGCGAGCGAAGAGGACGAGGAACCCACCATCCTGCGCACGGGGAAGGACGGCGGCAAGTACTGCGTGCTCTTCGATCCGCTCGACGGTTCGAGCAACCTCGATGCGTGCGGACCGGTCGGCACGATCTTCTCGATCCTGCGCAACGATCCCGCGATCGAGGGTGCCGAGGCGACGATCTGCCAGCCCGGCATGCGCCAGGTGGCCGCGGGCTACATCCTCTACGGCCCGAGCACCGCGTTCGTGATCAGCACGGGCAACGGGGTGGATCTCTTCGAGCTCGATCCCTTCATGGGCTCGTTTCTCCTGGTGAAGCAGGGGTTGCGGGTGCCCAGCGGCAACGCGACCTACTCCCTGAACGAGGCCTACACGGAGAGTTTCCCGGTCGGCTACCAGCGCTACTTGAAGTGGGCGCACGGCCACGGCTACAGCAGTCGCTACATCGGTGCGTTCGTCGCCGATGTGCACCGGATCCTCATGTCGGGCGGCGTCTTCCTCTACCCACCGACCAGCAAGCACCCCGATGGCAAGCTGCGCCTGCTCTACGAGGCCAATCCAATGGCCTTCATCATCGAGCAGGCAGGGGGCAAGGCGATCTCAAGCGGCCTGCCCACGCTTGGCCTTCATCCGCAGCGCCTGCACCAGCGCACGCCGATCGTCGTCGGCAGTGCCGATCAGGTCGACGCCGTGATGGCGCAGGTGCACCAGGCCACCGACTGGCACCCCTGAGTTCCAGGCGTGCGGTGCACGTGAACGCCCACGGCGTGAAACGCGTGCCCGGGACGAAGGCATGAAAAAACCCCACGGCAACACGCCGTGGGGTCGGGTTGGGTCTTGGTTGATCCCGGGCCTCAGGCGCTCGGGGCGGTCTCGCTCGGTGCCGCGTCGCTGATCGGCGCGGCCGTGCGCTCCGCACGGAAGGTGAGGTGATCCTTGCCTTCCTC
This sequence comes from uncultured bacterium, assembly GCA_903927725.1. Classification (GTDB taxonomy): domain Bacteria; phylum Planctomycetota; class Phycisphaerae; order Phycisphaerales; family SM1A02; genus SYIB01. Next base: position 976 of record CAIYOC010000270.1, on the reverse strand, counting down.
GCGGGTGGCGTGGATCGTGTCACCGGGGCGGAAGTCGCCCAGGAGCAGGTTCTCGGCAAGGGTGTCCTCGACGAAGGTGCCGATCGCGCGGCGGAGCGGGCGGGCGCCGAAGTCGGGGTTGTAGCCCTTGTCGATCAGGAACTCGCGTGCCGGGGCATCGAGCACCAGCTTCATGTCCTTCTCGGCCAGGCGCTGGCGCAGCTTGGCCAGCTCGATCTCGATGATCTGCGTCAGGTCGTCCTTCACCAGCGGCCGGAAGACGATGATGTCGTCGAGGCGGTTGATGAACTCGGGGCGGAAGAACTTCTCGGCCTCGCCCAGGAGCTGCTTCTTGATGCGGTCGTAGTCGGCGACCTCGGTGCGCTTGGTGAAGCCGAACGCCGAGCCGCCCTTGATCAGGTCGGCACCGATGTTGCTGGTCATGATCACGATGGTGTTCTTGAAGTCCACGTGCCGGCCGTAGGAGTCGGTCAGGCGGCCTTCTTCCGTGATCTGCAGCAGCATGTTGTAGACGTCCGGGTGAGCCTTCTCGACTTCGTCGAGCAGGACCACCGAGTAGGGACGGCGACGCACGCGCTCGGTGAGCTGGCCGCCCTCCTCGTAGCCGACGTAGCCCGGAGGCGCACCGACCAGGCGGCTGACCGCGTGCTTCTCCATGTACTCGCTCATGTCGAGGTGGATCATGGCATCGGGGTCACCGAACATGAACGTGGCCAGCGCCTTGCAGAGCAGGGTCTTGCCGACGCCCGAGGGGCCGACGAAGAGGAAGCTGCCCACGGGGCGGCGGGGGTCCTTCAGGCCGGCGCGCGCCTTGCGGATCGCTCGGGCGACCGCCTTGACCGCTTCGTCCTGGCTGACGACCGCCTTGTGCAGCTCGGCCTCGAGCTGGAGCAGGCGCTCCGACTCTTCCTTGGCGAGCTTCGTCAGCGGCACGCCCGTCATCTTCGACACGACCTCGCGGATCATGTCCTCGTCG
>CAIYOC010000269.1 GCA_903927725.1 uncultured bacterium | reverse complement strand
CTCGCCACGCTCTGGCTGATCGGACTCGTCGGGTTGTCGCTTCGATCGTCGCGCGTCCAGCCGTTCAAGGCAGGTCTGCACGCCATGCTGGGTGTCGGGCTGCTGCTCTTCGGGCTCGTCGAAATCAAGCGCGCGGCATCGCCCATCCAGGGTGCGGAGTGGTTCGCTGCGCTCGCGGCCGTGCTGCAGTCGTGGATTCCGCTGTGCTTCGTCCTCGGCGCTGCGCTCCGCCTCTTGATCCAGAGTTCGAGCGGCATCGTCGTGATCCTGATCGCGCTGTGCGGCAAGGGACTCCTGCAGCCCGAGCACGCGCTGATGGTGATCCACGGAACCGGGGTCGGCATCGGCCTGACGGTGCTGCTCCTGGGCGGCGGCCTGCACGGCGAGGCGCGTCGCATCGCGCTGTGGCAGGCGATCATCAATGCGATCGCCTCGGTGCTGCTCGGCGTGTGGCTCGGCGCCGCATCGCTTGACTGGGTGCCATCACTGATGGATCTCTTGCGTGGCGCGGGCATGAAGCTCGAGACGGCGCTGGCGGCCGGCTACACGGCGCAGATGCTGCTGTGTCCGCTCATCGGCGCGATGCTCTCGGAGCGGGCGTTGCCGGTGCTTGAGCGCCTTGCTCCCGAGCGGCGCGAGGACTCGCTTGCCAAGCCCATCTTTCTGAGCGATGGCGCGCTCGATACGCCCGATGTGGCGATGGAACTCGTGGAGCGTGAGCAGCGCCGCTTGATTGCAGCGATGCCCGGCATGCTTGGTGGCGTCCGCATGGATGCCCAGGTCGTGCCATCGCTCGATGCAGCTCGTCTTGGTGCGTCGCTCGAACGGCTGGGTGAGGAGATCTCGTCCTACCTCGCCGGACTGGCAGGCCGTGCCATGGATGCTGCGGCGCTGGATCGACTCCGGATGCTGGGTGCTCGGCAGCAGGCGATTGCGGAACTCCTGCATGCCTCGCGCGACCTGGCGGGCGCAGCTGCCGCCTTGCCCACCGGATCCGGCGCTCGCGCGCTCGCAGGCCAATTGATCGAAGCCGCCGACGCCATGCTGCACACGCTGCACGATGCGATGGCCAGCCACGACTCGCTGGAAGCCGAGCTGCTGCTGGCGATGACCTCGGACCGGAGCGAGCAGATGGAAGGCATCAGGCTCCAGGCGGCACGGGGGCTTCTGGGCGATCCGGCTCACCAGTCGGGCATCCTGTACGCCACAAGCATGTACGAGCGGTGCAGCTACCTGGCCCGGCGCTGCATCGAAGCGATGCAGGGAGCACAGCGCGCCGATTCTGCTTGAATCCGTGGTCATTCGGCCAATCGAGGGCCGCGCACCCTTCGCGTACACTTTCGCGCCCGGCGCAGATGCGCCGTAGGAAGGACCACCCATGAACGCCAACACCATCATCTGGACCTACACCGACGAAGCTCCCATGCTGGCGACCTACTCGTTCCTGCCCATCGTCACGACCTTCGCGCAGAAGGCCGGCCTGAAGGTGGTGGTGAAGGACATCTCGCTCGCGGGTCGCATCATCGCGGCGTTCCCCGAGTGCCTGCGGCCCGAGCAGCGGCAGGCCGATGACCTGGCCGAACTCGGCAAGACCTGCCTCACGCCCGAAGCGAACCTGATCAAGCTTCCCAACATCTCGGCAAGCGTGCCGCAGCTGAAGGCGGCGATCAAGGAACTGCAGTCGCAGGGCTACGCGCTGCCGGACTACGTCGATGAACCCACGACCGATGCCCAGAAGGACGCCAAGGCGCGCTACGACCGAATCAAGGGCAGCGCCGTCAATCCCGTGATTCGCGAAGGCAACAGCGATCGCCGCGCTCCGCGCAGCGTGAAGGACTACGCCCGCGCCAATCCGCACAAGATGGGCGCGTGGAGCTCCGACAGCAAGGCGCATGTCGCCAGCATGTCGGGCGGCGATTTCTTCGGCAACGAACGATCGGTGACGGTGCCGGCCGCGACGACCGCCCGCGTCGAGTTCGTGGGTGCGGATGGCTCGACCAAGGTCATGAAGGACGGCATCAAGCTCGGTGCCGGCGACATCATCGACGGCACCTTCATCAGCAAGGCCGCGCTGGTCCGCTTCCTCGAGGAACAGGTTGCCGATGCACGCGCGAACGGCACGCTCTTCAGCATCCACATGAAGGCAACGATGATGAAGGTCTCCGACCCGATCATCTTCGGCCATGCGGTCAAGGCCTTCTTCAAGCCGGTCTTCGCCAAGCACGCCGCTGCGCTCGCCAAGGTTGGCGTGGACGTGAACAACGGCTTCGGCGACCTCGTGGCCAAGATCGCCGGGCTGCCGGACGCCGAGCGTGCCGCGATCGAGGCCGACATCAAGGCCGTCTTCGATGGTGGTCCCGCGATCGCGATGGTCGACTCGGACAAGGGCATCACCAACCTTCACGTGCCGAGCGATGTCATCATCGACGCGAGCATGCCCGCGATGATCCGCGAGGGCGGCCGCATGTGGAATGCGCAGGGCAAGACCCAGGATGCCAAGTGCGTGATCCCGGACCGCGCCTACGCCGGTGTGTACGAGGCGGTCTTCGAGGACTGCAAGGCGCACGGCGCGTACGACCCGAAGACGATGGGCAGCGTGCCCAACGTCGGCCTGATGGCGCAGAAGGCCGAGGAGTACGGCAGCCACGACAAGACCTTCGAGCTCAAGGCTGCTGGCACCATGCGCGTGGTCGATGCGTCGGGCGCTGTGCTCATGCAGCACACCGTCGAGGCCGGCGACATCTGGCGCGCCTGCGTCACGACCGATGCTGCGATCAAGGACTGGGTCAAGCTTGCGGTCACGCGCGCCCGCGCGAGCGGCTTGCCCGCGGTCTTCTGGCTCGATGCCAAGCGCCCGCACGATGCCGAGCTCATCCGCAAGGTGCAGGCGTACCTGCCGCTTCACGACACGAAGGGCCTGGAGTTCCACACGCTCGATCCCAAGTTGGCGTGTGCGTTCAGCCTCAAGCGCATTCGCCAGGGTCTCGACACGATCAGCTGCACCGGCAACGTGCTGCGCGACTACCTGACGGACCTCTTCCCGATCCTCGAGCTTGGCACGAGCGCGAAGATGCTCTCGATCGTGCCGCTGATGGCGGGCGGTGGCCTGTTCGAGACCGGCGCTGGCGGCACCGCGCCGCGCCACATCCAGCAGTTCCTGCAGGAGAACAGCCTGCGCTGGGATTCGCTGGGCGAATTCATGGCGCTCGGGGCGAGCCTTGAGCACATGGCGCTCGTCACCGGCAGCACCCGCGCCAAGGCGATGGCCGAGGCGATGGACTGGGCGGTCGGTCAGTACTTGGTCAACAACAAGGCCCCGCAGCGCAAGGTCGGCGACCTCGACAACCGTGGCAGCCACTTCTACGTCGCGCTCTACTGGGCGCAGGCGCTCGCGAAGCAGACGACCGATCCCGCGCTCGCCAAGACCTTCGCCGGCCTCGCTGCCGATCTGACGGCCAACGAAGCCACGATCGTGGGCGAACTCAACGCCGCGCAGGGCACGCCGGTCGACATTGGCGGCTACTTCCACCCCGATTGCGCGAAGGCCGACGCGGCGCTGCGACCGAGCCAGACGCTGAACGCGATCCTCAAGGGCCAGGCGGTCGCCGCGCTGGCCTGAGCCCGTGGCGCCAGAGTCACCAGTCGCCGCGATCGAGCGCCTGCTCCGAGAGGGGCGAGCGCTCGATGCGTTGGCGGTGGCCGAGCCGCTCGCTGCAAAGAACCCGCGCATGCTGCAGGCATGGCTGGGCGTGGCGCGCGCGAAGCTCCACTTGGGCTGGATCGCCGAAGCCGATGAGGCACTGGAACGGCTCGATGCGTTCGCGGCGTCTGACCCGCAGGTTGCGCTGCTGCGTGGGATCGTGCACCAGCGGCTCGGGCGCATCGACCAGGCTGCCGATCGCTTGCGCGCGGTGGCGACCGGCCGCTCGCTGCAGGCCGTCGAAGCCAGCGTGGCGCTTGGTGAGCTTTTCTGGTTCGCGCATCGGCACGATGAACTGCGGGCGTGGCTCGCCTCGGCGGGCCCGGCGTGGGCACACGATTCTCGTGCGGTGCTTCTGCATGCTCGATTGCTTGGACGCAGCGACGCCGCCGCTGCAGTCGATGCTCTGCGTGCGCTGTGCGTGCCGGAACATGCACCGCCGGTCCGGCGCGCCGCAGGCTTCGAGGCCGTGGGCCTGCTTGATCGACTCGGGCGTTACCGCGAGGCGTACGACCTTGCGTTGGCCATGCATGCCGACACGACAGCCCCCTTCGATCTCGATGGTTTGCTGATGGAGACTGGTCGGGTCGCCCAGGCCGTCGTGCGCGGTGAGCGGTTCCCTCCCTCACGGGTCGAACCCGTCGAGGGGATCTGCCTGGTCGCGGGACTGCCGCGATCCGGCACGACGCTGCTCGAGCAGATGCTCGACCGGCACCCATCCATCAGCGGGATCGGCGAGTACGACGGCGTGGATCGGCTTGGGTTCGACCTGCAATCGACGGGGCAGTGGCCGCGCGGACTGGGCATGCTGCGTGCCGAGGTCGTGCGACCGATCCGGGATCGCTACGTGCATGGCGCGCGGCGGCTGGCTCGCCCCGGCGCACCATGGTGCTTCGACAAGACGCTGCGCGCTTGGCGATGGATGCCTGCGCTCGCGTGCGCGCTGCCGGGCGCTCGGTTCATCCACCTGCAGCGCGATCCGCGCGACATGGCGATCAGCATCCTGCTCTCGTACTTCCATCCGATCAACGATGGCTGGACCGCTTCGCTCGAGTCGATCCGCCGCGTCGTCGAGGTGGAGCGCGCGCTCTTGCCGGCCGCGATCGAGGCCGGCGGCTTCGCACACGAGTCAATCGTGTACGAACGGTTGGTCGCCGACCCTGCGGGGCATGCCGCGCGCTGCCTGCGCCTGCTCGGGCTCGAGGTCGATGCAGCCGTGCTCGCGCCGCAGGAGAACCGCCGCGCCGTCTTCACCCTGAGCCACGAACAGGTGAGAAGGCCGATCAACACATCATCGATCGGCCGCTGGAAGAACTACGCCTTTGCCTTCGACGGCTCGTGGGATGCGCTGGCTGCAGCGCACGAGCGTGCCATCACAGGGTGAGCCTGGCTTGGCGTCCATGGGCTGAAGCCCTTGGCATGCCGATCAGCCGCCCGTACCCGCCGCCGCACCGCGCTGCTTGGCCACGCGCTCGACCTGGTCGAGGTAGGACTGGATGTTCTCGCGCGGCTTGACCTGCTGCGCAGCACGCAGCAGGGGGAGCGCCTCGGCGTACTTGCCTTGGCTCACGAGCAGCTGCGCGTGGCGCACCTTCGCATCGGCCTCGAACTTCTCGATCTTCGCGGCAGCCTCGTAGTTGAAGACTGCGCGATCCGGATCGCCCGTCCGCTGGTGGTACTGGCCAAGCAGGATGAGCGCCTCGCCGTCCATGGGATCAAGCGCGACGATCTCGGCGAGCACCTTGGCTTCCTCCTCGCCGGCGCCCTTGGCCACGGCCAGGCGCGAGCGGAGCTTGAGCAGGTCCTTGCGCTCGTTTGCGGAGAGGTCGTTGCCGTAGATCCGCTCCATGGCCGAGATGAGCGACTCGCTCTCGTCGTTCGCCTGGCGCGCGATGAGCACGCGGCACGCGCGGATGCCTCGCTCGGCTGGGCCGCGTGGCGTCATCTCCATCGCGCGGCTGTAGCAGCGCACCGCATCGGCGTAGAGCCCCTCGTTCACGTAGATGTCACCGCACATGTTGAGGGTCTCGATCGTGGGCTTGCCCAGGCGATCGACGATCTCGTAGTTCTGCGCGGCCTTCATCGCCTGGTTGCTGCCGAGGTAGGCGTTGGCCTGAAGCATCCACAGATCGATGGCTTCCGGGTTCTGGGCGATCAGGTCACCGGTGAGCGTGATCGCGTCGGGGTAGCGGCCTTGCTTGAAGAAGGCGCGCGCCAGGCCGAGCTTCCAGTCCTTGGTCTTCGGATCGAGCAGGATCGCCTGGCGGTAGGCAGATTCCGCACCGAGCGGGTTGTCGGTGTTGCCGTAGCAGTAGCCGAGCAGGCCGAAGGTGACCGAGTCCTCGCCACCGAGCTCGACGACCTTCTGCATGGCCTCGATCGCCTGCGGGAACTCCGACTTGCGCACATGGATCATCCCCAGGTTCTTCCACGCGCGGCGGAACTTGGGGAACTTCTCGACCGTGCGGCGGTACATCGTGGCGGCGTCGTCGAGCTGCTCGCGCTGGAAGAACACGTTGCCGAGCGTAAAGTCGAACGCGGGGTTGCTCGTGTCGGTCAGGTTGGGGCGCAGGAGCGCGAGCGCCTCGTCCCACTTCTCCGCGGCGATCGCCTGGAGGATGCCGACCATCGCCATCTTCTCGGGGTCGGTGAGCCCGCCCGGCTCGATGTCGGTCTCGGCTTGGTAGCTCTGCACCAGGTTCCACTGCCAGCGCACGTCCTTCATGAGCTGCGCGAGTTCAGGCGGGATCGGCGGCGACTGCGGCGAGAGTGCCGGCGGCTCGTACGCGATCGGCGCAGGTGGTTCGGCAGGCATCGCGGGCTGCGCGCTGGCGGCGGGGGCCTGCTCGGCGGGGGCAGCCGTCGCCGCGGGCTTCGTCGTCGTGGCCTCGGTGGCGGCGGGCTGTTCGGGGGCCTGCGCGAGCGCAGCAGCGAGCGTGATGGTCGTGATGGTGAACATGGGGGTCATCTCCGGTCGGTCACTTCTTCTTGGGGAACGTGATGGGAGCCATCATGCGGAAGCGCACGGACTCGCCGTTGCGCTTGCCGGGCTCGAACTTCCAGCTCTTGACGCAGTTGATCGCCACCTGGTCGAACGCCGAGTTGTTGCTGCGGCGGACCTTGGGTTCTTCGACGCGGCCCTGTTGGTTCACGACGAAGATCACCTGTACGGTGACGTTGTCGGACTGCAGCTTCTTCAGCGCCGCCGGAACCACGGGGCTCGACTGCGCGATCACGCGCGGCTTCTGGTCGAGGTCGCCCACGCTGAAGAGTCCGTCGGCTTCCTCGGTGGTCTCGGAGGCTTGCTTGATCGCCGTACCGAGGTTCACGGTGAAGTCGCCGCCGAACCCGCCTGCACCACCGGTGCCGGGATTCAGCGCGAGTTCGAGTTGCGACAGGTCGAGCGGCGGCGCCTCGTCGGCCAGCTTCGGCGGCTCCTGTTCCGGCGGCTGTTCCTCAGGCTTCTCCTCTTCCTGCTCGATCTCCCTCGGCGGCGGTGGCGGCGCGATGGTGTCGGCGTCCTGAACCTGCAATTCCTCGGTGGGTGTGCTGGTGATCGATTCGAGCACCGGCAGCAGCATGAAGATGCCCAGGCCCAGCGCCAAGCCGCCGATCGTGGCGAGCGTGCGCCGGGAGCCCGTGGCGATCATGGAGAGTGCGCGCGACATAGTCAGCCCTTCCTCGTCGCCACGCTGACCTTGTTGGCACCGGCGGCCTTGGCTTCGTCGATTACGCGGATCAGCACGCCCGAGGGCGCACCCGTGTCGGCCTGGATGATGACCGGCAGGTTGTCCTTGGCGATCATGCGGCGCACGAGCGTCTGCACGCCGTTCACGCCGATCTCACGCCCGCCGTAGACGACCTCGCCATCGGGGGTCAGCGCGATGAAGATGCTGTTCTTCTCGAGCACCTTCGCCGAGGCGGCGAACGGCTTGTTCACCTTCACGCCCGGCTCCTCGATGAAGGTTGTCGTGACGATGAAGAAGATGAGGAGGATGAAGACGCAGTCGAGCATCGAGCTCATGTCGATGCCCGGTTCGCCGCCGCCTGAGTTGGAGTCTCGGAACTTGCCCATGTGCGCCTCAGGAGTTCTTGCTCGCCAGGTTGACCTTGGCCGCGCCGGCGGCGCGCGCCTCGCCCATCACCTGCACGACGACACCCGCCGGGGCCTCGCGCTCGGCACTGATGACGACCGGCACCTCTTCGCGAGCGAGCGCCCGTTGCACGATCGCGCCGACCGCGCTCACCGCGACCTTGCGGCCTTCGTGGAAGACGTTGCCGGCCTTGTCCACGACGAGCGCGACCGTGGGCTTGGGGCTGTCGCCGCCGGCAGAGGGCGTCGGCCGCTCGACCTCGAGTCCGCGTTCGTCGACGAAGGTCGTCGTGACGATGAAGAAGATGAGCAGGATGAAGACGCAGTCGAGCATCGAGCTCATGTCGATGCCCGGTTCGCCCGCATCATCACCGCCGCCGTCGGAGAAGCGTCCCATGTCAGGCGAGCTCCGTCTGGGTCGGTCCCTTGAGCGCTTCGGTGGCAGCCGACTGGACGTTGGCCAGGAAGTCGGTGCTCGCCTCGAGCCGCTGGGACATGAAGTAGTGGAAGAAGACGCCCGGCAGCGCAACGGCCAGGCCAGCCTCGGTCGTGATCAGCGCTTCGGCGATCCCCTTGGCGATGGCGCCCATGGTCTGCTCGCCGCCCGTTCCCGAGGCGAGTGCATCGAAGGTCGCGAGCATCCCGGTCACGGTGCCGAACAGCCCGAGCAGCGGCGCCGCGCTGACGCAGACCTTCATCACTCGCAACTGGCTCTCGAGGGGTTCCAGTCGTCGCGAGGCGTACTCGTCGAAGAGCGGCTCGATGGCTGCGGCGTCGGCAGAGGTCGCCGCCGTGCGGGCGAGTGCCGGCAAGCCACCGTCCTCGATGGACTCGGGCGACTCGATCCATTCGCGAATCGTGGAGGCACGCCGCGGCCGCATGTCGCCGAAGGTCAGCGCCAGCAGCACGTTCACGCCCACGCCGCACATGAGGATCGCCACGCCGGCGATGGCGTACATCGACGGCCCGCCGGCCTGCCAGATCTCCAGCGTGCGCTGGAGGAGCTCGCTCGATGCGGAGGAGAGTCCTGCCTGTGCGGTGGCGTCCATGGATCAGCTGCCCTGCGTTGCGCCGCGCTTGAGGAACTCGTTGATGAACGCCAGGCCCGAGGCTTCCATGCGGCTGGTGATCCCGCGGGCCTGTGCCGACAGGATCGCGTGCAGCAAGAGCGCCGGGATCGCCACGATCAGCCCGTACTCGGTCGTGATGAGGGCTTCCGAGATGCCGCCCGAGAGCGTCTTCACGTCGCCGGTGCCGTAGATCTCGATTGCCTTGAAGGTGTCCATGATGCCGGTCACGGTGCCGAGCAGCCCGAGCAGCGGCGCGGCGGCTGCGGAGATCGCGAGCAGCGGGAGCATCGAGTTCACGCGTGACTTGGTCTTCTGCATGACCTCGAACATCTGCTCCTCCATCACCTCGCGAGAGAGCGAGAGGCAGGATGCGCCGGCAGCCACCATGCGCCCGGTGGGCCCTGGCAGCTTGGCAGCGAGATCCTGCGCCTTGGCATCGTCGTGCTCCGCGATCGCCTTCAGCACAGCCTGGAATCGACGACGGCTCGGCGTGCGGATGAGAACCATGGTGAGCCACTTGATGAGGGTCACGATGGCCACGAGGATCGCTACGGCCAGGATGGGCCACATCACCGGACCGCCCTTGAGGAAGTGCTCGACGACGGTCTCCTCGCTCTGTGCGATCTTGTCGGCGGTGCCCATGGTCGGGTCGAAGGGGATCGAGCCGGAGGTGCCAGCGAACCAGTCCGTGGCGGCCTTCGCCGTGAGGGGGTCCTTGTACGGCGTCACGTTCGGTTCGAGCGAGCCGAGCTTCTGCTCGGCGATGCCGGTTACGCCCTGCCCGCCGAAGAAGGCAGCCGGACCGAGCACGAGGAACTTGCCCTGCACGACCTGGCCCGCGGGATCGACGGCGGTGCCATCGAAGCGGGCGCCGCCGAACGAGTCCTCGAGGCGGTCGATCGTGGCGGTGAGTGCGGCCAACTGCTTCTCGAATACGTCGCGCTTGCCGAGCGACGAGTTGTCGGCAGCGAGGCGCGCCTGCTCGAGCGGCCCACGCCAGCGCTGCAGCTCGGCGATGTGCATGCCGCTCTCGGCGTTGCGCAGGTACTCCAGCATCAGGTTCGAGAGGTAGCTCACCTCTTCCTGGCGCCCCTTGATCTCGTTGGAGAGGTTGGTCAGGTCAAGCGCACGGCTGTCGGCCACGCGCTGCACCTGCTGCAGCTTCTGGCGAGCTTCGATGAGTTGGTTCTCGAGTTCGCCGATGCGGCGCGTGAGCGGCACCTTCTCGGTGGCGACGCGCTCACGAAGGACGCTGAGTTCGTTCAGCGCAGCCGCGAGCTGGTTCTCGACCTGGCTGGCGGCGGTGCCGAACGTGGCCTTGGGAGCATCGGTGGCCTGCGGTGCCGGCGCAGCGGATGACGCTGGCGACTGGAGCAGGGCGAGGGAGAGGATCGCGAGGATCGTGTTCATGGTCGTTCGTTCCGTGATTCAGTTGGTCTTGACCGGGATCGGCACGAAGGCCGCGGGCTTCTGGTTGCGAAGGATGGCCACGATGCGCTCGATCGCCGGGCCGTTGTCGTTGCTTTCGGTCCAGGTCCAGCCTTCCGGCGCACCGCGGCCGATGCCGGCGATGCGCCCGCCCGCGCCGACGTAGTAGCCCTGCGCCAGCCCGAGGTAGACGGCGGTGACCTCGACGGAGGAACCATCGGCAAGCTTGCGGATCTCGCTCGACTGGGTGATTTCGCGGTTGAAGCGGTTGGCTTCGTTGATGATGCCAACGATGTTCTGGAAGCGCACCGCGAGCGAGAGGGTGGTCGCGGCGGAATCCTCGGGCAGTCGCTGCGTGAGCGGCTTGAGCTTCTCGGCCAGGGGTGTCGGGAAGCGCTTCACGAGTGCCTTGACCTTCGTCTCGAGCTGCGCGGCCATCGCGGCGAGCTGCGCCGAGGCATCCTTCAGCGTGCCCGCCTCCTGAGCCAGCGTGTCGCGCTTGCGGTCGGCCTCGGTGAGCGTGGCGTCGACTTCCTTGGTGCGGTCGGCGAGCGTCTTGAGTTCGCGATCAAGGACGTCGATGCGCGAGTCGAGCAGGTCCTTGCCCAGCGCCCAGTCGCGGCGTTCGACTCCGATCGTGCGGCGGGTCTCGACCCACTTCTCAAGCGCGTCGCGCGTGAGTTCGATGCGCTCGCGGACTTCAGCCTGGGTTGTGGCGGCCGGGTCGATGGAGGGGGCCGCGGGAGCCGGCGCTGCCTGCGGGGCAGCGGGCTGCGGTGCGGGAGCTGCCGTGGTCGCAGGTGCAGCGTTGGTCGCGGGCGCCTGCGTTGCGGGTGCGGCCGTGGGCTGTGGAGCCGCGGTCGGGGCGGCATCCTGCGCGACCGCCGTGAGCGTGGCCGCGAGCGCGGCAATGGGGAGGAGCGTGCGGATCGGGTGCATGGTCATGGTTCCTCAGAAGTCGATGCGATAGGTCAGGCCCAGCGAGAAGTCGATGCCCGCCGAGTAGGTGGACTGCAGGGTGTCGTTGCCGTCGATGCGGTAGACGGTCTGGATGTCGGGGTTCGTCAGGTTCTTCGCTGCGAACGACAGCGTGAGGCCATCAAGGATCCGCTGCTGGATGGAGATGTTGAGCGTCTCGAAGGGGATCTGGTAGATGTCGGGCGTGATGGCCGTGGGGGCGGATCCACCGCCGCCGTTCGTCGATGCGCCGCTGATCAGCGTGTCGCCCTTGTACGTCCAGAAGACACCCAACTGCGTGCCCCACTCCTCGAACTCGTAGGTCACGTTGGCGTTGAGCAGGTACTCGGGCGTCTGGATCATGGGGCGCGAGCCCTGCGGTGATCCGAAGTCGATGAACTGCTGCTCAAGGTCATCCGGCAGTTCGGTCTCCGAGTTCAGGTACGTGGCGTTGGCCCCGGCGGCCAGGCCTTTCCAGGCCTCGCCGATGATCTGCTCCATGCCGACGCGCACTTCGCCCTCGAGGCCGAACAGCGTGGCGCTGTCGAAGTTCACGGGCGTGGTGTACTGGAAGCCCGTGCCGTAG
>CAIYOC010000268.1 GCA_903927725.1 uncultured bacterium | reverse complement strand
CGGCCAGCCTCCCACGTCCCGTGATCAAGCAGCATGGCGAAGGAGTCTGCCACGCACCAGGGTCCTTCGTTGCGACCGACCACCCGCGCACGGATCTCAGGCGGGAGCTGGATCGCCGGCGGGGCCTCAGGAGCCCGGTCCGACAGCGCCCGGACCTCGAACCAGGGCTCGCCGTCACGCCAGACCAGCCCGCCCTCCCACCATCGCTCGCCCTCGGCGGGCGCCATGCGCCGGGCAGGATCGCCCACGAACAGGAACGCATCGCGGTCCCAGAGCGCACCCATGCGGCGCTGGCGGGTCTCGCCGGGCACGTCAGTCATCCATGCATCGCACGCAGCCTCGAAGTCCCGTCGCGCGCTGCGATCGAAGGCATCGACGACACGACGCAGGTCATCGGGATGGCTTCGTTGCATCCGCGCGAGCAGCTCGGCGCGCGACCAGTGCACGGCGTCGGCGAGTGACCACCGACCGGGCTCATCCATGAACCAGCGCGCGCAGCCCCAGCCCGCGCGACCATCCCACGTCACGCTCACGTAGCCCGCGAGCTGGTCGACGCCGCCCGCATCGAGCAGGGCCATGGCCAGGCAATCCTCGTCACGCAGGTGCGCCATCAGGCAGTTGCCAGCCGCGAGCATGGCCTTGCTGCGCACGCTGCGGATCGGCATCTCGATGCCGTCCAGATCCCGCACCCAAAGCTCGCCACGACGCGGCACCACGCGGCCGCTCGGATACGAGTAACCCAGCAGCCATCGCATCTCGTTGCTGCGACCGCTGGTGAAGATCAGGTCTGTCCAGTCGGCCGACCACTCCTGCGCGAAGGTCGCGCTTTGCTCGGTGCTCCGAGTCTCGACCGTCCACACGCCGCCCGCGCAGCGATGCACTTCGCCCAGGACGCCCTCGCTGAACCACGTCGCGCGCTCGAACGCCGATGTTGGCAACGGCGTCGTGCCGAGCGCTGCGGCCAGCACGACGGGCTCGGTTCGCCGCGCGATCCGCATCGCCACGTCGGGCGAAGGCCCCGTGACGATTCCCCAGCGCACGTCCTCGAACGGATCTCCGTCGACCGCACGGAAGGCACGCTGCCACGCGGCGCATCGCGCACGCCCAGCTTCGTTCGGCATGGCGACGACGATCACATCGTCGACGCCGCCTCGCCCGAGCATGGCCGAAACTCCGTCGGGCCCACAGGCGGCGATCGACCATTCCCGCGCTGCGGCCGCCGAGCGGGCCACCGCGCCCCATGCAGCATCATCGAGGCACGCCTGGCTCGCCAGCACCATGCCGCGCGACGTTGGCGCAGCACCCGCCGCGCGCTCCGCGCATCCGATCACCAGCACGAGGATGGAGGCCGCCGCGCCCATGCGTACGATCCTACGACGATGGACGACTGGATCCTCCTGAACGACATCCTGCTGGCCACCGGGGCGTTGCTGCTGCTCGCCGCGGGCATGCTCGCCCAGCGCGCCTGGCGTGGTCGGCTCGTGAACTGGAGCCCCTGCTGCCGGGCGTGCGGCTTCGATCTGCGTGGTCATGCTGGCAGTTCGTGTCCCGAGTGCGGCGCTGACCTGGGTCGAGCAGGCGCCGTGACCGAGGGGCTGCGCCAGCACCGACTCGGGCTGATGACGGGGGCTGGCGCACTCGCCGTGATGGCCGGGGCGCTGCTCGTCTCCTCGCGCTTGAGCCTCCCCGCGCACGCGTGGGCATGGTGGCTGGCCAATCGGCCGGTCTGGGCCATGCAGGGTGTGCTGCGGGACCAGGACCAGCTCGCCTGGCAATCGATCGAGAGCCGCGATCGTGCCGGCACGCTCTCGGATGCTGACCTTCGCTTCGTGCTCGCGATGGCGATGGAACTCCCGACCTACTCAGGCAGGTTCATCACGCCAAGCTGGGCGTGGCTGATCAACCAGCACGCCGCGGGGCGCGTGAGCAGCGGGGCGCTCAAGCCGATCGTGCTGCGTGCGCTTGAGTCGATGGACGTCGGCCTGGGCATCGTTCCTGCCGGTCAACGGGCGGGTGGTGCCGTGCAGATCACCGCCAGCACCACCGTCGAACCCATGCCGGTCGATGTTGATGCGGTCGAACTGCTTGCCGTCGAGGCCAACGTCGACGGTGCGTGGGTCCCCCTGCCGTTCGAGCGCACGCAACCGATGATGCGCGGCAACCGGCTCCTCTTCTCCAGTGGGACCATCAGCGTGAGGGCGCCCGATCGACTCGGCTCGTGCGAACTGCGCGCGCGCATCCGCATCGTCGCTCGCGAGCCATCGGCCAACCTATTCCAGCAAGGCGCAGTCTTTGCCGAGTGCGAGCGCGTCGTCTCCCTGGGCACGCTTCGGGTGCTCGATCCGAAGGCGATCTTCGCGCTCGGTTCGCACGACGAGACCTTCCGCGCGCGCGTGCATGCGCTGCTCGTCCAGCTCGTCGGAGGCTTCACGCCACGCGCCGGCAGCTCCGGGCGATCCCGCGCGACTGGATCGAGCGCCCTGGCGCCGAACGAGGGCTTCGACTTCGACATCCAAGGGGTGCAAGGTGAACGCATCGTGCCGCTCGGACAGGTCTCCTGCATCGGCAGCGTGCAGTCATCCGTGCTGCAGGGCCGAGCGGGGATCGATCCCGAGCAGCCGTGGATCCTGCGGCTTGTGCCGCGGCTCGATCGCGTCGAGGCCGAACTCACTGAACCCACGCGCGTCTACGACGAGATCATCGAGATGCCCCGCGGCCCGATCGATGCCCCCGCGGGTGATCGCAGCACAGACGGAGGGAAGACGCCATGACCGAAGTTGCACCCTGCCCGCTCGATGGACCCACGCTCAACGTGGTGCTGTTCCAGCCCCAGATCCCGAACAACACCGGCAACATCGGCCGTACGTGCATGACCACCCGATGCCGGCTCCACATCATCCATCCGATCTCCTTCTCGATGGATGAGAAGGCACGGCGCCGGGCGGGACTCGACTACTGGCATCTGGTCGATTGCCGCGAGCATGCATCATGGGAAGCTTTCCTGGAGCTGGAGCAACCGCAGCGACTCTGGCTCTACACCACGCGCGCCACACGCGTGCACTGGGATGCCGACCTGCGTCGGGGCGACTACCTGCTGTTTGGCCAGGAGAACGGCGGCGTCCCCGAGTGGCTGCACGATTGGGTCGCGGCCACGCACGGCCCGCAGGCCCGGCTCACGCTGCCCATGATCGATGACCCGAAGGCCCGAAGCCTGAATCTGGCGACCGCAGCCGCGTGCGCGATCTTCGAGGGCGTAAGGCAGATGCATGCCCGCGGCGCGCCGCCCTACCCGCTGGCTCCGGCCTGACCCCCGGCGGATCGCGGCCTCGCCGGTTCGGCGCATCGATTCATGAGGCCCAGACGTATACTCCTGCCGGATGAGCGTGACGAGGCATCGGCCCGTCGCCGTCCTTGCCATTGGCATGGGTCGTCGCCGGACGGCTGGTCCGCAACGATCCCCGAGGAACCCATGACGAAGCACCACACCGCACGCGCCTTCTCCCTGACCGAGCTCCTGGTCGCCATCGGCATCATCGTGATCCTGATCGGCCTGCTCCTGCCGGCGCTCGGCAAGGTGTCCGCCCGCGCCAAAGTCGCGCAGACCCAGAGCCTGATGAACGAGTTCTCCAAGGCCTGCGACGCGTTCTATCAGGAGTGGAACTACTACCCGGGCATCGTGCCCGAGAGCGTGCTCGCTGCAACCACCAACCCTGCCATCACCGGCACGCAGAACGCACTGCTGCACTTGATGGGCGGCGCCGTGCGTGACGACGATCCGGCGTACGACACGGCGAGCGGCAACGTGCTCACCTTCAGCGACGGCACGCGCACGGTCCGCATCAAGGTGAATCCCGCACAGATCGGACGGGGTACGCGCGTGGAGGGCAAGGACCGTCCCTCGTACTTCACGCCCAAGGACAGCGACCTCGGCGAACTCGAGAACCCAACGGACTCGCTCGTCAACTACGCCGGCATTCCCCACCTGAAGGATGCATGGGGCAAGCCGATCGTGTACCTGCGCGCCCTGCGCGGCACCGGCCCGCTCATGGGGACCGGATCGAATGGCGCCACGATGCTGCAGGCCAAGCCGCAGTTCGTGCGTCTGACCGGTGACTCGTACTTCCGCGCCGAACCGCAGACCACGACCAACGACCCTGCCAAGTACAGCGTGCTCAACAACACGAGCAACGGCACGCAGCTGCTTGCCGCGCTCATGCGCCACCCAGGCTTCGGTACGTTCACCAACGCCACCACGGATCCCCTCAACGGCACCGCGAAGGGCAAGTACTACTTGTTCTCCCCGGGGCCGGACGGCATCTTCTTCAGCACGACCGATGGCCCCGCGCTCACGACGTTCACGGCCACCCAGTACACCGTGCCCAACCTCGTGACCGAGTATGACGACGTCGTCGTGACCGGCGGCGGCTGATCGGACCAAGCCGCGGTTCTGCTGAGTTCCCAAGCACGATCGCAGCCTCGACCGCACGACAACCCATCAACGACAGCGGCGCAGCCCGATCGGGCTGCGCCGCGTTGCGTCATGCGTGATGCGATCGATTACTGGGGGAAGTCGACCGGCTTGTCGGCCGGCGGAGCGGCCGGCTTGTCACCGGGCTCGCCCGCGGGCGGCTTGCCGCCGCCGGGGCGCTTGCCACCGGGACCGCCCGGACCACCCGGACCGCCCGGACCACCCGGACCGCCCTGGCCGCGGCCCTTGCCAGCGCCACCCTTTTCGGCGGCTTCCTTCTTCATGGCTTCCATCTTGGTCTTGACGGTCGTCTGCTGATCAGACGTGAGCACGCCCATGACGGTCGCCTGGAACTCCTCGGGCTTGGGCGCATTCTCACGCAGCTTGGCCATCTCTTCCTTCAGCGCTTCCATCGCCTTCGGATCGGCCTCGCCGCCCTGACGGGCTTCCATCATCTTCTTCATGAGTTCCTCCATCTTGGGCTGGAACTCCTTCGCCTTGGCATCGAACGCAGCACGCGCGGCGTCGATCTTCTGCTTCTGGTCGGGCGTGTAGGTGCCTTCGACGGTCTTCAGCGCATCGTTGAACATGCGGTACTGGACCATCGGGCCCTGCGCGCCACCGGCGCGACGCCCCATGCCTTCGCGACCGCCGGCGCGACCGCCCTTCTGGCCATCCTTCGCGCCGCCGTCCTGAGCGGGCGCGTCGCCCTTGGGCGGGGCATCCTGTGCCATCACTGGGAGGCTGACGAGGGCCGCGGCAAGGAGGGTCGCCGCAACGGGAAGGTGTCGATTCAGGAACATGCTGTGCTCGCTTTCCGGGGCGTGGCCCCTGTGTCGGAGGGAGATTGCCGAAGCATCGGCTCCGGGGACAGCCAATCATGAAAGCCCTACCATTTGCCCCCCCAAGCACGCGCCATGACCACCCTCACCCCCGATCTCGTCACGCAGGCCCTCCGCACCGTCAACGACCCTGAGCTGCACAAGGACCTCGTCACCCTCGAGATGGTCAAGGGCATCACCGTCGACGGCAATGCCGTGACCGTGGGCATCGAACTCACCACCCCGGCCTGCCCGATGAAGGACCGCATCCGCAACGACGTGACGGCGGCGATCGCCGCGAAGGCCGCCTCGATCGGTGCCTCGACCCCCGTCGTCACGGTGGACTTCACCGCCGATGTGCGGCGACCGAACCAGAAGATCCGTGAGGGCGGAAATCCCCTGCCGATGGTGAAGCAGGTGATCGCCGTGGGCGCCGGCAAAGGCGGCGTCGGCAAGAGCACGATCAGCGTGAACCTTGCCGTGGCGCTCGCGCGCATGGGCGCGAAGGTCGGCCTGCTGGACGGCGACATTTACGGCCCGAGCCTGCCCACGCTGCTGGGCCTCGATGAACTCGGTGCCACCGCGCGCGGCAACATCCTCATGCCCTTCGAGGTCCACGGCATCAAGGCCATGACCATCGGCAAGCTCGTCGATCCCGAGAAGGCGCTCGTCTGGCGCGGCCCGATGGCGCATGGTGCCTTCAAGCAGCTCGCCACGCAGACCGATTGGGGCGCGCTCGACTACCTCATCATCGATCTTCCGCCGGGCACCGGCGATGTGCCGCTCACGCTCGCCCAGCTCCTGCCGGTCACCGGGGCCGTCGTCGTCTGCACGCCGCAGCGTGTGGCGCAGGACGATGCGCGTCGCGCCGTGCGCATGTTCGAGGGCCTTGGCATCGATGTCCTGGGCGTCGTCGAAAACATGAGCTACTTCGTCGGTGACGACGGCAAGGAATACGACCTCTTCGGTCGCGGAGGCGCCGAGATGATGGCGCAGCAGATGGGCCTGCCCTTCCTTGGCAGCATGCCGATCCACATGGCCCTGCGCAAGAACTCCGATGCGGGCACGCCGCTGGCCAACTGGGATGTCCCGGCCATGGGCCGCCAGCTCGACGCCATGGCGCAGGCGCTTGCAGGCCAGATCAGCGTGGCCAGCCTTCGCGGACAGTTCGTGCAGCCCACGATCAGCGTGCGCTGATCAGCAGTGCGACCGACCAACCGGCGCACCGCACTCCACCGGCAAGCCGCGCCCCGCCCACGGCCAGTAGCCGCCGCGAAGATTGCTCACCCGATAGCCGCGTCGCTTGAGGTACGCGCAGGCGCGTGCGCTGCGGCAGCCGCTGCGGCAATAGGCGATCAGCTCGCGATCCTTGGGCAGGTCGGCAAGGCGGTGCGGCAGCTGGCTGAATGGGGCATAGACGGCATCGGGCAGGTGGCCTGACTCGAACTCGCCGCAGAGCCGCACATCGATGAACGCGGCACCGTTCGTCCAGCGCCGATGCGCCTCGGTCGCGCCGATCTCCTCGATACCGTCGGCATCGAAGGCGTCCTCCGGAATCGCATCGAACTCTGCCGGTGTGGTCCAGCCGGCAAACTCGTCGATGCCGACGCGGAAGAGGATGCGCACTGCCTTTTCGAGTTCACGCTCCTCGCAGACCAGGAGCACTGCATCCCCCAGTTCGAGGTAGCTGCCCGCAGCGTTGGCAAAGTGGCGGTCGAGCGGCGCACTGATCGAACCGGGAAGGAAGCCCTCGCAGAAGCGGCTCCACGCGCGGCAGTCGATCACCACGTTCGCCGGTTCGGCGGCGGCGTGCATGAACCCCTGTGCATCGAGCCTGTCCGGCAACCGCAGTTCGCCGCTCGCGCCCTCGAGGTTGCGACGCTTCACGCGCACGAAGTAGGCCGGCGGATCGGGAAGTCCGCGAAGCACCTTGTCCATGAACGCGCCATCGTCACCGGCGGCACGAAGGCTGCCGTTGATCTGCCGCTCGATCCGCAGGCTCGACTGCGGCAAGGCGCAGATCGATCGGCCGCAGAGGCTGCCCGCCGTGTGGCCAGGCAGGATGCGGACCTCGTCCGGCATGTCGGCGAGCCGACGGAGGGCCTGTTGGAGTTCGCGCGCGTTGCGCTCGAGTTCCTCCCGGTCACCCGAGCGTGCACCGAGGTCGGGGCGCCCCACCTCGCCCGCAAAGAGGAAGTCGCCCGTGAGGATCGCACGTACGGTCCCCTCCGCATCGACCAGCTCGAACGAGAGGCTCTCGCGCGTGTGACCGGGCGTGTGCAGCACCCGCACACGGACGCTGCCCACAAGGATCTCGTCGCCATCGCCCAAGCCCGTGGTCTGCCCCGTGCAGCCGGCGACCCACGCAGGCGCACTGCCCTCGCGGCTCAGGTAGCCGTGCACCCCGTGGCGCTCCACGAGTTCCCGCAGGCCGCTCACGAAGTCGGCGTGCACGTGCGTGTCCGCGGCTGCGACGATCCGGAGCCCCGCCTGCTCCGCCGCCTTCAATGCGCGATCCACGTCACGGGCGCAGTCGAACACGATGGCCTCTCGCGATGCCGGGCAGCCCACGAGGTAGGCCGCCTGCGACAGCGAGTCATCATGGATGCGTCGAAGCAGCATCGTGCGGATCGTACGGTCGCTCGAAGGTCAGGCGAACTCGCGCTTGAGCTGCGCCAGTCCGGCGAGCAGCGCCGCGATGTGTGCCGGCCCGTGTGCGGCTGAGACCTGCACGCGAAGCCGAGCGTGGCCTTCCGGCACCACCGGATAGCCGAAGCCGATCACGAAGACGCCCAGTTCGAGCAGGCGACGGCTCATCGCGATGGCCTTGGCGGTGTCGTGCACGATGATCGGGCAGATCGCGGTTGGGCTCTTCAGCACTTCGAAACCCACCTCGGCGATGCCATGCCTCACCGCGGCAACGTTCTGGCGCAGCCGCTCGACGCGCTCGGGCTCCTGCATCAGGACCTCGATCGCCTTGTCGGCACTGCAGGCAACGGTGGACGGGAGCGCGTTGGAGAAGAGCGTCGGGCGACCGCGCTGCACCAGCAGATCCGTCGCCGCACGGCTGCCGCAGATGTAGCCGCCGGCACCACCACCGAGCGCCTTGCCCAGCGTGCCGGTGAAGTAGTCCACCTTCGACGCCGCCATGCCCCAGTGCTCGTGCGTCCCGCGACCGGTGCGACCCATCACGCCCGTGCCGTGGCTGTCATCGACGACGAGCTTGGCCCCGAACTCGTCGCAGAGCGCGCGGATCCCCGGCAGATCCCCGAGGTCGCCCTCCATGCTGAAGACGCCATCGGTCACGACCCACGCCGTGCCGGTGACCTCGGGATTGGCGCGTGCCGCTTCGAGCTTGGCCCGAAGCGACGACAGGTCACCGTGGCGGTAGACGGTCTTGTGCAGCCCCTTCTTGATCACGGCTGCCAGTCGGATGCCATCGATGATGCTGGCGTGGTTGAGCTCGTCACTGATGATGATGTCACCAGGCTCGCACAGCGTGGGGAAGATCGCCTCGTTGGCGTTCCAGCAGCTGGTGAAGGTGTACGAACTCTCGACGCCGTAGAACTCGGCGATGCGTCGCTCCAGCTGCTCATGGCACTCGAAGGTCCCGCAGATGAAGCGCACGCTGGCCGTGCCGGCGCCGTACCGGCGCAGCCCCTCGATCCCGGCCTCGACCACCCGCGGGTCGTTCGCAAGCCCGAGGTAGTTGTTGCTGCAGAAGCACGCGACCTCGCCGAATCCGCGCAGGCGCACGGTGGCGTCCATCGGCCCCTCGATCGTCTGAAGGACCTTGAGCTGGCCGCTCTCGCGCAGGCCCTTCAGGATCGTTTCGGTGCGGGATTCAAAGGCGTTCACGGCCAAGGTCGTCATGGCCGGAGTCTAGCGGCGACGTGCACCACGGCCCGCGCGGCCGCAGGAGCACTGCCGGGCACGCGGCGCGACGAGGGCTCAGCCGTACCGCGCACGCACGGCCGGCACGAGGTAGTCGCGGAAGGCCTCATCGAAGCCATGCACCGGCGACCAACCCCAGTCACGACGGGCGGCGGAGTCGTCCAGGTCCATCGGCCAGCTGTCGACGATGCGCTGGCGCGCCTCGACGGGTGCGTACGCGATCTCGGCACGCGGGAAGAACTCTCGCACCTTCGCCTCGATCTGCGCAGCCGTGGGCGCGAACGCAGTGACGTTGTAGACCTGCCTCGAGAGGCGCGAACGCGGCGCCTGAGCCAGGTGCACGAGGGCACGCACGGCATCGGGCATCGTCATGAAGGAGATCTGGGCGTCAGGGCGCACGAAGCACGAGTAGGACTTGCCCTGTGCGGCGGCATGGAGCATCTCGGGGCCGTAGTCACTCGTGCCGCCCATGGGCACCGTGTCGGCCGAGATGATGCCCGGGAAGCGGATGGAGCGGAAGTCGACCCGCGCCGTGCCGCGGTCCGAATCGAGCAGCCGGTAGTGGCGCATGTAGTAGCGGCCCATCTCCTCGACGGCGCGCTTGTTCAATCCGTACATCGTGATCGGGTCGCCGCACTCGTCCTCGCTCACCACGCCCGCGGCGACCTTTGCCGCGAGCGACTCGACGCCATAGGCGGCGATCGTGCTGGGGAACATGAAGGGCACGTCGTGCCCGCGACGGCGGGCCGATTCGGCCGCCAGCTTGAGCAACGTGCAGCTGCCCATCACATTGACCGAAAGGGCCAGCTCGGGGTTCCTTTCGCCGCTGGACGACAGCAACGCGGCAAGGTGCCAGACCTCGCCGATGTCATGCTTGGACGCGAGCGCCTGCACGAACTCGGCGTCGGCCACGCTCCCGCAGTACGAGTGGGTCGATGCCGCCGCGGCCTCGCCGTGCAGTTCGCGAAGGTCGATCGAGACGATCTCGCGCTGGCCGCCCCACTGCCCGTGCAGGTGCTTGAGCAGCGCGTGGCCCATCTCGCCGCCGGCGCCGGTGACGAGGATCGCACCGGTCATGGTGGTGCCGCGCGTGTGTGGCTTAGGTTCTGTCATGGTGCTCGTCATGGTGTCCCCCGATTGTAGGAGCCCGGCAGTCAGGCCTTGCAGCCCAATCGCGCCAGAAGTTCCCTGGTGGCCTTGATGCCATCGGGTTCCGACAGCCTGCCGCCCTCGTACTCGATGCCGACCCAGCCTGAGTATCCGGCTGCGCGGACCAGGCCGAGCATGCGCGGATAGTCGATCTTCGTCTCGTTGCCCTGCGCATCGAAGTCGTAGCTCTTGGCACTCACGGCCTTCGCGAACGGCATCAGGTCCTCGACGCCTTTGTACCGGTCGTACTCATAGAAGTTGCCGAAGTCCGGCAGGGTCCCGCAGTTGTCCATGCCAACCGACTTCATCACCCCCGCGAGCCAATCGCCGTGGCTCGACAGGCCACCGTGGTTCTCGACGATCACGTTCAGGCCCAACGGCTTGGCAGCCTCGGCAAGCCGACGCAGGCCGTCGGCGCTCAAGCGAGCCTGCTCCGCCCGGTCGCCATCGCTCTGCGCGTTCACGCGGATCGAGTGGCAGCCAAGGTGCCTGGCAAGATCGAGCCACTTGCGATGGTTGTCGACGGCCTTGGCGCGCTTGGCTTCGTCAGGATCGCCCAGCGCACCCTCGCCATCGCACATGATGAGCACGCTCGTCACGCCGGCATCGCTGCAGCGGCGGCGAAGGTCCTCGGCGAATCCATCCTTGCCGACCAAGTCCTTGTAGAAGCTGTTGACGTACTCGACGCCACGGATGCCGTAGTCACGTGCGGCGACGGCAGGAAAATCAAGCGGCTTCACGGCGCCCGCGAACAGCGACTTGTGCAGGCTCCACTGGGCGAGCGAGATCCGCAGCGGCTTCGCATCGCCAGCAGCGGGCTTGGACGCAGGCGCAGGATCCTGCATCGCACCCAACGCCGCGCTGCCGAGGGCCGCCATCATCATGCCCGCGCCAAGCACGGCCCGGCGTCCGGACCGCTGTGATGTCCGGGATTCATCGATGTATGCATGGTCCATGGTCGGATCCTTCACTGCTCGCTCACTCCCACTCGATCGTGGCCGGCGGCTTGCTGCTGATGTCGTACACCACGCGATTCACGCCGCGCACCTCGTTGATGATGCGGTTGCTGATGCGACCGAGCACGTCGTACGGGAGGTGGGCCCAGTCGGCGGTCATGAAGTCCTCGGTCGTGACCGCACGCAGCGCCACCACGTTGTCGTACGTGCGGCCATCGCCCATCACGCCCACGCTGCGCACCGGCAGCAGCACGGCGAAGACCTGGCTCGTCCGGTCATACAGGTCAGCAGCGTGGATCTCCTCCAACAGGATCGCATCGCACGCTCGCAGCACGTCGAGCTTGGCCGGCGTGACTTCCCCGAGCACACGGACCGCCAGGCCCGGACCTGGGAACGGGTGCCGCCAGACCATGTCGCGCGGCAGGCCGAGCACCTCGCCAAGCCGCCGCACCTCGTCCTTGAACAGCATGCGCAGCGGCTCGACGAGCTCGAAGCCCAGCTGCTCGGGGAGCCCGCCGACGTTGTGGTGCAGCTTGATGTTGGCCGCGGTGCCGGCATGCCCGTGGCCCGACTCGATCACATCGGGGTAGAGCGTGCCCTGCGCGAGGAACCGCACGTCGCCGTCGACGCCAGCGGCGGCCTGCTTGAACACGTCGATGAATCGATGGCCGATGCGTCGGCGCTTCTCCTGAGGCTCATCGATGCCCGCAAGATCACCGAGGAATTCGCGGCTTGCATCGACCACGCGCAGGTCGACGTCGAAGTGGCTGCGGAAGGTCTGGTCGACCAGTTCGCGCTCACCACGCCGGAGCAGTCCGTTGTCGACGAAGATGCAGGTGACCTGCGTGCCGATCGCCTTTGCGAGCAGCGCCGCGACCACGCTGCTGTCGACGCCGCCCGAGAGCCCGCAGATCACGCGCGACGAACCCACCACCGAGCGGATGCGCTCGCACTCGGCGTCCATGAAGTCAGCCATGGTCCACGAGCCAGTGCAACCGCACTCGCCGTACAGGAAGTTGCGCAGGAGATCGCGCCCCTGCGGCGTGTGCGTGACCTCGGGATGGAACTGCACGCCCCAGAAGCGCTTGCCGGCATGGCGCACGGCGGCGTTGGGGCACGTCGAGGTGCTGGCCAGCACCTCGAACGATGACCCGAGCCCGGTCACCTGGTCGCCGTGGCTCATCCAGACCGTGGTGCGCGAGGGCATGCCCTTCATCAAGTCGGCGCCGTCGCCAACATCGATCTCGGCGCGGCCGAACTCGCGATGGCTCGCCGAAACCACGGTGCCGCCCAGCATCTGGCAGCCCAGTTGCATGCCGTAGCAGATGCCCAGCACCGGGACCCCCAGATCGAACAGCCCTGGATCGCAGCGTGGCGCCCCCTCCTCATTCACGCTCGCGGGACCGCCCGAGAGGATGATCCCCTTCGGCGAGTGGGAGCGAAGCTCCTTGAGCGAGGCATCAGGACGGACGAGCACGCTGTACGCACCTGCCTCGCGCACCCGACGCGCGATCAACTGCGCGAACTGGCTGCCGAAGTCCAGGATCAGGATCGTGTCGGTCGTGAGTGCCGAAGGCTTGAGCGTGGCCGTCATGGTTGGGGTGATCCGGCCCCGGCCAATGGATGGTCCGGGAAGCGGACGAGTCTACCCCTGCCGGTCGCCAGCTGACCACGTCTCGCGGAAGCTCAGCGCCGCCAGGACAAGGCCGGCCTTGAGCCCCGTCACCGAGCAGAGCTGGTCTGGATCCAGCCTAGACCCAGCGCCGGACTCCGCCGCCTGGATCCGCGCCACGGCTTCGGTCAACTCTGGGCGAAGGCTGGTGGGTGGAGGACCCCGCCGACAGGCCGCCAGCAGCCCGGGGGCACCACCGAGCGCCTGAACGACCTCGCTCGAACTGGTCACGAGCGTGGCCCAGCCCTCGCGGATCATGCGGTGACAGCCCGCGGCCCCCGGAGAATCGACCCGGCCAGGAACCGCCAGCACCTCACGCTGGCGCCCATCGGCTGCGAGCCGGGCCGTGATCATGGCCCCGCTGCTCAGACCAGCCTCGACGATCACCACGCCCACGCACAATCCCGCCAGGATCCGGTTGCGCCGGGGGAAGTGATGAGCAAACGGTTCGGCATCGCACGGCAACTCTGTCATCACGCACCCGCCGGCCTCGACGATGGCATCAAGTAGCCCCGTGTGTTCGGGTGGGTACGGCACGCCGAGACCCGAACCGACCACTGCGACCGTTGCGCCCCCGACCCGAAGCGCACCCCGATGGGCTGCCGCGTCAATGCCCCGCGCGGCCCCGCTCACGACCGTGAGCCCCGATTGCGCGAGATCGGCCCCGAAGCGCCCAGCCACGTCCAGTCCGTACGCGCTGGCCCGCCGACTGCCGACGATCGCCACGCACGGTGCGCCCACCGCTGCCGCTGAGCCACGGACCCAAAGCGCCCGCGGCGGATCATCGACCTGCCGGAGCGCCGAAGGCCACTCAGGGTCAGTTGGAAGCAGCACAGTCCCACCCACTTGGTGAAGGCGTTCGAGCTCGCGATCAGCACCGCCCACCCAATCGGGAGGCAGCACGTGCGCAAGGCAGTCAGTGGTCAGGTCGCGGAGGTCGCTGGGCACGCCGCCACGGTAGTGGCGCCGTCAGCGGACTCTGTGGAAACCGCAGGAAGTTCGGTGCATTCCGCAAGCGAACCGCGACGCCGGGGCGCCGTCATCACCAGCCCCACGAAGATGCAGAGCACGCCGCCGCCCATCACCCACAGGCGCGTGCGCCCGAGCGCCCAGCGCGACAGCAAACTGTCTCGGAAGGGCTCCGCCACGAAGTCGCTGGCCGGAACCGAACCTTCGATCCATTCGGTGATGGGCACGGTCGCGCTCTCCGCGCGCACGATCGGCACCTCGCCCTCGGGCAGCAGGTTGAGCTGGCTCACCGCCAACCGGCGCATCAGGGTCGAGTCGCCCTCCTTCACGCGCGCGGCGAAGTCGTCATAGGCCCCTGCGACCGCATCGGACCGCTCGACCAAGTGCTGCATCTGCGCGAGCTGCTGCTCGCCTTGGTGCAGCTTGGCCTGCTCGGGAAGCACGACCGCTCCGAACACGAGCCCCAGCCCGGCCAGCAAGTACGGCCAGCCCGGGTCGATCTCGAAAAGCGGCTGCGTCGAAGCCATGCAGCGAGTATCGGACAAACGCCGGGGACTCCCTCACTTTCCGCCATCGACTTGGCTCGCCCCCGTTCGGTCGCTTCGAACGACAACCGCCCCACACGGCGTGCGGGGCGGTCGACGATGGCTTGATGGCGGTCCGATGCCCTGCGGCAGCGGCGCAGCCGTACGGCTCGGCTCAGCCGAGCTCAGGAGCCAGGTTGCGGACGACCCCAACCAGGTCCTTCACGTGCTGCGCGCTTTCGTTGAAGAGCTTGGTTTCATCTGCATTCAGCTGCAGCGGCACGACGCGCTCCATGCCACCCTTGCCGAGCACGCACGGAACGCCGACGAAGAAGCCCTTGCCCTTCTGGCCAGGCGCCACGCCAAACTCGTCCTCGCAGTAGGCGGCGCAGGGGATGATGCGCTTCTTGTCCTTCACGATGGCCTCGACCATCTGGATGGTGCCAGACGCCGGCGCGTAGTAGGCGCTCGTGCCCATGAGCTGCACGATCTCGCCGCCGCCGACCTTCGCGCGCTGCACGCAGGCGTCGATCTTCTCCTTCGAGAGCAGCATCTCGATCGGGATGCCGTGCACGCTGGTGAAGCGCGGCAGCGGCACCATGTCGTCGCCGTGGCCACCGAGGAGCAGCGCCTGGATGTCCTCCACGCTGCAGCCGAGCTCCATGGCGAGGAACGCGCGGAAGCGCGCCACGTCCAGCGCACCGGCCTGGCCGAGGATGCGGTTCGTCGGGAAGCCGCTGGCCTTCCAGGCGGTGTAGACCATGGCGTCGAGCGGGTTGCTCACGATGATCATGACCGAGTTCGGTGCGAACTTCGCCACGTTCTGGGCGACTTCCTTGACGATCTTGACATTGGTCGCGATCAGGTCGTCGCGGCTCATGCCGGGCTTGCGCGGGATGCCGGCGGTCACCACGACCACATCGCTGTCGGCGATGTCGGCGTAGTCCTTGGTGCCGGTGATCGTGCAGTCGAAACGCTCGATCGGCGCGCACTCGTACAGGTCGAGGGCCTTGCCCTTGGCGACACCTTCATTGATGTCGAGGAGGACGACGTTGCCCAGTTCCTTGCTCGCGGCCCAGACGGCGCAGGATGCTCCGACGTTGCCAGCACCGATGACAGAGATCTTCGCTCGACGCATGTTGTGTGGTCTCCAGTTGAGGGGGCGGATCATAGCCACGCCTCTGCGCAGCGATCCGGCTTGACCCACGATGCCTTGCGCGCGGCTGGAGGGCCGTGCCTCGGCTCGCCGCCGCAGGGCCGCGACTCACCTCGCGACCGCAGGGCCGCGACTGACCTCGCGGCCGTAGGGCCGCGACTCAGAATGCGCCGGAAAGGAATCGAACCTTCGACCTCACCCTTATCAGGGGTGTGCTCTAGCCAACTGAGCTACCGGCGCGGGGGCGGGAAGCATAGCACGGATCCTGCGTGGCTACCACCCCGAGAGCCGACCGGCGATCGGCTGAACGAGGTCGCGCAAGGCCACGATCCCCTGCGGTCGGCCGTCGTTGCCCCGGATAACTGCCAGCGTGGACCGAGCCTTTCGCATCGCAGCGATTGCGTCGCCGACGGCGGCATCGGGCGCGAGCACCAGCGCGGGACGCATCAGGCCCGACGTGGGTCGCGCAGGATCGATCAGCACATCGAGCGCATGGAGCACGCCCAGCACTTGTCCATCGGCACTCGTCACGGGGAACCGGCTGAACGCGTGCTCACGGAGCGCGCGCTCACGCATTCCCCGGTCGGCATCCATGCGGATCGCCACGACCTTCCGCCACGGCACGGCATGGTCGATGATGGGGCGACCTCGCATGCCGAGTGCACGATCCACGACCGCAAGCTGCTCCTCGCCCAGCACTCCACTGCCGGCCCCCTCGCGGATCAGGGCGCCCACGCGATCACGCTGAGTCGCCGCGTCCTGCGGCCGAACGCCAAGCATCCAAAGCACCAGCTCACCGGTCCCGCGGACCAGCGGCACCAGCGGCACGACCGTGAAGACGAAGCGCACGAACCGCACCCACCAGACCGTCGAGTACGTCAGTCGATCGGTATGGGCTCGATACAGGTCCTTCGGAAGCAACTCCCCGATCAGGAAGACGATCGGAGTGAGCACCACGGCGTTTGCGATCGCCATCTGCGCCGGTGACCACTGCAGCGTCTCCAGGAAGACAGTCGCTCCTGCGCTCTGGATGTAGTGCGCAAAGTTGTTGCCCACCAGCACGGTTGCAAGCATCCGGTTGGGCCGCAGCAGTTCGTCACGGATCCGCAGTGCCGCACGATCGCCGCGTCCCACGCGTACGGCCAGCCTCACGCGATTGATCGTGTAGAGGCCCGTCTCGATGCCGCTGCACAGCGCCGAGGCTCCAAGCCCCACCAGCAGCAAGGCGATGCCGGCCATCAGCTCAGGCGACATGGCGAGCCCCCTGCTTGCGCACCAGCACGGACCGCACCGAACCATGATCGATGGCGAGCACCTCGATCTCCAGGCCATCGCTCTGGAGCCGCCGGCCAACCTCCGGAACGCCGCCAGCGAGCTCAACGGCCAGCCCGCCGATCGTCGAGGCGTGCACGTCCGGAACATCCACGCCCAAGGCCTGCGAGACGGCAACCACGGTCACGTCACCACGTGCGCTCCACACACCCGGCTCAACCTCACGCGGGGCCTCGACCGATCGCTCGCCCGGGGCGGCGATGTCGCCAACGATCTCCTCGACTGCATCCTCCACCGCCACCACGCCGGCCAGACCGCCATACTCATCCACGACGACCGCAAGGTCGACGGACTCGGCGCGGAAGAAGGTCCCGAGCTGCTCGAGCGTGGCGACCTCGGGCACGAACCGAGGTCGCTGCAAGTGCGGCTCCATCGGCGCCTGATCGCCCCGCACATCAAGCAGGAAGCCCCGCACATCAAGCAGCCCCAGCACGTCATCGGTGCGAGCGCCATGCACCACCAGGCGCTTCACGCGGTGCCGGCGGCATGCCTCGACGACCGCGGCACGACCAGCTGTCCGGGGCACCATGGCCAGCTCGACACGTGGCGTCATCACGTCACGAACCCGTACGCGGCGATAGCGAATCAGCCGCTGGATGAACTCGCGCTCCACCGTGCCGATCTCGCCCTGCCGGGCCGACAGGTCCACCAGTGCGTCGAGATCGCTCTCGGTGACCTGCTGCACGCGATCCGCGCGCGTGAGCCGCGCCACCGGTTCTGCCACGAGCCGGGTGATGGCCCAGCGTGCAGGCTTCAGGAAGACGTGCAGTGCATAGAGCACCGGGGCCAACAGCAGGACCAACCTCCCGCGAAAGGCGTTGGCCGCCATCTTGGGGATCACCTCGCCCCCGAGCACGATCGCGACAAGCAGCCCAACGCTGATGCCGACCTGCCATGCCGGATCGGTCTCATGCAGCGCGATGACGCTTGCCGCGGCGAAATATGCGCCGTTGATCGTGATGTTCGAGAGCAGGATCGTTGCCAGCAGGCCTGCGGGCTCACCAAGCATCGACTCGACGATGCCAGCGATGCGCGGGTGCGATCCCTTCAGGTGCATCCGTTCGGCCTGCGAGAGCCCGAACAGCACCGTCTCGCTCGCGCTGCACAGCGCGCTGGCCAGGATCAGGGGCGGCAGCGCTGCGACCAGCGAGACGTAGGCAGGATCGATGGCCATGGATCAACCTCTTCGCGCGCTGCCGGCATCCGTCATCCGGACCAGCGCACGGAGCCGCGCAATCGTGCGTCGCGGCTCCGACCATGCACCCGATGCTCGCCCCTCGGCCAGCGCAGTGCCGAACCTCGCCACCAACGATTCACGCTCGCTTGCGGCCCAAGCACGCGCTTCGGCCTGTGCGGCCGGATCGCCGGCGATCCGCTCCTCGAACCACTCCCGGCGCTCAAGCAGTTCCACCAGTTCCATCGGCGGCAGCGGCAACTCGGTGGCGTCGAGACCGGCGGCTCGAAGCACGGCGCCCGCAGCCAGCACTGGATCCAACAACTGCTCCGCAGCCCGGTTCGCGGATCCCATGAGGACCTCGAAGTCCGCACGCTCGACCGCATCGCGCGCACGATCCGGATGGAACCGCGCCGCCGCGCCAAGCCGTGCCCGATGCACGGTGGCAGCGTCAACTGGCCAGGACGGCGCAAGGCCGAGGGTCGCAAAGGGGCACGCCTCGCTCATCCCGTGCCCGCCACACGCTCGATCTCCTCGACGTTGGTCTCGCCGGCGGCCACGAGCTGCCAACCGAACTGCTGCAGGCTGGTGAAGAGCCCGCTCGAGAGAACGGCCTTCATGTCGGTGATGGTCGGTCGCTTCAGCACCACGTCACGCAACGCGTCGTTGAACTCAAGCACCTCGAAGAGCGCACGACGGCCGTGGTAGCCCGTGCGAAGGCAGGCGGGACAACCGACCGGCGTGAAGACCTTGGACATGCCTTTCACGTGTGCGCCCATCTTCAGGGTCTGCGCCGGCGTCGGCGCGATCGGTCGGCGGCAGTCGTGGCAGAGCACGCGCACCAGCCGCTGCGCGATGATGAGCGACATGGCGTTCGCCACCTGGTAGGCCTCGGCCCCGAGGTCCAGCAGGCGGAAGACCGCCCCGATGGTGTCCTTGGAGTGGACCGTGCTATAGACCAGGTGACCCGTGGTCGCCGCCTGCAGGCCAACGCTAGCCGTCTCGAGATCGCGAATCTCTCCAACGAAGATGACGTCAGGGTCCTGTCGCAGCACGCTGCGCAGGATCTGCCCGAAGGAGTTGCCCTGCGTATGGTCGATCGGGATCTGGGTGCAGCCGTCGAGGTAGTACTCGACCGGGTCTTCGATCGTGATCACGTTGCGCGTCTCGAAGTCGATCTCGCGCAGGCAGCTGTAGGTCGTGGTGGTCTTGCCGCTGCCGGTCGGCCCGCAGGTGAGCACCATGCCGCTGTCGCGGCGCGCCACGTCACGAACCTTGCCGTATATCCACGGCAGCATGCCGAGGTCGCTGAGGCGTGCCGGGGCGTTTGACTGGTCCAGCACGCGAAGCACGAGCTTCTGCCCGTGCATGCTCGGGGTGAGGCTCACGCGATAGTCGACCCGGCGCCCCTGCACCATCACGCCGAAATGGCCTTCCTGCACGATGCCCCGTTGCGTGATGTCGATCTCGCAGAGGATTTTCACCACGCCCAGCACGCGCTTCGCCAAGGATGGGTGCAGGTCGCACGCAGGCACCATGACGCCGTCCACGCGAAGGCGGATCGCGGAGCGCTCCTGCTTGGGCTCCATGTGCAGGTCGGTCGCGCGCGCACGGAAGCAGGCGAGCAGCAGCAGCTTGAAGAGGCGGATGCTCTCGGAATCCTCGTCCTTCGCACGGCGAACGCCGGCCGCCGAGGCGCCGTGGATCGTGGTGCCCTTGCAGTCCATGAGCGCGATCTCGCGTTCGGTGAACGGCTTGTTCGGAGCACCATCGATGATGCGGCCGAGCTGCTGGGCATACGTAGTGTCGCTGGTGATGGACCCTGGATCGAAGTCGATCGTGCCTTGCGAAGCGAGCGCGCGTGCGTCGAAGTCCGGCTTGCGAGCCACCATCACCGGGTCGTCCGCGGCGATCGGCTCGAGCGGCGCCACGGCGTCGATGTCGACGAAGCGGAAGTCGGTCGAGCCCACGCGAAGCACATCGTCGTGCACCAGCGTCTGGTCGACGATGCGTGCACCGTTCACACGCACGCCGTTGCGCGACTGCAGATCGCGCACGAGCCATGTCCCGATCGTGGGCCCAGGTTCGACGACGCAATGCTTGCGACTCATCGCCTCGTCGTGCGGAAGCGAGATCACGTTGTCGGGATGGCGCCCGATCGTGACACCCGCTTCCGGAACCTCGACCTTCTGCTGGCCGGTCAGCGACCTGAATTCAAGCGATGGCATGATGTGCGACCCCCGCGCCGTGCTTCAGGCCGCCCCACCGTCGGGGCCGCTTTCGGGCCGATT
>CAIYOC010000267.1 GCA_903927725.1 uncultured bacterium | reverse complement strand
TCTCCAGACATGCCCCAGCCGGTGGACGAATTGATGTCGCAGTTCGAGCCGAGGTTGCCGATGGGTTGCCACTCGACACCGTCGATCTGCCAGATCGCGGCCTCGACCTTGGAATCATTGTTCAGCACGTTGCCGAGCACGCGCGTGCCGTCATCGGACACGGCCGCGGAGCCGCCAGCCCCTTGGAATCCCGGGGGGATGCCACCAATGAAGATCGAGCCCGTCTTCTTGGTCCAGTAGAAGAACTGGCCGCCGTAGCCTGCGACGACGGAACCGTCGGCGCTCACGCTGGTCATGTAGCCGCCGGGAGCCTCGATGACGGTGAGCTCGGCGGCCGCAGCTACGGAGCCCATGCACGCGATGGCAAAGGTGCGAACGATCGATCGTCGAAGCATGCTGTGGTGTTCCATCGTGGAGTCGATTCAGATCGGTCACTGATGGGGCGCAACCGTGCGCCCAGTGAGACAGGACTCAGGGCCACCGACTCAGGGGCACGCGCCCCACGAGCCGAGCATGATGCCCAGGTCGGAACCCTCGACCAGGCCATCGCCATCGAGGTCAGCAGCGCAACCCGAGCAGGAGCCCCACGAACCGAGCATGATGCCCAAGTCTGAGCCCTCGACAAGGCCGTCGCCATCGAGGTCAGCAGCGCAAGCCGGGCTGCCACCGAACACGCGAGCACGCAAGACCATGTAGTCGGTTCCGGTCGGCGTCTTCGGATTGGAATCGCTCGCATTGGTCACGAACCAGCCCGTGTCGCTGAGGCCGGTCGAACCACCGGTGCCATTCTGGCCCGCGTTGCCCATGGGGAAGAAGCTCTTGAGGGCGAAGCCGGTCACCTCCGACGAACCATTGCGCAGGAGCAGCCGAACGCCAGTCGAGGCGCTCCACGCGTAGAGCGCCGTGTCATCGACGCCCGGGTTCACAGCGCCTTCGAGCGGCATGCGCACGACGATCTCACCGTTGGCGTTGATGTTCGGACCGCTCGAGCCAGCGTAGTTCGTGCCGTAGAACACGCCGTCGGGCAGTCCAGCAGCCTGCGTGCCACCGCGGAAGATCGGGGTGATCGAGTTGGTGGCAAGATCAAGATCCACGCCGACGTTCGATGCCGTGCCGCCAGTGAGGATGCCTGCATTGAAGATCACGTGATTGGTGGCCGTCAGCGCCAAGCCCGTGCCGTTGATGTTGCTCAGCGTGCCTCCGTTCCAAACGGCCGAGGCATCGCCTTCGCGAAGCAGCACGCGCGACCCGCCCGCGGGGTCGTACACGCAGAAGACAAGGTCGTCGGCGGTGGTCACGCCAGCGCCGGCGATGGTCGCCGTGAACAGGAACTTGCCGTCGGCGCCCACACCGCGACCATTGACCGTGAACGTTCCGGTGAACGTGGCGCCGCTGATGCCGTAGGCAGCATCGCCCTCGCGGACGGCGGTGCTGGCGACACCGTCGCGGGACACGAGCACGGCCGCATCATTCGCGGTCGTGGTCGAGGCTCCAGCGAACGTGGCCGTCACGACCACGGTCGTGTCGTTGATGTATCCGGAGAACGAGCTCATGGCCGAGACATAGGTTCCGTCAGAGAAGCCGGGAGCTGCCTGGCCACGGCGGAAGACCAGCTGCGCGCTCGAGGGGCCAGCGGTGCTGAGCATCCAGAAACCGTAGTTGTTGGCGGTTGCGCCGCTGGTGACGGTGTCGCCACCGGCCGTGCTGCTGTACCAGATCATCTTGCCGCTGTCGGTCACGCGGGCGGAGCTGGTCGAAAGGTTGGTCGAACTGTAGTTGGTGCTCAGGTACGTACCGGCCGCCGCACCAGGTGCCTGCATCCCAACGATGCCCATCAGGTTCGCCGTCCCATCAGGACCAACCAGCCACAGCGCGCTGTTGTTCTGGGTGGGACCCGCAGTGTGGATGATGTTCGGCCCGTTCAGGCTGCCACCAACCACCATGTAGCCGGACGTCGACGTCGAGAAGGTGGTCGTAATGCCGTTCACGCCACTCGACGTATTGAACACCGAACCTGCCGGTGCACCGGCAGGCGCCGCGCTGCCGTTGCGAGCCAACAAGGTCATCGCACCGGGAACGCCACGCAGCAACACGCGGTTGTTGGCATTGGTCAGCGAGCCATCGGGCAGCTGGATGGTGTTGGACACGATCACGCGACCCTCGTCATCGATGCACCCGTTGTTGAAGGCACCGGGAATCCAGATCGCGTCCGTCACGCCACCCACGCCGACGTCCGTCGACTGGCGGGCCACGAACTCCCACGTGACGGATTGCGCAGAGACAGCGCAGGACACGCACGATGCAGCAACGACGGCGATGGAACGGTTCAGCATGACAAGCAACTCCTGGGATAGTTCAGAGATGGGCGAGAGCACGAGCCATCGGTGATCTGCGCCTGTTCCTTAAGGATTCTTTCCTTAAGGAATGTGGCGGCAGCGCGGTCAAAGTCCAACGCGCAGCAAAAATCGCGGAGATATTGTGTTATAGGACTTATT
Organism: uncultured bacterium; assembly: GCA_903927725.1. GTDB lineage: Bacteria > Planctomycetota > Phycisphaerae > Phycisphaerales > SM1A02 > SYIB01. The sequence continues at coordinate 8,931 of CAIYOC010000267.1, read as the reverse complement.
GGTCCCGAGCACCGCAGAGCCCGGCGCGATCACTCCGCGAACCAGCGGTCGATCGATCCACTCGGCGCAAACCACACCCAGTCGCAGGGCGCGGGCTCACTTGATCCCCCCCGCGAGGATCGAGGCAACGTGGTGGCCGACATGCCACGGCCGTCCTGAGTGGTCGCCCCGTCTTGATCGATCAGGTCGGCACCCACGCTCCAGACCCGGAACTGGTTGCCCTGGCCCTTCAGCTGCACGGGCTGACCAGACCACGGATCGCTGGGAATCGATGCGAGGAAGGCCGGAACGAGGTCCCTCGCACGCGTGGGCCACGCTCCATGCGCCAACTTGAATCGCACGCAGGCTGCGGCGGCGTCCGTGGCCTCGCGCTGGGCACGATCGGCTGCAAAGCTCCAGTTCACGCGTTCCAGTGCCGGCATCAGAAGTGCGGCGATCAGGTATCGCGACTTCACCACCCAATCACCCGAACGCAGCGGCGCATCGGTCGTCGTCGCCGGCGCATCGTGGAGTTCGCGCAAGGTCCACGCCTTGCGTGCGAGCAGTTCATCGCTCCATGCGTTGTAGAACTCCATCAGTTCGCGCCGGTCCGCCGCCCACATCGCCGCCGCCGGTCCCGTCAGCGCCAGCATCAACGTGGCAGCACCATCATCCCGCGAACGATTGACGGAGCCATCGCCGAGGCCTTCGAGCATCATCAGGTTGGCCGCTGATGGATTGAACCAACCGCCACCTCGTCCGTCGTCGGTGTACATCCACTGCACGACGTCCTCGAACGCGATGCGCTCGCTCTGCAGATCCATCTCGGTCAACGCGCTGGGAACCGATCGGAGTGCCTGCTGCAGGCGCACCAGATCGTCGTCAGTGAAGGCCTCGGGCATCGATTCGAGCAGCATCGTCGCGCGGCTGCAGGCGACCGAGCGCATCGCGATGGCCACCAGATCGCAGATCAGGAACCGCGGCTGCTGCACCTGCACGGACAGCGCGATGATGGCAGCAAGGTCATCGACCGCCGCGCTGCCCTGTCCACGGCTTGCCGCAACGGTCGCATCCAGCGCCAGCATCCTTGATGCCTGGCGGATGGAGGCAAGATGCGGCAAGAGCACGCCGAACGCGCGGAAGGGCTGCTGGGTGTCCGCCAAGAGCTGGCGACTGTTCGCGACCGTGCTCTCGCTGAACATCGCTCGATCGGCCTCGGCGAGCGGCTCGGTGAGCGGCATGCCAAGGACTGGTAACTTCGTCGCTACCCGCAAGGCGGCAAGGTCAGCCGCGTGGGCCTCGCACCATGCACGCTGCTCATCCCACGTGGCCCCCTTCTCGTCCATCGGTGCCCGACCGGGCCAGCCCGAGCCGGCATCGATCCGATCCGTCTCGAGGTTCGCGTCATCGACATGCTCGGTGAGCCCAAGGCGCGGCAGGATCTCGCGATAGCGCGGCCACGCCAGGTCCCCGGCACGGGCAGGCTTGGGAAGGCTCTCCGCCAGCCGCGCCACCGGGTCAAACGACAGACGCGGCCCATTCGCGGCGAGATAGAGACCGAACAGGACATACAGCGCAGCCACCGACCCAAAACCCCACGCCGCGCACCGCAACATCTGGCCAAGCGCCCGATCGATCGGTGATCGCTTGGCGATCGCGGCAGCGCGCAGGGCCCGCGCCGATGCCTTCGCATCGCCATACGCGGCGATCGCCGCTGCGGGCGCCGACCCCGCAGCGAGCGCCTCGGCGAAGTGCGACGACAGCTCGCGGCGCACGTCGTCTCGCTCGGCTCGGCGAAGCCGCGTTGCGCGGACCACCCGCTCGATCCGCGCGGTGATGTCGGCGGGCAGCGCATGACCCGTTGCTCTGGGCTCGCGGCTCATGCCAGCACCCCCTGCACGCTGGTGAGTCCGAGCGACTCCATCGCCACGGTGAGCCGGTGCCAGCTCTTGGCATCGGCTGCGAGCTTCTTGCGGCCATCAGCCGTCAATCGGTAGTACTTGCGCGGCCGCGCGCCGGTCTCGTCCCATCGCGCCGTCACGAATCCCTTCGCCTCGAGGTTGTAGAGCATGGGATACAGCGTGCTCTGCCCCATCGCCAGCACGCCCTCGGTGCGGCGCTCGAGCGCCTCCACCAGTTCGTAGCCGTACATCTCGCCGCGCTCAAGCAGCTTGAGCACCGCCACCGGGCCGGCACCGCGCAGGAACTCGCCTTCGACATTCGCCATGGGTCAACCTCCGTGACATATGCTACCTATACTATGTGTGGCATAGTTTGTCGAGGCACAGGGAAACACGACCATGAACACGAGCCTGATCGTCCGTTGCATCCGAGTCAATCAGTGGATGCTGCCGCTCTCCATGGCGCTGGCGCTGCACGTCGGCGCATCGGCCGCGCCACCATCCTCCAAGCCAGCCACCGAGCCACCGAAGGCTCCCGCTGCAACGAAGGACGCCGCCAAGGACGCCCCGGCCAAGGCACCTGTCGATGCCACCCTGGGACCTGCATGGGTGGCTCTGGTGGAAGGCCTGCCGAAAACGGATCGCCAGGGCTCGGCACCTTGGTTCGGCCTCTCGCTCGACTCGAAGGGCCTGGTCGCCGACAAGCGCGCCACCAAAGCGACGGTGGCTGAGCTCACTACGTCGCTCGCCAGCCTGCAGCCCACCGTTGAGAAGGCGATCGAACTCGCTGCGCGCCCAGGCACGATCGCGAAAAACGCGGCAGATGATCCCAAATCAAGTGCCGAAGCCATCAAGCAGTCCAGTGCAGACGTCGAGGCCCTGCGCTCGACCGCGCGGCTGCTGTCATCGGATGCATGCCGGCTCTTTGTTGCCGGGAAGCGCCAGGAGTCCGCCAAGCGCATGGCCGCCTGCATCGGCATCGCCCGCCAGCTCGCCAATGGTTCGGAGTTCAACGGCTTGGCTTCGGCAGCGATCGTGCTCGATCAGGGCCGCCATCTGGAGACGATGAACAAGGGCGTCGGCGGCAAGAAGCTCGACGCCGAGATGAAGTCGATCATTCGAGCCGAGTTCGAGAAGCTCGATCCGGTGCTCCCGTTCGGCTGCCCGATGCCGGCCAGCCGTGCCGCCATGATCAAGCTCGACATGTCAAGCATGAAGACGCTGCTGGCACCCTGATCGGTCGACCGTCGCGGCCACCTACTCCGACTCGAGGCGTGCACGCGCCGCAGCCAGGCGCGCCGCGGCCGCGTCATCCAGCTTCGGGAAGTGCAGGTCGACCGAGGCGAGGGCATCGACCATGATCGAGGCGACAACGAGCCGCGTGTACCACTTCTGGTCCGCCGGCACGACCGCCCAGGGTGCATGCGGCCGTGCGGTGGACCTGATCGCGTCCTCGTAGGCACGCATGTACTCATCCCAATGCGCGCGTTCGGCGACATCGGCCTCGCTGAACTTCCAGTTGCGGGCCGGATCATCGATGCGCTTCAGGAAGCGGCGCCGCTGCTCATCCTTTGAGACGTGCAGGAAGATCTTGCGCACCATCGTGCCGTTCGCCGCCAGGTACTGCTCGTGCGCACACAGATCCCTGAAGCGCTCCTGCCAGATCCGATCGGTCACGAGCTCCGCAGGCAGCTGCTGGGCGCGCAGGAGCTCGGGATGCGCGCGCACCACGAGCACTTCCTCGTAGGCGGAGCGATTGAAGATCCCGATCATGCCGCGCCGCGGCGCGAGCCGGGTGCAGCGCCACATGAAATCATGGTCGCGCTCCTCGGCGCTCGGGGCCTTGAAGGCGTGGATCTCGCAGCCCTGGGGATTGACCCCGGTCATGACATGCTTGATCGCGCCGTCCTTGCCGGCCGCATCCATCGCCTGGAACATGACGAGCAGCGACCACCGGTCCTGCGCGTAGAGCATTTCCTGGAGCTCGCTCAGGACCCGCGTGCTCTCGGCCAGCAGTTCCTTCGCATCGTCCTTGCCGGATGGACCGTAGGGCCAGATGTCTGCGGGATCATGATCCGCGAGGCTGAACGCCGCGCCGTCACGGACCAGATGCCGCGCCGCGAGCTCGCGTGCCTTCGAGATGACCTTGGCGTTGTCCATGCGATGCAGCTCCCGGGGTTGCGAGCCCGCACGCTACCGCACCGACGACGCGAACTCCCGGACGATCGCCTTCCAGCGCCCGTGCACAACCGCACCGCCTGCGGCGCGTCGTCCATCAGGCGACGGCACCAGCGCCACACCATGTTGGGGATCGTTCGGCTGCGGTTGCCCCGGGGCATCCAGCACCACACCTCCCACCAGATCAACGCGTCGCGTGATCGCGCGAAGCGTTCCCGCGGCCCAGCTCAGCCCTTCGTACTCCAGCGTGGCCCCATCGTCCACGAGCCGCGCTTGGGTGGGGTTCGAGATGGACGGCATGGTCGTGATCGGCGGCGTGCCGGTGGTGACCAGCGTTCCCCTGCCCGCGTTGAGATCGCGGATCGTGTCAGCGCGTCCCTGATGGATCGAGATCGCACCCCACGGCGGGAGCGGACCTTCACCGACCGCTGCGATGATGAACGGAAGCCTCCAACTGCCTCCGCTCGAGAGCGCCGTGGCCGACCCGCTCCCGATGATGCTTCGGTCACCCGTGCGCGGGTCGACCACCGACACCGTGAGGGGCACCTGAGTCTCTGGCGTCGTGGCCGGGTCAGGGCCTCCGAAGATCAGGCCTTGGTTCGAGACCACGATCGCCCCATCCTCGGTGAATCCCTGCACCGCGAAAAAGCCGTCGGCATTGGTGCCGAGCTCGAGGCGCCCCGCCGTGCCCGTGATCGAGTCGAACCACTCAAGGGTCGGGATGTAACCATGCTCCGCATCGAACCTGAGCGCGGCCATCCATCGCCCATCAGGCGAGAGCTGAACACGGGCCTCAGGTGCGTTCCAAGGCGGTCCGGCGACCCAGCCGTGGGTGGCCTCCCACCGGACCATCGTTGCTCGCGGCACATCGAATGAACGTTGCCAGACCCGCCACAGTGGCCACCACTCGATCTCGCCCAGCCGCGCCACGGGCCACGCGTCACCGAGTTGCCTTGCCGCCGCCCGCGGAGCCCACTGCACCTTGGCCAGCAACGCCACGCCACCGAAGGACAGCACCAAGACCGAGACAACGACCGCAAGTGTCGCCGGCCTGCGCCACCGCGGTCCCGCACGTTCGCGCCCAGTTTGCAGGCAGCCGCACTCAGGGCACGGATCTCCCGGCGCGCCGTCGGCCAGATCGTGGTTGCAGCGGCGGCAGTAGCGCCGCCCGACCACACGCGGCGTGCGCAGGAGCCTGATGCAGGCCCACCCAAGCATGAGGACCGACGCGATGACCGCCACGGCCCCGAGCTCGCCGGCGTGATCGTCGAGCCACGGCCACCAGCGCCCATCGACCGCATCAACGACCATGAACGATGAACCGTCTCGGCTCCACTCCACCGTGCCCGATCCTCGCCCGACAGGGCCCAGATCGATGAGCGTCGCGGGACCGCTAAACCCCGGCGCCGGGGCGCTCGCCTCGGACTGGTCAGCGCGCATGCCGCTCATCCCTCGGAGGCACGGTCAGGCCCGATCGCGCGCCAGGTACACCGTCTGCGACGGGAACGCAAAGCCCGTTCCGTTGGACTGCACGATGTCCATGATGTCCAGGTTGATGCGCTCGACCGCAGCGCGATAGACCGCTGCATCCGTGGTCTTCACGACGGCCTTCAGGTCGATGTCGAGCGACGATGCCCCGAAGGCCATGAAGTTGACGCGCACCGACGCGGGATCGACCAAGGGATCACCCTCCAAGCGCGCACGCAGCGCCGCCAGGATCCGGCGCATCGAATCGCCGGTGGTCTCGTAGCGAACGCCGATGACCGCAGAGAAGCGAAACCCGTCGCGCGTGCTGAGCTTCTCCACGCGCGACTGCGCCAAGTCGCCATTGGCGACCACCAGTTGCGTGCGGTCGACCGTGCGCAGCGTGGTCGATCGCAGGCCGATGCGCTCGACGGTCGCAATCGTGCCGTTGATCGAGCACGTATCGCCCGGGTGCAGCACGCGGTCGGCGATCACGCTCGCGCCGCCGAACAGGTTCGCCAGCGTCTGCTGCGAGGCGAGTGCGATTGCAGCGGTACCGATGCCAAGACCCGCGATCACAGCACCCAGGTCCATGCCCAGGGCCTGCAGCGCGATCGAGAGGCCCAGCAGGTAGACGATGGCCATCGCCAGCACCCGCACCACGCGCACGATCGCACCGGCATCGTCGATGCCTCGCGCCACGAGCTTGGCCTCGATCGACAGCGTCAGCACGCGCAGCCAACGCGCCACGCCCCACGCGACCGCCAGCACGAGCACCGCCTTGGACCCGACGGCGAGATTCGCCTTGGCCGGAACGCTCAAAGCAAGCCAATCCTGCGCCATGCGCATGGCCAGCAACGATGCGAGGACGCCGATCGGGGCCGCCAGCACGGCGATCGACTCCCGCAGCATGCCCAAGCCACCACGATCGACCAAGCGCGCAGAGTGGTGCAGCACCAACGATGCACACCAACCCAGCACCATGACGGCTGCCGCAATCAGGAGCAATCCAATCCATTGCCAGAGTTCGATCTCGGCGACCGACACGTCCACCAGGAATTCCGGCAGCGAGGTGATCCACCACACACCCATGGACTTGGCCATCGCAGGAACGCCCTCGACAGTGGTCGCGGCGACGACCCAATCCCCATCGGCGCCGCGGACGAGGTCGATCCCGAGTTCGTCCTCGCCCTCCATGATGGTGCCCAGTGACACTGGCGCCCCATCGTCGTTCGCCTCTTCTCCCGGGATGGCGTTGAAGTCCAGCCAAATCCGTTCGTCGAGCAGCAGCTTCAACGCCCTCGCGACCTTCTCCGGGGTCGCCTCGAGATCGTCCATGCCCTGAGGCCACTGGAGCAGCAGCGCTGCATCGTCCCATGCCCCCTCCCGGGCGAGCATGATGAAGCTGTAGGCCACGTTGCGAGGCGTGTCCTGATTCTGGATGGGCGGAGAGGGTTCGTCCGCGATCGCTTCCTCGGCACCGCGTGCCGGCACCGAACAGAGCAGGGCCAGTGCCAGGACCCAACGCACCAGAGGTCGAACCAAGTCGAGCATGATCCGATCCTAGAGCGACCCTTCCGCCGCATGGCGCGCGGTGCCACCACGCCTGCGCGCAGCGGAATCATGAACTTCGCCGAACCCAGCCCCCCCGGGCACCCTAGACTGCACCTCACTTCAATCCCGGAATCTATTTCCGTAATACCCATGACCACTCTTGCTGCCCGGGCGGACCGCCCATCCCTCGTTCCTGACCTCGTGTCGGGTCTCGTCGTGTTCTTGGTTGCCGTTCCGCTCTGCCTGGGCATCGCGCTGGCCTCTGGCGCACCGCTCTTCTCTGGCCTCGTCTCGGGTGTGATCGGCGGCATCGTCGTGGGCGCCCTCAGTGGCAGCCACGTCAGCGTGAGCGGCCCGGCCGCCGGCCTGGCAGCGATCGTGCTGGCACAGATCAATGGCCTGGGTTCCTTCCAGACCTTCCTGCTTGCCGTCCTCATCGCCGGTGCGATGCAGCTTGCGTTCGGCCTGGCCAAGGCGGGCGTTCTGGCCAAGTACTTCCCCACCAACGTCATCAAGGGCCTTCTTGCGGCCATTGGTGTCCTGCTGATCTTGAAGCAGATCCCCCACCTCATCGGCTACGACAAGGACTGGGAGGGCGACATGTCCTTCATGCAGGCCGATGGCGACAACACCTTCTCGGCACTCATCCACGCGCTTCAGGCCTTCCTGCCCGGGGCTGCGATCGTTGGCGCGGTGGCCCTGACCACGCTCCTCGTCTGGGACAAGACCCCCCTCAAGAAGTCGCTGTTCCCTGGTGCCCTCGCCGCTGTCGTCCTGGGGACCCTGGCCAGCGAACTCTTCCTCCGGACCGACTCCTCGCTGGCCATCGATGCCACGCACCTCGTCAAGGTTCCGGTGATCGGTCAGGATGGCTTCACCTGGTCGTCGCTGGTCACGCTGCCGGACTTCAGCCAGATCATGAATGGTGGCGTGTGGATGGCAGCCGTCACGCTCGCCGTCGTCGCCTCCATCGAAACGCTGCTGAACCTCGAAGCCACCGACAAGCTCGATCCGCAGCGCCGAGTCTCGCCGCCCAACCGCGAGCTCGTCGCGCAGGGCGTGGGCAACATGCTCGCTGGCTTCGCTGGCGGCCTCCCCATGACCAGCGTCATCGTGCGCAGTTCGGTCAACGCCAGCGCCGGCGGCCGCACCCGCAACGCCGCGATCTTCCATGGCGTCCTGCTCCTGGGCAGCGTGCTGCTGTTCCCGGCCGTGCTCAACAGCATTCCCTTGGCAGCACTTGCTGCAGTGCTGATCTTCACCGGCTGGAAGCTCGCGAATCCAACCATCTTCCGCGCCATGTGGACCACCGGTCCTGCGCAGTTCGTGCCGTTCGTGGTCACCGTGTCGGCGATCGTCTTCACCGATCTCCTGCTCGGGGTCGGTCTTGGCCTGGCCACCAGCCTTGCCTTCGTGCTCTGGAGCAACCTCCGTGCCGGCCCGCAGGTCATCAAGGAAGACCACGTGGGCGGCCTTGTGCACCGCGTCGAGCTCGGAACCCAGGCCACCTTCCTGAACCGGGCCCAGCTCGCCACCACGCTCGCCGGCTTCGGGAAGGGCGACCAGGTCGTGCTCGATGCCCGCATGACCGACTACATCGATCCCGATGCGCTCGCGCAGATCAATGAGTTCGTCAAGGAAACCGCACCGGCGCGCGGCATCACCACGAGCCTGGTCGGCTTCAAGGATCAGTACAACATCGACGATCGCGTGCAGTACGTCGATCACAGCACGAAGGAAGTGCAGGCTTCGCTCACCCCGAGCAAGGTGCTTGCGCTGCTGCGCGAAGGCAACGAACGGTTCATCTCCGGCCGTCGCCTGCAGCGTGACCTCGTGCGCCAGGTCGATGCCACCG
>CAIYOC010000266.1 GCA_903927725.1 uncultured bacterium | reverse complement strand
GGCTCGGTTCGACCGACGACCTCGGAATCGGACTTCGCACGGATCCCACGGGCCGCCTGCTGCGCGATGACGGCACTGCCAACGAGCGCGTGTGGCTGGTCGGCGCCCTTCGCAAGGGCGACCTGTGGGAGTCGACCGCTGTGCCTGAACTCAGGACCCAGGTCGCTCAAGCCGTCGAAGGCGTGTCGGGTCTGCTCTGAACCTCGACCTCAGCTGGTCGCCGCGATCCGCTGCATCGCGCGCGTGGGCTTCTGCGCCCGCTGCGACTCGGTCTGGCGGCGGATCTCCTCGGCGTCGGCATACTCCTCGCCGAAGCGCACCAGGCGCAGGCTGTTGGCGATGACGAAGACGTAGGCCACGGCCTGGTAGAAGGGCGTGATCCAGATCTGCAGGTTGCCGGTCGCGGCCAGCGCCAGGCCGATGATCGCCAGCACCAGGCTCGCGGCGATGTTCAGCGCGATGATGCCGCGCGCCTTGCGGGCGAGCTCGAGCAGGAACGGCACCAGCCGCAGGTCATCGTTCATCAGCGCCACGCCGGCGCTGTTGGTGGCGATGTCGCTGCCGGACAGTCCCATCGCCACGCCAACATCCGCGCTCGCGAGCAGAGGGCCGTCGTTGATGCCGTCGCCAACCGCCAGCACGCGGTGGCCGCGCTTGAGCAGGTACTTCAGTTCCTCGTGCTTTTCCTCGGGCAGGCACTCGGCCTCGATCGAGTCGACGCCGGCCGCCTGGCCCACGCGCGTGGCCACGCCGAGGCGGTCACCCGTGAAGATCGAGACGCGGCGCACGCCAAGGTCGCGCAGGCGCTTGACGGTCTCGGGGGCATTGCGGCGGAGCTTGTCCTCAAGGCCGACGGCGCCCAGGTAGGTGTCGCCGCGCATGACGTGCACGCCGCTCATGCCTTCGATGCCTGCTTCGACCGTCTTCACCGAGGCCGCGATGGCCGGGTTCAGCTCGAGCAGCCAGCCCGAGCGGCCCGCGCGCAGCGTCTGCCCGCCCACGACCGCGACGACGCCGCGACCGTGCACTTCCTCGTAGCGCTCAACCTTGGCGGGCTCGATGCGCGCACGCTGCGCCGTGTCGAGGATCGACCGCGCGAGCGGGTGGTTCGAGCTCTGCTCGCAGTCGGCGGCGGCCTGCAGGAGGTCTGCCGCATCGACTCCGTCGGCCGGAGCCAGCCGGCTCACGCTGAACTTGCCGGTCGTGAGCGTGCCGGTCTTGTCGAGCACCACGGTGTCGATGTCACCGGCGCTCTCGAGCACGCGCGTCTGCTTGATCATGATGCCCAGGCGCGCGGCCGCGGCGAACGCGGCGACCATCGCGGTGGGATAGGAGATGAGCAGTGCGCCCGGGCACGTCACCACAAGGACCGTGATCGCGCGCACCGCGGCGGTCTCGCGCACCTCGGCGCTGTCGGACTTGCTCGTGAAGAACCAGACGATGCCGGCCACCATGAGCACGACCGGCACGTAGTACGCGGACAGGCGTTCAATGAGTTCCTGCCGTTCGGTACGGCTGTTCTCCGCTTCACGGATGAGCGTCTCGACCTTGCCGATCGTGGTCTCGCCTGCGACGGCGGTGACCTGCAGGTCGATCTGGCCGGTCAGGTTCGTGGTGCCCGCGTAGACCTCGCTGCCGGGTTGAACTTCGACCGGCACGGCTTCGCCGGTGAGCGAGGCCTGGTTGATGCTCGACTGGCCTGCGATCACCTTGCCGTCGACCGGAAGATTCTCGCCGGGGCGCACCCGCACGCGGTCGCCGGTCTTGACCTGCGACAGCGCGACTTCGCGGTCGGAGCCATCGGCACCGATGAGCCGCGCCACGTCAGGCGTGAGCTCGATGAGCTCGCGGATCGCGCGCTGTGCACCCCATGCCGTGCGGCTGAGCACAAGTTCCGACAGCCAGAGGAAGAAGGCGAGGAAGCCCGCGGGCAGGTACAGGTTGTTCGCCAAGGCGGCCAGCACGGCGAGCGAGGCGAGCGTGTCGCTGCTGGGCTTGCCCGCGACGAGTTCTTGCCACGCACCCTTCACCAAAGGAGCAGCCAGGATCAGCGCGCCCATGGCGGCGGTGATGTTGGTCACGCTCTCGCCCACGCCCAGCAGGGCACGGGCAACCCATGCCGTGAGCAGCATGACGCCGCCCACGAGGGCCACGAACAGCTGGCGCTCGAGGCGCTCGCCGCTGGAGGCGGACGGATCGATGGAAGGGGAGGCCGACGAGGTCGTGATGGTGCTCATGGTCGATGGACCCGAGGAAGGAGAAGTGACCTGCAGCGTAGCACGCTCACGATCCACGGGTTCGATCCTGCGGGGTACCTTCCGTCCCATCATGCGACAGGTCACCGTCATCGGCGACGGCCAGTTCGGGTTGGTGCTCGCCTCGCTTGCCGCGAGCCGGGGGCACGCGGTCCGACTGTGGGGGGCTTTCCCCCAGGACCTCGCCGCCCTGGCCGCCACGCGCCGCTCGCCTCGCCTGCCCGACTTCGAGCTCGACCCCGCGGTCGTGGTCGAACCCGATGCCGAGCGCGCCCTCGCCGGTGCGGACCTCTGCATCAGTGCGGTGCCCACCCAGCACTTGGCCTCGGTCTGGACGCGTCTGGCCAAGGAGCTGCCCCCGTCGGCGGTGATCGTCAGCGTGAGCAAGGGCCTTGAGCGAGGATCGCTGCGTCGCCCGAGCCAGATCCTGAAGGAAGCCGTGCCGGGCCACGAGGTCGTCACGATGTCGGGGCCGTCGATCGCGGCCGAGATGGCGCGCCGGCTTCCGCTGGTGATGGTGGTCGCCGGTTCGCCGCACGCCACCGCGGGGGTCCAGGAAGCGCTGAGTTGCTCCTGGCTGCGGCTCTACACGCTGCGGGACCATGTCGGGGTCGAACTCGCAGGGGCCGCCAAGAACGTGATCGCGCTCGCCGCGGGCATGCTCGATGGCATGCGCGCGGGCATGAACGCCAAGAGTGCGCTGCTTGCGCGCGGGCTCGCCGAGATCGTGCGCTTCGGCTCCGCGCACGGCGCCGAGGCCGAGACGTTCTTCGGCGTCGCGGGCGTGGGCGACCTGGCGACGACCTGCTTCAGTCCCGACGGCCGCAATCGCTCATGTGGCGAGGCGCTTGGCCGCGGCCAGACGCTCGCGGAGCATCTGGCTCACACGCGCTCCGTGGTCGAGGGTGTGGACACCTGCGACGCGATCGTGCGCGATGCCCGTGCGCGCGGCATCGAATTGCCCATCATGGAAGCCGTGCACGGCGTGCTCTTCGGCGGGATTGCGCCGGCCCAGGCCCTGCAATCGCTCATGTCACGCGATGTCGGCGTCGAGCTCGTGCGCTAGCTGCGCTGCTCACTCTTCGTCGAACTTGCGTGCGATCAGCCGCAGCAGCGCGGCCATCGCGGCATCCTCGTCCGGACCATCGCACGTGATCTCGAGTTCGGTGCCCGCCGTGCCCGCCACGAGCAGCATCTGCATGATGCTCTTGCCGTCGACGGTCTCATCGCCATCGGCACGGCGCACGGTGACCGAGCAGCCGAAGCCCATGGCCGTCTGCACGAAGCTCATCGCCGGGCGTGCATGCAGCCCAAGCCGGTTCAGGATGGTGGCGCGGCCCGTCACCATGCGGATCAGCCCTTCGAGGACCCTGCTTCCTGCAGGAGCAGTCGCGCATCGGCCGGGGTACGCGCCTGGCGCAGGAAGCGCATGAAGTGGTCGTCCTGGAGCGACTGGAAGATCGCCTCCATCGCCGCCACGTGCAGGTCGGGCTTGGATTCAGGGCTCAGGATCAGGAAGACCGCGTGCACGGGCTGCCGGTCGAGCGAGCTGAAGTCGATGCCGCTCGGGCTGATCCCCAGCGCGGCGATCGGCGCATCGACCAGGTCGGTCTTGGCGTGCGGCACGGCGACACCGTGGCCGAAGCCGGTCGAACCCTTGCGCTCGCGCTTGAGCACGGCCTTCACCAGGTCATCGGATTGCGCGGCCTTGATCACCTTGGCGGCGACGAGCACCTGCATCAGTTCGCCGATCGATGCGTCGCGCTTGGTGGCATCGAGGGGGGCGAGGATGGCCTTGGCGTGGACGAGATCGATCAGCTTCATGGAAGGAGCGGATCGTAGCGATTGCAGCGCGATACGGCCAGAACGCACGCGCCCGGCGAGGGAGCGTGTCCCGCGCCGGGCGCGATGGTGGAACGAGGTTGGATGCCGCTCAGTGTCGATGCTCGCGCACGCGGGCCTTGTGCTCGCTGAGCTGGCGACGGCTGCGATCGACCGCGAGGTCGACGCAGGCGTAGAGGTTGTCGTGATGCGTGTTGCAGACGAAGTCCTTGTGATGATCGACGTTGGCACGCAACTCCACATGGAAGCCATGGCTCGGCAGCGGCTCGACCACGACCTCGAGGCCGCTCACGCGATTGAAGTATCGAGGGAGCTTCGACACCTTCTCGCGGATGTAGCCGACGATGGCCTCGGTGAGCTGCATGTGCTTGGCGCTGATGGTCACGATCATGGCAAGAACCTCCGTGGATGACGGTGCGGGGGAGCACCGCAAGCTGCGCGGCACTCGGCACGGGCGACGATCGCCCGGCCGTCCGGGACCCGAGCCCGGAGGAACTCGCCATGCATCACGCAGGGCGATTCCGCGCCATGGTGAACCACGAATGAACCTACTCCTCGGTTCTCCAGAAGGACAGCACATTCCGCGAACATCCCGCGGATCGTCCGGACCAGGTCGTGAAGGTGAGGGGTGGCTGGCGTGCGTGCCATCGTGGTCCGCCGGCTCCGTCATGGACGCCGGCGCACCTCGAGGATCGAATACGAATCGCCCCGGCGGAAACGGATCGTGAGGGTTTCCTTGCGCGGCGAGCGCGTCAGGGCCACGCCGAGCTCACGCACCGACCGGACCGGTTCGCCGTCCACGCCCACGATCACGTCGCCCGGGCGCAGCCCCGCATCGCGTGCCGTGCTCTTCGTGACGAATCGCACGATCCTCGCCCCGTCCGGGTGATCCTCGGTGGTGACGCCGATCGACGGCTGCGTTGGATCGGTCGAGAGCCCTTGGGCACCGCGCTCGCGGGTCCAGGTCGCCCACGAGCGCTCGATCTCCTCGAGGCTCGCACCGTGCGCCCGCTCGAGCGCACGCGTGCACGTGGTGTCATCACGGTATCCCGCGACGGCTTCGGCGTAGAGCCGCTCCAGCGCACCACGCGCAGCCGTGTACTCCATCAGCGAGCGCACCAACGGATAGGTCGACTCGCCATCCTTCTGGAAGTCGTCCTCGGGCATCGTGAGCAGGCGGCGCAGGGCAGGCGCGGCGCCCGTGGCCAGGAGCTGCATCGCGGCGTCGGCGCGCTCGTTGGGCAGGAACTCGAACGAGCCGTCGTCGCGCGTGCGATAGGTCTCGAAGATCGTTGCGAGTCCCTCGCGCAGCCAGATCGGATGGAGCTGGTTGATGCGCTCCATGTGCGCGAAGTGCAGGGCGTGTGTGAACTCGTGGCGCAGCGTGGCCCCGGTGTCGCGCGTGAGCAGCCGGCGCATGCCGTGTTCGTAACGGCCCGCTCGTGATGGCGTGAGCCCATCGCCCTCGCCATCGGTGCCGCTGGCCACGATCACCGCCACCGGTTGGGCCAGTCCCTTGCCGAAGAGCCGATCGACCTGGTCCTTCGTCATCGCGGCGAGCATCGAGAGCAACTCGCCGCGGCTCGTTGGGTCCTGCGTCGTCACCAGGATCGTGTTGGTCACGCCGTCAGGAAAGGCGCGATAGCCGCTCGTGAAGCGCATTCGCCAGGCATCGACGGCCTTGGTCGCTTCGGCGCCGGTGAGCGTTCCCTGCTCGTTGCGCGCGCGGGCCGTGCGCATCGCCTCCTGCACGACCGCCCACGATTCGTGCCGACGCAGCCCGGCGAAGTCAGCGCCGGACTCGATCGCCGCAAAGTCCGTGAAGCCTTCCTCGATCGCGCGCTTCAGGTAGCCCGCGGCCACACGCTGATCGCCCGATTGCGCCGCGGCGCGCGCGGCCAGCGCCAGCATGCCGGCATCGCCGGGTGCGCGTTCGAGCCAAGCCTTGGCCCGTGTGAGCGCGTCGGTGCTGCGGCGCTGGGCCAGGGCCTCGTTCACGGCCCGTTCCGTCGCCGACCGGGCTGTGTCGGCCGGGGGCTGTGCTGCTGCCGGTATGCGCAGCACGGCGAGCACCAGCAGCACGGTCGAAGCCAGGAAGAAGATCGGCGCCACGCGCATCGACACGATCGTATCCCGCCTGGTTGCGGGAACCGCGCCCCGCGCCGATGATCCCATGCATGAAGGCACCTGAAGGCTTCGACCTGTCGCTGCGCGTGATGACCATGCCGCGCGACACCAACCACAGTGGCACCGTCTTCGGCGGCGTCGTGCTGAGCTACATCGACCAGGCGGCGTACATGCACGCGCGGCGGCTTGGCCTGCACCGCTGGGTGACGAAGGCCATGGAGAAGATCGAGTTCATCGCGCCGGTGGGTGTTGGCGAGTCGGTCACGCTCTGGACCCGCACCGAGCGCGAGGGCCGCACGAGCGCCACCATCCGTGTCCTCGTCCACGCCGAGCGCTTCAAGACCGGCGAGCAGATCCATGTAACCGAGGCGCTGGTGACCATGGTGGCCATCAGCCCCGATCGCAAGCCGATCGACTTCCGCAGCCCGGCCACGCTGCACGTGGAGGACGAGTGACCCGCCGCCAGGTCGTGCTCGGCTGCCTGATCAGCGGCGGTGGGCGGACGGTGCTCAACCTGCAGCATGAAATCGATGCCGGGCGGCTCGATGCGCGCTTCGGCGTGGTGGTGGTGACGAAGCAGGGGATCGCCGGCATCGAGCGTTGCCGCGCGGCGGGCCTGAACGTGGTGGTGTGCGATCGTTCGCGGCCCGAGAGCCTTGATGATCAGGTTGATGCCGCTCTGCAGGCCGCTGGGGTCGACCTCGTCTGCCTGTGCGGCTACCTGCGCAAGTTCCGCGTGGGCCCGTGGGCAGGCCGTGCGCTCAACATCCATCCTGCGCTGCTGCCGCGCCACGGTGGGCACGGCATGTACGGGCATCATGTGCACACGGCCGTGCTCGCCGCAGGCGATGCGGAGAGCGGCTGCACGGTGCACCTCGTTGACGATGAATACGACCACGGCCGCACGATCGTGCAGCGCCGCTGCCCGGTGCTGCCGGGCGACACGCCGGAAGCGCTCGCCGCGCGCGTGTTCGAGCAGGAGTGCCTTGCTTATCCTGAGGCGATCCGCATTATGGCTGGCAGCCTTCCAATGACGGCGCCGGCTTGATGAACGTGATCGCTTGGTTGCTCAAGGGGCTTCGCGCCCCTGAGTTGTCTCACGCCGTGGTTCGCTTGCGCGCGGCCGGCCTTTTCGCGCGCGTGGGCTTGGCTGGAGCCGCTTCCTTGGGCGTGCTCGCGCCCAGCATGCGGGCCAGGTACTCGCCGGTGAAACTGCCGGGCGTGGCGGCCACGGCCTCGGGCGTGCCGTGCGCCACCAGCGTGCCGCCGCCGTCGCCGCCCTCGGGGCCAAGATCCACGATCCAGTCGGCGCACTTGATCACGTCGAGGTTGTGCTCGATGACCACCAGCGTGTGGCCGTTGCTCGCCAGGCGCTGCAGCACGCCGAGCAGGCGGTGCACGTCGGCGAAGTGCAGGCCGGTCGTGGGCTCATCGAGCACGTAGAGCGTGTGGCCGGCGCTCGTCATGCCCAGCTCGCTCGCCAGCTTCACGCGCTGCGCCTCGCCGCCGGACATCGTGGTGCTGGCCTGACCGAGCTGCATGTAGCCCAGACCCACGTCGCGGATGCACTGCAGCATGCGCGCGATCTTGGGATGCGCGTCGAAGAACGCGGTCGCATCATCGACGGTCATGTCGAGCACGTCCGCGATCGACTTGCCCTTGCAGAGCACCTCAAGCGTCTCGCGGCCGTAGCGGCGGCCCTTGCAGGCCTCGCAGGTCACGAAGACGTCAGGCAGGAAGTGCATCTCGATGCGCCGCACGCCCTGGCCGGCGCAGACCTCGCAGCGGCCGCCCTTGACGTTGAAGCTGAAGCGCCCCGGCTCGTAGCCGCGGATCTTCGCCTCGGGCATGCGCGCATAGACCGAACGGATCTCGTCGAAGATGCCGGTGTAGGTCGCGGGGTTCGAGCGCGGCGTCCGGCCGATCGGTGACTGGTCGACCTCGACCACGCGCATGACCTTGCTCAGGCCGGTGACCGAGTCGTGCGCGCCGGGCAGGTCGCGCGTGCCGGTCACGTGGCGCTTGGCGGCCTTGAGCAGGATCTCGTTCACGAGCGTGCTCTTGCCGCTGCCTGAGACCCCGGTCACGCACACGATGCCGCCAAGCGGGAACGCGACGTCGATCCCCTTGAGGTTGTTCTCGCGTGCGCCCTTCACGACGATCGACTGCTTGGCCGACAGCGGCCGGCGCTCGGCAGGGATTTCGATGCGCACACGACCGCTGAGGTAGTCGCCGGTCAGGCTGCCGGGCGTGTCGCAGATCTCGCCGACCGTTCCCTGCGCGACGACCGTGCCGCCGTGGCGCCCCGGACCCGGACCGATGTCGAGGACGTGGTCAGCGGCGCGGATCATGTCCTCGTCGTGCTCGACGACGAGCACCGAGTTCCCGATGTCGCTCAGGCGCCGGAGCGTGGCGACGAGCCGGTCGTTGTCGCGCTGGTGCAGGCCGATGGTCGGTTCGTCGAGCACGTACGCCACGCCCACGAGGCCGCTGCCGACCTGCGTCGCCAGGCGGATGCGCTGGGCCTCGCCGCCAGAGAGCGTGCTGCTCGTGCGATCGAGCGTGAGGTAGCCCAGGCCGACGCTCTGAAGGAATCCAAGGCGAGCGGCGATCTCCTTCACGATCGGCGCGGCGATCGAGGCATGCGACGTGCCGAGCTTGAGCCCCGCGAAGAAGTCGCGCGCGGCGCCGATGCTCAGGTTGGTCGCGCTGGCGATGTCGAGCCGGCGGTCGGCGCCGGGCACCATCACGCCGAGCGATGATGGCTTGAGCCTGCGCCCCGCGCACGATGGGCACGCGGCCGTGCTCATGTACGCGTGCAGGCGCTCCTTCACGAACTCGCTGTCGGTCTCGGTGAAGCGCCGGCGCAGGTGGGGGAGCACGCCCTCCCAGCCATCCTCCTGGCCATGCATGAGCGAACGGCGCGCCTTCGTGGCGAGCTTCGAGAAGGGGGTGGCCGGGTTCACGCCCTCGTCCGCGCACCACATGCGGATGCGGCGCGCGTACCAGATGTTCATGCGCCGGCCGTTCTTGCGGAAGGGCTCGATCGCCTCGGCCACGGGCTTGGCCTGGTCGGGCACGACCAGGTCCTCGTCGAACTGGTCGATCGTGCCCAGGCCTGCGCACGCCTCGCACGCGCCCTGCGGCGAGTTGAAGCTGAACACGCGCGGCTCGAGTTCCTCGAGCGAGCACTCGGGATGGTCGGGGCACGAGAAGTGCTCGCTGAAGCGGTGCTCGGTCCAGCCGCCGGCACCGTCGTCGACCAGGAGCAGCAGGTTCCCGGCGCCGGCCTTGAGCGCCGTCTCGATGCTCTCGGCCAGTCGCTGCCGATCCTCCAAGCTCGCCACGATGCGATCGACGACCGCATCGATCGTGTGGGCTTCGTAGCGGCCGAGGCCGAAGGGGTTCTCGCCGCCGCGCTTCTGTGCATCACGCAGCTCGACGATCGTGCCGTTCACGCGCGCGCGCACGAGCCCCGCGCGCACCATCTGCTCCAGGATGTCCTTGTGGAAGCCCTTGCGGGCGCGCACGAGCGGTGCGCAGACCATCAGCTTCCTGCCGGCGCTCGAGGCAAGCACCGACTCCACGATCTGCGTCGGCGCCGTCGCCGTGATCGGGTTGCCGCACACGCGGCCCGATTCATCGCGGTGCCAGCAGGTCGGTGTGCCGCAGCGCGCCCACAGCAGCCGGAAGTAGTCGTAGATCTCCGTCGTCGTCGCGACCGTCGAGCGCGGGCTGTGCCCGCCCGAGCGCTGCTCGATCGCGATCGTCGGAGGCAGCACGTCGACCGACTCGATGTCAGGC
>CAIYOC010000265.1 GCA_903927725.1 uncultured bacterium | reverse complement strand
CACGACTGAAAGATGCGCCGGCACGTGGAAGTGGTTGCGCACATCGCGCTCACGGGTGCCCCAGACCGGCGCATCGACGGTGAGCGCGATCGCGCGGCAGCCCGCACGCACTGAACGCTGCACGAACTCGCGCACGAAGCCACGGTCTTGCCCGACGTAGAGCTGCAGCCAGCACTCGCCGCCGACCGCGCAGATCTCCTCGACGCTGGTCGTGGACAGGCTGCTGATTCCCATCGGCACGCCGGCGGCCTTTGCAGCGCGGGCCGTGGCGAGTTCGCCATCGGGGTGCGCCATGCGCTGCAGGGCGGCCGGTGCGACCATCGTCGGCATCGACCAGCGTGACCCCAGGATCGTGGTCGACAGGTCGCGCTTCGCCACGTCGACGAGCACGCGGTAGTGCACGAGCCACCGCGCCCAGGCCTCCCGATTGGCTGCCAGCGTGCGTTCGTCACCCGAGCCCGAGCGGTAATAGTCGTGCGCCAGGCGTTCGAGCGATTCGGGAGCGGCACGCTCGTAGTCGCCCACCGCCACCATGTCCTGCGGTTCGTGCTTCACGACGGCGAGTCTACGCGCGTGCCGTGCGGCCTCGACCTGCAGCCGTGCCGATCCCATCGCGCCGGGCCGGGGCGTCAACGTGCGGCGCGGAGCGCTGCCGCGATCGACCCGGGCTCGGCCATGCCGCCCATGCCGTACGTGCCGCACGCCAGGGTCTTCTCGACCGGATCGACCACGCACAGCCGCGGCTGATCCGCGTGCAACTGCGCAAGGTGGCGTTCGGTCGCCGGGTGCTCCCACATGCGCGTGTTCATCGCAGGCGCGATCACCAGTGGCCGGTCGCGGTGCCATGCACGCACGATGCACGACAGCATGCTGTCACAGCGGCCGAGCGCCATGTCCGCGAGCAGGTTGGCCGAGAGCGGCGCGATGACGAGCGCATCGGCCCAGTCAGCCAGATCGATGTGCGGCACGGCATCACCGCGCTGCCACATCGCCGGCCACTCATCGTCATCTTCCCAGGTCTTCACGCCGAGCTGGTTCACCTGCGTGAAGTTCCAGGCGTGCGGCGTCGCCACGACCTGCACGTCGTGGCCATCAGCAACCAAGGCTGCCACGAGTTCGGGCGCCTTGATCGTGGCCACGCTGCCGGTGATGCCCAGGAGGACCTTCATGCGATGCGACGATTCTAGGAACACGATCGATCGCCGCGACGGTGCGCGCCCCACGGATCACCGACACCGCGTCGCATCGGGCCCATCGACCCGGTATCGTGGGTCGGAACACCTCACCCCAAGGAGCCAGCATGTCGATCAGCCGCCGCGACTTCATCGTCACTTCCGCAGCCCTCGGAGCCGCCGGCTACGCATCGCCGTTCGCGATCGGCAGCCCCAACCAGCCGTCGAAGATGCTGAACATCGGCCTCGTCGGCTCCGGCGGACGCGGCTCGGGTGCAGCCAACGACAGCCTGACCGCCAACCCCAACGTGCGCCTGGTGGCCATGGCCGATGTCGACCTGGCCAAGGCCAAGGCCGCACGCGATGGCCTGAAGAAGGCGCACGGCGACCGCGTGTCGGTCGACGACGCCCGCATCTACGGGGGACTCGAAGGCTTCATGAAGGTCATCAACGATCCCACGATCGACCTCGTGATCCTGACCACGAGCCCTGGCTTCCGCCCCGGCCACATCAAGGCCGCCGTCGAGGCGAAGAAGCATGTCTTCGCCGAGAAGCCAGTGTGCACCGACAGCGCCGGCTACCGCACCTGCTGCGAAGCGCATGACCTGGCGCTCAAGCAAGGCACCGCGATCGTGACCGGTACGCAGTACCGCCGCCAGCCGAGCTTCATGGAGGCGATCAAGAACATCAAGGAGAAGGGCATGATCGGCGAGCCGGTCTCGATGACCGCGCGCTACTGCGCCGGCGAGATCTGGTACCGCGATCGCCTGCCGGGCCAGTCCGACGCCGACTACCAGATCATGAACTGGATGCACTTCATCTGGGCCAGCGGCGACCAGATCGTCGAGCAGGCCGTGCACAACATCGACGTCGTGCACTGGATGTTCGGCACGCCGCGCTCGGCCTTCGCCGTCGGCAGCCGCTGGCACCGCCCCGCCGACAGCGAGATGTGGGACAGCTTCAAGGTCGACTACCAGTTCGATGGCGGAAAGCTCTGCTCCTTCACGGGCCGCCACTGGCCCAAGGCCACCGGCGACTTCGACAACGTGGTCTACGGCAGCGAGGGCATCGCGCAGATCAAGGCCTTCAGCAACGGCAGCATCATCAGCGACCGCAACGGCAAGGAACTCTGGCGCATGAAGGGCGACATCGGCGCCGCATACCGCCAGGAGCACAAGGACCTGGTCGAATCGATCGTCGCGGGCAAGCCCATCGTCGAGCTGCGCCAGACCGCCGAGAGCAGCCTGATGGCCGTCATGGGCCGCGAGGCCGCCTACACCGGCCGCACCGTCGGCTGGGACGAGATCACGGGCGCCAAGCTCGACCTGTTCCCGCACGACATCGCCAAGGGCATCGTCGCGAAGCCATTCGTGCGCATCCCGGGCGAGTACGAGCTGGCCTGATCGGCGGTCGGTCTTCGATCGAAGCCCCTACTCGGGTTGGAGCTGCACTCAGCGTGTGCGCCGATGCAGCCTGAAGCCCAGGCGCTTGGCCATTGCGCCGTGGTGCCGCACCAGCCGGCGCTGCATCGTGGCGAGGCCGGCGGGCTTCAGCGGCTCACGCTGGAGTTCCAGCAGGAGCGCCATCTCGAAGAGCGTGCTCTCGCTCCAGTCGACCTCTTCCAGAAACCCGCTCACCGCCACGGCGCGGGTCGTGCGCAGGAAGCGCTGGATCCGTTCGCGAGGCAGGTCGATGGTGCGGCATCCGCCGAAGTGGATCATGCGGCCGCTGCACTGGCCCGCCAGCCGCTGCTCGAGGTCGTCCAGGTCCATCTTCTCGTCGCGCCGGCGCACGTCACCGGGCAGCAGCAAGCCACGACGCGTGTGGATCGAGAGCCAGAGCACTGGGAAATCGCTGTGCGCCTGCTGCAGCCACTTGCGCAGGTAGTGCTCGAGCTCGGCTCGCGTGGCTACATCGCGGTGGATGAAAGGCACCCGGAAATCGCTGGCGCGCCGGAATTCCAGCGCCGGCCGCACCGACACCGATGAGCGCAGCCCGAACCATTCGGCCTCGAGGCAAAAGATGCCCTTGCGCCAGATGAACACACCGCGATGCTAGCGAGGCGTGCGCGGGCGCGTCAGCGGTCCCACACCACACGCACCTCGACGCCGTCAGCGAGTGCGGGTTCGAGCAACGCCTGCAGCAGCAGTTCGATCCGAGGTGCGCACTCGGCCTCGATCTCCTTCAGGTATGCCGGCTTCGAGGCGAGCTCAACCGCGGCGGCGCGCACTGCAGCGCGGGCCCGCTCGGAACCATCGCCGACGAAGGGGTTCACGTTGTTCAGCCAGCGATCGTCGATCTCGACCTCGACGTGGCGCGGATCGACCTGCACGTACACCATGCGTTCATCGACACGCGGCGACGGAAGATGCACGAGCAGCGCGCCGCGTCCGTCATTGCCGATGAACTCCATGCGCTCGGGCGTGAGTCCCTCCAGCGGCACGACGTACTGCACGAGGTTGCCCGAACTGCGCAACTGCGTGACCGTTGAACCCAGCGGAACGCCGAGCCAGCGGGTCTCCTGCAGGTCCTCGACCGTCACCTCGAGCTCACGCTCGGCGACCTTGAGCCGAAGCTGCGGATCGAGGTTGCCCACCGCTGCCCGCACGGTGGTCTGGATGTTCACCTGCGGCTTGAAGGCCTCGGCCAGGCGACCGGCAGCGTCGGCGGCCGACTGAGCGACCGAGCCGACCGCACCCGCGAAGATCCACGCCAGACCCATCACAGCCAGCGCCGCCACGATGATGACGGCCAGGATCGCGCCGGTGCAACCCAAGCCACGCGAGCGATGCGGTCCAGGTCCTGTTGATGCGGTCTCCACGGGCGCACTCTACGCCCGACATCCTCGGCAGGATCGTGCGCAGCGTTGGGTTCAGTTGGTCCAGTGAGCCAGCATGTACGCCAGGTCGCGACCATCGACGGTGCCATCACCGGTGAAGTCCGCCACCGGATGGGCCTGACCCCACACACGCAGGAGGGCACCGATGTCGGAGCCGTCGACCACGCCGTCAGTGTTCATGTCGCCGGGAACGGCGGTCGGCGCGCCCGTGGCGACGAGCGTGCCATCGAAGGCGACCGATGCACTGCCGGCACCAAACTCGCCCGTGATGAGCAGGTTCGCGGTGGCGCCCGCGGGGAGGATCGTCGGAAGGCCGAAGGGCTGCGACTCGAGCGCAGGAAGGCCCGCGGGAATCTCGGTCGTCTGCTCGAAAGCCACCGTCGTGGTGATCAGCACACCGTTGCCCTTGGGCTCGATGCGGCCCGCGAGCACGAAGGCTGCCGGGATCACCTGGTCGAACGACTGCCCGACGGCTGATGCCTGGATGGTGAAGTCGCACGGCACCACGATCGAGAACGTGCTCGTCCCATCGCCTTGCGGCACGGCGACACCGCCGGCCGGTCCGGACTGCGCCCCGGCGATCTTCGAGAGTTCGCCGACCGGCAGCGGGATCGTGATTCCGTTCACGCCCACGTAGAGCGAGTTGGGGCTGAAGGTGCGGAAGGTCGAATAGGTCAGCGTGAGGTTCGTGACCAGGTCGGCGGCATCCTTGCCGAAGAGATCAAGCGCGAAACCATCGACCGTCATCACACCGGTCACGTCGTCATACCGGAGCTCGAAGCCGCCGGTCGGGATCGCGCCATCGGCGGTCACTGCCGGATTGACAACCGACGAGAACGGGATGGCCACATTGCCGCTGCCGCCGAAGATGCCGGGCCGCGTCTGCGTACCCGTCGGATTGGTGGCGGCATCGAAGTCGCCGATCCAGCTGCCGACGAGCGGCAGGCTGATGCCCGCATCCGCGTTGATCGTGCTCGATGCATCGAAGGTGCAGTCGAACGCACGCTCGGCAGCGAACGATGCACTGGTGGCGGAGAGGATCGTGGCGATGGCGGTGACCCGGAGCATGCGCACAACATAGCACGACTTTCGGGGAGGCCCAAGCGCAGGGTCAGGGAGCGACGGCCGCGGTCCATCCAACGAGCGGGAGCACGACCATCGGCACGCTCAACCCCGCCTGGACAAGTCCAAGAACCAACGCCCCGGCCACCACCCCACGACGCTCCCGCTCACCCTGGCCGCGCAGGCCGACCGCGGCAAGCCACGGCAGCAGCACCAGGAGCGGCAGGTCGGCGTACCGCTCCCAGCATTGGCTGTTGGCCGTGTTCACGGCCATCAGGCAAAGCACGGCCACACCAAGCGCCAGAGCTGACCCGTTGCGCTGCGCTTCGTGCGCTCGCTTCACGAGCACGAGCAGCGCGAGCGCACCGACCGGTGCCAGCACGAGCAGTGCGATCGACCGATCAGCCATGACTGGCGACTGGTTGATGACGGTCCACAGTGGTCCACCCCATCGACCGGCATCGATGTCGTACTTCGTCGGCACGGCCAACGCCGCGAGCACGCCCAGGCCCACGGCAGCAGCCGGCACGATGCGCGGCATGGCGAGGAGTTCGCGCGCACCGCGCATGGTGACCAGCGGCACGCCGATGAGCGCGATCAGGCCGAGCGTGAAGGCAGGCACCGCAAGATTCACGCCGCGGTCGTGCTGGTCTCGATAGCCCGGCGGCGTGAGCCCGCCCCACATCCACACCAGCGCGCCGACGAGCACGATCGCCGGGAGCACTGCGGCAATCGCTCCACGCACACGCTCCATGGTCGGGGTGCCCTGCGGTGCACCGAACCACTGCATCAGGGCGATCGGTGGCACCATCCACAGGCCGGTCTGCCGTATCGCCGCACCAAGCGCAAGGAGCCAGCTGCTCCCCGGGCGAGCGAACATCGCGGCAGCGAGTGCAGCGGCCAACGCGAGCGTGGCGGGGACGTCGGTCGTGATCCAGATCGATCCCGACAGGAGGTACGGGCTGACCGCGATCGGCACGGCGAGCCACGCCAATCGTGCATCGCCACCGAGTCTGGCCGCGACGCGTGCCACGAGCAGCACGAGCGCTGCGCCGGCCACGGCAGCCAGCATCCGCAAGCCCCACAGCGGTACGCCGAGCGCTGCGGGAATGGACTGCAGCAGGTGCCAGAGTGGCGCGGTCGCGCTGCGGTAGTCACGAAGATCCGGCTTTGGCCACTGATCGGCGAACGACTGGATCACCAGCAGATGGTGCTGGTTCTGGTCGTAGGCCTCGCTCGTGACGTCGCCCTCGGGACCGAGCAGGATCGCGAGCGTGCAGGCGATCAGGACGGCGAGGGCGAGGAGGGCCGCGCGACGCTCACTCGGCTTCGATGATGCACTCATCTCCAGGGGACGCACGCACGGGATGGTACGGATGGGACCGGGTCACCCCTCAACGACAGAAGGCCGGCACAGGCCGGCCTTCATGCGACGTCAGGTGGACCCGATCGGGCTCGAACCGACCACCTCTTCCATGCCATGCCGTTGCAGCCGTCCAAAATGGCGGTTTTTCAAGCCATTTCGTGGCGTGATCATACCCGTTCGCTGCACGCGCTGCACCAAAATGGGTAGTCCGGGGTGGCCTCAGCCGGGGCCGGGGTGGCGGTCATGGTGGCAGGCTCGGCAGAGGAACCGGATGTTCGCCGGGTCATACTCAAGGTCCGGGCGCTGGCTGCGCGGGATCACATGGTGGGCCTCTAGGCGGTCCTCGATCACGCCGCAGGCCTCGCATCGGAACACGCCACGCGCCAGCCGCAGCGCCTCACGGAACCGACGCCAAGCGCCTGTCCGTGGCTTGGTCCCGCGAGGGAAGGACCAGTCCTTCACCTTGACGGTGCTGGGCATCGGATCCCACTTGCGTGGCAGTCCCATACTCGGAGCCTACGGCCTGCTCAGTGAGTTCCTGCATCGTGTGAGAGTGTCCCACACAATCCCAAAGGCCTGAGCGCGGCGGTTCCAGTCAGGGACTTACACAAAACCCCGCCGATGCATCGTCGGTTGATATGAATTCGGGCGACGGCGGGTGGCCAAGTTCAGCAGGACCCCCACCCTATGGGGGGGTGGCATCCCCATATCACCAAAACCCAAAACCCCTCAGCAGCATCCTGCTGGGGGTTTCGGGGATGGCTGCGCAGTGGACTGCGCTCAGATGATCGGCACGGCCAGTGGCATCGGGCTCGGCGCCCGTGCCTGCGGCTCAGGCTTCGGTGAGGTTTCGGGGATGTGGGGATATGGGGATGGCGTCACCAGTGCGATCGTGGCGCTGGGCCTTCCACCCTTCGCTCCCGGCGCTGCTCGGTCGATCCGCGCTCGGCCTGCTGCCTCTAGCGCTTGGGCGTCACGCCAAAGGTCCTCGCGGTGGCGACGGTACGCAGCGCTCTGCTGCTGAACATCACGCAGTGACCATGAACCACCTCGGCAGGCCAGCCACGCTTCCAGCGCCTCGGGCGTGCGCTTGGCCTCGGCTGGCTCGTCAGTGGTCACGACCTCGCCCAGCCTCGCCCACTCATCCATGAACCAGTCCACCAGCCTGATGGCTGCATCCATGCTGATGGCGTCCACCTCGGGGCCGACAGGCTCGCCGGACGCACTGCGCAGCGCATGGTGGACCAGCGCAAGCCTCGCGGCCTTGCCTCGGGCCTTGCCTGCCACGGCTCGGATCAGCCCCGTGCGGGAAGCCTGCATGGACTTCCAGTGGCCATCGGCTGCACGACGCAGCAGCGCTCGGGCCTGCTCGCTCACGCTGATGATGCCACCCACGGGCAGCGCCATGATCGAGCGCAGCGCATGAGCCCAGGCCTCATCGGTAGCAGGATCATCGTCCGTGCCGAAACCACTCGGCGGGGCGTCCACCAGCACCATGAGGAACCTCGGCGCCAAGCCACTTTCCATGCGGTCCT
>CAIYOC010000264.1 GCA_903927725.1 uncultured bacterium | reverse complement strand
GCGCTTGCCCGTCCTTGACCAGGGGACTAGGATTGTGGCCCTGGAGCCCAATGTCGGGCAAGCCTCAATACTATAGATGTCACAACACATGACTTTTCGTGTCCTCGGCCCGCATGAGCGTGGGCGTTTTGCGCCGGATGCGTGGGGACACCTGCTCGCCCTGACCGGGGCCGGTATCCTCAACGCGGCGGAGCTCGAGCAGGTGATCGAGCGCGCGATGGCACAACTCGAAGGACGAATTGCACTCGACGACCTGCGCGCCCTCATGGAGAGCGCCGGGATCGAAGACTCAGGAACGCTCCCGGAGCCCGGGGCACTGCACTAGACCGATGGCCGCCAAGAAAAAGACTGCTGCCCGCAAGAAGACCGCGACGACCAAGGTCGCCGTGAAGAAGACCGCGACGAAGAAAGTCGCGGCCAAGAAAACTGCCGCTCGCAAGAGCGCGCCGGTCGAGTTGTTCGACGCCGAGGCTGAGGCGCAGGCCGCGGGCAAGGCGCTCGTCATCGTCGAGTCGCCGGCCAAGGCCAAGACGATCGGCAAGTACCTCGGTAGCGGCTATGCCGTGAAGGCCACGGTCGGGCATGTGCGCGACCTGCCCGAGCGGACGCTGGGCATCGACATCGAGAACGGCTTCGAGCCCGACTACGTCACGATTCCCGGCAAGGAAAAGACGATGGCCGAGCTGAAGAGCGCGGCCAAGAACGCGCGCACCGTCTACATCGCGACCGACCCTGACCGTGAGGGCGAGGCCATCGCCTGGCATGTGCGCGGGCAGGTGGCGCGCAAGAACGGCCCGCCGATCCGGCGTGTGCTGTTCCACGAGATCACCAAGGAAGCGGTGACCAAGGCCATCGAGGCCGCCGGCGAGATCGACCAGAAGAAGGTGGATGCGCAGCAGGCGCGGCGCGTGCTCGACCGCCTGGTGGGCTACAAGGCCAGTCCGCTGCTCTGGAAGACCGTCAAGAAGGGCTTGTCGGCGGGGCGCGTGCAGACCGTGGCGCTGCGGATGCTGGTGGAGCGCGAGCGCGAAATTCGCGCGTTCAGGCCCACGGAGTACTGGACCATTGCCGCGGCGCTGGAGCACGACGGCCAGGGGTTCACCGCCAAGCTGCACCACCTGGACGGCAAGAAGGCGGAGATCCACAACGAGGCGGCCGCGCAGGCCATTCTTGATGATCTGGCAGGTCGCACGACCTTTGATGTCACCGACATCAAGCGTCGCGAGCGTCGCAAGAATCCCGCCGCGCCGTTCACCACGTCCACGTTGCAGCAGGAGGCCGCGAAGAAGCTCGGCTTCGGCTCCAAGCGCACCATGCGCATGGCGCAGAACCTGTACGAGGGTATCGAGCTCGGAAAGGCCGAAGGCGCAGTAGGCCTGATCACGTACATGCGCACCGACTCGAGCCGCGTGGCCGAGAGCGCGGCGCTGGCGGCGCGCGAGTTCCTGCTGCAGCAGTTCGCCGAGGAGTTTCTGAGCAAGGGCCCGCAGCTGTACGGCGCCGGCAAGGACAGCAATGCGCAGGACGCGCACGAGGGCATCCGTCCCACCGATCCGTCGCGCACGCCCGAGAGCGTGGCCAAGTACCTCTCGCCCGATCAGCTGAAGCTGTACACGCTCGTCTGGCAGCGCTTCATGGCGTCGCAGATGGCGCCGGCGGTGTTCGACACGACCACCGTGGACTTCGATCTCGGGCGCTACCTGTTCCGGGCCACGGGCTCGGTGATCAAGTTCAAGGGCTTCCTGTCGCTGTACAAGGAGGCGCGCGAGGAAGGGGAGAGCAAGGCGCTCGAGGACGAGCAGGCGCTGCCGGCCATCGAGGCCGG
>CAIYOC010000263.1 GCA_903927725.1 uncultured bacterium | reverse complement strand
GGTGAGCAGCGCGATCTCGAACATGAAGGAAAGTGCGACCCTGGCGGTGAGCGCCAAGGCTGCGGCGCTGAAGGCCAAAGGCGTCGACGTCGTGGGTTTCGGCGTCGGCGAGCCGGACTTCGACACGCCGGAGCCGATCAAGCGCGCCGCGATCCGTGCGCTCGAGGCTGGGCAGACCAAGTACGCACCGACGCCGGGCGACCGGGCAGCGCGCGAGGCGATCGCGCACAAGCACCGTACGGAGAACGGCATCGAGTGCTCGTTCGAGCACATCACCATCACGGCTGGCGCGAAGCACGCGATCTACATGGCCCTGCAGGTGCTCATCGAGCGCGGTGCCGGCAACGAGGTCATCGTGCCGACGCCGGCGTGGGTCAGCTACCGCCCGCTCGTCGAACTTGCCGGAGCACGCTGCGTGGAGGTGCCGGCCCGGCTCGAGGATGGGCTGGTCGTGCGGCCCGAGGCGATCGAACGCGCCATCACGCCGCGAACGGTCGGGATCATCCTGAATTCGCCGTCGAATCCCTGCGGCATCACGCTGCCTCCTGCGTCCATGCGCGCCATTGCCGACGTGCTCGCACGGTATCCGCAGGTCACGGTGATCAGCGACGAGATCTACGAGAAGCTGGTGTACCCCGAAGTCGCGCCGAGCATCGCACACTGGAGCGTCGGCAGCGATCCGCGCCTGGCTGACCGCACGATCACGGTCAACGGCATGAGCAAGGCGTATGCCATGACCGGCTGGCGCATCGGCTGGCTGTGCGCCCCTGGCGACCGTGGTGCCTTCGTGCGCGAGGCGATCAAGCTGCAGGGGCAGATGACGAACTCGATCGCGAGCTTTGCGCTTCCGGCGATCGTCGAGGCGCTGACCAACGGTGCCGCCGACGTGGAACGCATGCGGGCGGTCTTCGCCAAGCGCGCGCAACTGATCGGGCGGCTGCAGGCGGCGATTCCGGGCATGGATGCACCGCCCAGTTCGGGCGCGTTCTACACGTTCCCCTCGATCGCTTCACTGCTCGGTGGTCGAACCGCCGGCGGGCGTGTGCTCGATTCGGCGCAGGCCTTCGCCGAGGCGCTCCTCGAGGAGCATGCCGTGGCGATCGTTCCAGGCGAGGATTTCGGCGAGTGCGCGCGTTCCCACGTGCGTTTCTCCTTCGCGTGCAGCGAGGAGCAGATCACCAAGGGCATGGAGCGCGTGGCGGCCTTCGTGGCCGGGATCCGTCAGGAGATGCCGACGGTCACGGGCACGGGCTGAGGCCGCGGCACGTAGTTCGGCTCGAGCGCGATGTTCAGCGGCAGGCGCTTGCCGGTGGGGTCACGCGGCAGCTGGTCCTCGTCGATGATCCGCTGGATCGCCATGATGCCTTCGATGAGCATCTCGGGGCGGGGCGGGCAGCCGGGCACGTACACGTCGACAGGAATGAACTGGTCCCCGCCCTGCCCGACGGCGTAGGTATCGAACACGCCGCCGGTGCTGGCGCACGCGCCCATCGAGATGACCCACTTTGGTTCGGCCATCTGCATGTAGATGCGCTGGAGCACGGGAAGCGTCTTCACGCTCACGCGGCCCGCCACGATCATGAGGTCCGCTTGGCGAGGGCTGAAGCGCATGACCTCGGCACCGAAGCGCGCAAGGTCGAACCGGCTGCACGCGGTGGCCATCAGTTCGATGCCGCAGCACGCCGTGGCGAAGGGCATGGGCCACACGCTGGAGCGTCGGGCCCAGTTGACCACGCGCTGGAGCTGGGTCGTCAGGATGCTGTCGGTTGGGAGCGCTGCTTCAATGCCCATGGTGAGTTCGTCCTTGAGGGTGGCGAAGTCTATGCCCGGAATCGGGCCCGCGCCCGGTCAGGGCGTGGTCCCGTTTGCGCCGTTTCCGGTGTTCGTCGGCGCGGAAACCGGCGGCGGCGTGGGCAGTGGCTGCGGCACCCGGGTCGGGGGGATGTCCTTGCCGGCGCGCTTGAGCCGGTAGTACTCGACGGGATCCTGCCCAGCGGGGGGATCGCCCCAGAAGAGCTGATCGAAGAAGCCCGGCTCGGTGTCATCCACGTTGGGGTCGTAGGTCTGCCGCGGCATGCTCGGGTCACCGGAGGTCCGGACCACGTGCTTGTAGCAGCCTGCGCAGGGCAGGAGGCAGCAGGAGAGCAGCAGCGCACGAAGCATGCGGCCGATGATAGGCGGGGCGAACATGGATCCAAGCACTGCGCGTATAACGACAGCATGCTGCACGCCCTTGTCCTGATCTTGGCGGCGCTGGCCCAGGACCCCGTGGCCGCGGTGGCCACGCCGCCGATCCCGGATGCCTTGGCGGCCTACATGCCCAAGGCCGAGCGCCACACCTCGGATCACTTCCTGGTCGTGTCGGATGCACCGCCTTCGGCGATCGCCAACACCCTCAACGCGCTCGAGCGCACGAGGGCCGCGCTGCTGGCTGACTTGGCGCAGCGCGGCTTGCCGGCGACCGATCCCGGCATGCGGCATCTGGCCATCCTCTTCTCCGACGAGGGCGCCTTCCGTCGATTCGCGCGTGAGGTGGACGGCCAGACCTTGGCGACCACGCTGGGCTACTACCAGCCGTCGGGCCGCAGGCTGCAGCTCTTCGATCCTGAGAGCACCGATGCCGTGCGCGCGGCCGATGCCACCCTCGCCAAGAACGAAGCCGCGATCAAGGCTCGGCAGGATGCCGTGAACCGCATGCGCGGAAGCCGGCTCAGCCGTCAGGAGGCTGCCGTCGCGCAGCGCGAGGTCGACCAGGCCCGCGCCAAGCTGGCGTCACAGCGTGCGCAACGCGAAGCCGCCGTCGATGACAGCCTGAAGGTCGTCGTCGTGCACGAGGCCACCCACCAGATGCTCTTCGAGTGCGGCGCGCAGTCGCCCACGGGACTCAATCCGCTCTGGCTCGCGGAAGGACTCGCGGTGGGCTACGAGACCGATGACGTGCGGCGGCCGGGCGGTCCCGCTTCGATGCGCGATGAACGCTTCGGCACGTTCCGCAAGGCGCTCCTGGCGAACGGCCTGATGCCGGTCCGTCTCCTCGTGACGACCCGCGTGCTGCCCTC
>CAIYOC010000262.1 GCA_903927725.1 uncultured bacterium | reverse complement strand
GGCATGCAGCGCAATGCCGCGGGCGGCTGGACCGAGATCTTCCGCAGCGCGCGCCATGCGCTGGGGCACAACAACCTCGGCGAGTTCCTGGCGATCGTGGATGCGCTGAAGCGGCTCGACGCAGGCGAGCTCAAGGCGCGCGAGGTGTTCAGCGACTCACGCACGGCGATCAGCTGGGTCACGAAGGGCATCATCAAGACCACGCTCGACGTGGACGGCGACTGCGATCCCGGCTTCGCAGCCTTGGTGCGCGAGGCGCGCACGTGGATCACGACGCCCGCCTGCGCACGATGGCGCCGCATCGTGCGGCTCTGGGACACGCCGGTCGTGGGCGAGAATCCTGCGGACTTCGGTCGCAAATGAGCGGCGCCCCGCTCGGTGCCTGGCAGTGGCTCGCGACCGATGAAGGCCGTGCGCTGCGCGATGCGGCGGCTTCGATCGGTGCCACCACGCCTGCTGCGGTCATGGCGTTGCGCAAGCTCGGCGATGCCGATGCCGTGCGTGCGGCCCTTGAACTCGCGCAGGCGCGACAGCGTGCGATCGCCAAGTTCCCCGATGCCGCCGGGCTCTGGTGCGACGGACACGGCGTCGAGCAGGCCAGCAGTGCGCGCGTGGCGGCGTGGAAGGCGCAGCGCTTCGCCGGCCGCCCCACGACCGACCTGTGCACGGGCATGGGCGGCGACTTGATGTCGATCGCGCGCGTGGCGCCGGCCGAGGGCATCGATCGTGATCCCGTGCGCGCATGGATGGCCGCGCGTAATGCGGGCGTGCCGGTGCATGTGGGTGACGTGCGTGATGCGGTCATCGGCGATCGACTCGTGCACATCGATCCAGCACGACGTGACGAGCGCGGCACGCGCCACCATGGTCTCGATGGCTACGAACCCGGGCTCGCCGTGCTGCAGCGGCTGTGGAGCGAGTCACCGGGAGGCGGCGCGAAGCTCGGCCCGGGCATCGACCTGCCGATCGAAGGTGCGCCCGCGGGCAGCGAACTCGAGTTCATCAGCGAGGACCGCACGCTCGTGCAGGCCGTGCTCTGGTGGGGCGCATGCGCGCGGCATCCCGGTGAACGAGCCGCCACCGCACTGCGCGGAAGCGAGGTGCGCACGATGCACGGGATGCCGGGTGCCATGCCGTTTCGCGATGGTCCCTACGGCGCGTGCATCGCCGTGCCGGATCCGGCGCTAGAACGCAGCGGGCTCGCAGGTGCGAGCGCCGCTCAGCTCGGCCTCGCTGAAGCAGCGGTCGGGCTGGGCATTGCGCATGGACCGCACCCCACCCATGACGAGGCCTGGTGGTGGCGCTGGTACCGCGTCGAGGCGGAGATCCCCTGGCGCACCGATGCGGCGCTCGCGTGGCTGCGGGACCATGACGCAGGCGAGGTCACCGTGAAGACGCGCGGCAAGGCCGTCGATCCGGATGCGCTCGCGCGTGCGTGGCGCGGCCGTGGTGCACGGGCGTGGACCGTCTTCATGCTGCGTCATGGCAATGCACTGCGCGCCTTCGCCACCGAGCCAAACGTGATCGCGTGATGCATCGCTGCGTGCGTGCGACGGCGGCACGCAGGATGTGCCGACTGCACGCGGTCGAGCGACTCAGGCGGGCTTCTTGAGCGCGGCTGCCGGGTCGGTCGGCGAGACCGGCGGCGCCACGAGCGGCGCCAGCTCCGCCACCGGGATCGCGGCGAAGATCTTGGCGAGCTCGGGATCGAAGTGCGTGCCAGCACAGCGTGCGACCTCGTCGAGCACTTCCTGCACCTGGCGCGCGGGTCGGTAGAAGCGGGCGCTCGTCATTGCATCGAAGGCATCGGCGATGCCAACCACGCGGCCGAGGATGCTGATCTGGTCGCCGCCGAGCGCGAAGGGGTAGCCCTTGCCGTCCCAGCGCTCGTGGTGCTGACGCACGCCCGGAAGCACCTCGCGCAGCTGCGGGATGTCCATGAGGATCGCGTGGCCGATGTCGGGATGCTGCTTGATGAAGGCGAACTCGTCCTCATCGAGCCGCGAAGGCTTGCGCAGCACGGCCTCGGGCACGCCGATCTTGCCGATGTCGTGCACGAGCCCGCAGGTGCGCGCCATCTCGATGAAATGGTCGCCCAGGCCGGCCTTGCGGGCGAGCAGCGCACTGAACGCGCTCACGCGATCGGAGTGGCCGCGGGTGTACGGGTCCTTGGCATCGATCGCGGCGATGAGCGCGCGCATGGTGCCGCCGAACATCTCGCGCTGCTCGAGGTCCATGCGCAGCTGCATGCGCATGCGCGCGAGGTTGGCCAGCGCCAGCGCGGCGAAGTGCCCGAGCGCGCTGGCGAAGCTGACGGCCTCGTCCATGTGCGTGGCACCGCGCTGGCCGCGGCAGTCGAGGTACATCCAGCCATAGAAGACGCCCGAGTGCAGCACCGGCACGGACACCGCCTGCTGCACGTCGAGGTACTGCAGGCTGGCGTTGAGCGTGGCGGCCGTGTTGGCCTCGCCGCTGAAGACGCACACATGCTCGCGCGAACGGCGCAGCAGGCTGCGGCTCACGAGCAGGTTGCCCTTCGCATCGCGGATCTCGCCTTCGCTCGCGAGGACATCGATGAAGCCCTCGCGCGCGCCGGGGCGCAGGAAGCCGACGTTGGTGAAGCCCGTGGCGTGCACGAGCGCGCTCACGGCGGAGCGAGCCACCTGTTCGTCGGTGTGCGCTGCGGCCATGCGCTCGCCTGCAGCGAGCAGCTGCAGCAAGAAGGTCTGTGCGAGCGCTTCGGGCTTCGCGACCGTCGCCGCCTGCACGCGGCCGTCGGCGTCATCCTCGGAGACGCGCGCGGCGTGCTCGCCCAGGCGCGTCTCCTGGTCGCTCACGACCTGGAGCACGTACGGCTTGATCTCGAGGCGATCCTCCGGCTCGATGCGGACTTCGGAATGCGGCTGCAGCAGCGCGCCGTTCACGATCGTGCCCGCCGTGCTGCCGAGATCGCGCAGGCGCCAGTGGCCCGAGTGTCCATCGCCGGCGGGCGCCCACGTGAGCGCGGCGTGCCGCCGGCTGACGTTGTTCGACGAGAGCCGCAGGTCGGCCTCGGCCGCGCGCCCGATCACGAGCGTGCGGTGCAGGTCAAGCGGGAAGTCGCGCGATGGTTCCGCGGGGCCTTCGAGGATCGAGAGCTTCCAGGTGGGCATGGCGTCGCTCACTCATCCGTGGCGGGACCCATCGGATCCCAGATGAGTTCAGCCGTGTTCCAGTCGCCGCTGGGCGTGTTGGGATCGCGCGAGTCCTGCGCGTTGGTGGTGGCCTTCGCGTTCTCGACGAGCCCGACGTGACCGTCGGCGAAGAGCATGTGGCCGCCCTGGAAGTGGCGAGCTGCAAACCGCTTCCAGTCGCAGCGATGGCGCGCGAGGTCCTTGTCGTAGTAGACGTCGTTCACCGGGAGCTCATCCTGGTTGGCGCGCATCTCGAGCATGAGGATCGTGCGCGATGAGTCCTTGATCTGCGAGAGCCGTACGCTCTTCTTCGCGAGTTCCTCGCCGATGCGGATCGGGTCGCTGATCCCCTGCACGTACTCGACGTCGTTGAAGTCGCGGCCGAGGAACGTGTTGTTCAGCTGCGAGTTGGGGACGTAGTTGAAGTAGAAGGCCGAGTACTGCCCGCCGTTGGGTGCCGTGGGATCGGGGAAGGGCCACGGCGCGCCGTCCTGCGGCGTGGCGGCCGGATCGACGAAGATGCTGTTCTCGAGCGTCGGCACGCCGGTCTGGTTGGTGTTGGCCGCATTGACCACCTCGCGGTACGACGGGCCATCGACGAGCGGCGGCACGGCGTTCGCCCAGAATTGCTTGGTGCGCAGGTTCACCCCGAACTGGCTCAGGTCCTTCAGGCCCTCCCACGGAAGCCGATCCTTGTTCAGGCTTGTGTAGGCAATGGTGCCGACGCCCCACTGCTTCATGTTGCTCTGGCTGGCGCCGGCGCGCGCCGTGGCGCGGACCGAGCCGATCGCCGGCAGGATCAGGCCGATCAGGATGACGATGATGCCGATCACCACCAGCACCTCGATCAGGGTGAAGGCGGTCCGTTCGGGGCGGGAGCGTGCGGGCATGCTTCCCGCACTCTACCTGATCAGCGGCTCGCTTCAGCCGGTCCAGTTGGCCAGAAGCACGCCAAGGTCACCGCCATCGACCAAGCCGTTGCCGTCGAAGTCCGCGGCCGGCTCAGCCGTACCGAAGACCGCCAGCAAGAGACCGAGGTCCTTGCCGTTCACGACGCCATCGCCGTTGGTGTCACCCGGAGTCGACGGGGCTTCCGCGACGCAGCCGTCGATCGGCAGGTTCGAGAGATCCTGCGTGGCCACCGAGCCGGTCTCGCAGACATCCCAGGTGTTCGGCCGGCCGAATGTGCTGGTGATCGCGTCGTCGAACTCGGCGTTGGCAGCCGTGGTGCGCGCGATGCCGCTGCGCAGGCGGCAGACATCGGTGCTGCCGACAGCGCCACGGTAGTAGTAGATGCTCCCTTCGCCCGACGGGAACAGCACGGTCGCGCCGGACGCGTCGCGCACCGACACGCGCCAGTCATCGTTGCTGGTGTCGAAGTCGCCGCTGACGTGGCCCGGCTTGTTGCTGGTCGTGCCAGCCACGAGTGCCGCGTCAAAGGTGTTGACGTTGACCCAGCGATCGGTGGTGCCGTTGAAGGACAGGTCGGTGTCGAGGCCCCCCTGCGCCGTCGTGAGTTCGGTGAACGTCAGGATCGTCCCGGCACGGACATCAGCCCAGAACGAGGCCTGGCTGAGCGTGATCGCGCCGAACTGGGCATCCGCGACTTCTTCCCAGTCGAGCCGCCAGCCACGCATGTCGAGGTGATCGGTGACGACGACGAGTTCCATCCAGTCGCCGCCGTTGCCGACCACTCGCCCGAAGAACGCATCGCTCGAGAACGCGCCGGTCGCATCGCCGGTGGCGGTGCCGCCGCCGAGGTAGCCGAGTGCATCGACCGCGTTGTATTCGTTCAGCACGATCGCGCTGCAGCTGGCGCAGAGCTCGCCGAGGATCGATGCGCGGATCGCCGAGAAGTCCTGCCGCTCCTTGCACGCGGTCAGGTCGTTGGTCCAGGCATTGGGCTGGCCGAACGAGCTGCTGTTGGCATCGTTGAAGTTGAAGGCGCTGAAGGTCCCAGTGGGCTGGCCTTCGTAACGGCATGCTTCCTTGCTGTTCACGCCGCTGCCGCCCCAGCCGCCCGAGACGTTCTCGCCGATCAGCGGCTGGTGGAGGGCGTCATCCGGCGTCATGATGCGGCAGCGCCAGTTGTCGTTGCCCACATCGAGCGGATCGTCGTAGCCGGGATTGGTCGGGTCGACCACGTTGGCCAGGGCTTCCACGAGGGCAAGGCCTGCGGCATCGTTCAGGCAGATGTTGATCCACCAGTCGCCGTTGCAGGGATCGAAGGTCAGGTCGGTGTCACGGCCACCCGCGCTCGCGGGGTTCTCGCTGATGGTCAGGATGGTGCCGGCACGGAGGTCACCCAGCAGCGCCACGTTGCGGAAGGTGATCTGGCCCTGCGGAACGCTGACGCTGCCGTACCAGTAGTCGTTCTGCCCGTCGGCGTCGGTGGCGCCGATCTCGGCCCACTGCACCTTGAAGCCACGGATGTCGGCATGATCCTGCACGATCACGAACTCGAGCCAATCGCCGCCGTTGCCAAGCGCGCGGCCGAAGTACTGGTCCTCGTCCGCAGCGCACGAGAAGCCGCCCGGACCTTCGGGGCTCGGGCAGGTTGGTGTCGCGGCGTCGGGGTTGTTGAGCCACTTCGTGCTGCCGACCGCGTTGTACTCGTTCAGGTGGATGCGGACGGCCTGTGCTGACGCGGCCGAGGCGAGGGTCAGCGCGGCGATGGTGGGCAGGACAGCGTGGTGCATGGTGGCGTCTCCTCGATCCGGGGGACGCGCATGGTGCGAGGCCGGATCGCCGAAGACTCCACCATGACTTTGTTCAGTTCCGGTTCAGCCCGGCGCCGAACCATCAGATTCCATCCTGAATGGCGCCGCCGATAGCCTCGCGGCATGCCCTCGATCGCCGGGATCCTCGTTGCCCTCACGCTTGCGCAGGCGCCCCTGCCTTGCCTCACGCACGTGGCCACGCATGACAGCGGCCGCTTCATGCAGTCAGCGAGCGAGATCGCCGCGCGCTCGCCCAAGGGCGATGCGCTGCTCGTGATTGATGCGGCGCGTGGACTCGTCGAACTCGCGATGACCGCCGATGGCACGCTGACACAGCGATCGATCCTGTCGATGCCGCGAGCCAACAGCGTGGCGGTCCAGGGTGACCTGGTCGCCGTGGCCTGCGCGGCGCCCAAGCCCGGCGATGCGGGCGTCGTCCACCTCCTCGATCGCGAACTGCAACCCATCGCGACCGTCGCGGTCGGGGTAGGCCCCGACATGGTCACGTTCACGCCCGATGGCCGAAGGATCCTCGTCGCCAACGAGGGCGAGCCATCGGCCGATGGACTGATCGACGCACCCGGATCCGTCTCGATCATCGATCTGTCGGCGGGTGCGCGCATCGCTACGGTCGAGACGGTGGGCTTCCACGCCTTTGATCCGCAGGCCGAGTCGCTCGTCAAGCGGGGCGTTCATCTTGCGCTCCGCCATGCGTCGCTGTCGGTGCAGGCTGAGCCCGAGTACATCGCGTGTTCGCCCGATGGCGCGCTCGCATTCATCGGCCTGCAGGAGATCGCTGCGGTGGCCGTCCTCGATGTGGCCACCGCGCAGATCACCGCCCTGCTTCCATTGGGAACCAAGGACTTTTCGCTGCCAGGTGCCGGCCTCGATCCGAACGATCGGGACGGTGGCGCCAAGATCGCGCCGCACCCGGTGCGCGGCCTCGTGCAGCCTGATGCAATCGCCTGCTTCGAGCATGGTGGCGCGCTCTGGCTCGTCACAGCGAACGAGGGCGAGGAGCGCGAGCAAGGATCGTTCAAGGAGGGCATCCGTTGGGGCGCTGCCCCACGCGCGCCTGCAGCGCCCCGCGCACCCGAACTCGACCGGCTGGTCGTATCGCGGGTTGCCTCCGATCCTGATGGTGACGGCATGCTCGATCAGCCCGTGGCCTTCGGGGGCCGCAGCGTCTCGCTGTGGCGATACGTGCCTGCCACCGGCGATGTATCGCCTCGGCTCGACCTGGCGTGGGACAGCGGCGATGCCTTCGAGCGCCTGGTCGCCGAGCGGCATTCCGCGAGCTTCAACGCCGACCTCGATGCAACGCCATGGGCCGATGGCCGCAGCGACGCGAAGGGCCCCGAGCCCGAGGGATTGGCGATCGGCATGATCGATGGACAACGCCTTGGTTTTGTTGGCTTGGAACGATCGCACGGCCTCATGGTGATCGACCTGACCGACCCTGCGGCCCCGCGAGTGATCGACCACGTGACGCGGTGCGACCCTTCGGTCGATCTGACCAAGGCAGCGAAGGACGCCGCCGTGCTGAAGGCCGCAGGTGATCTTGCCCCGGAGGGCGTGCTCTTCATCCCCGCGGATCGCAATCCGACCAAGCGACCGCTGGTCGTGACCTGCAACGAGGTCAGCGGCACCACGACGGTGTGGGCCGTTGGCCCAGTGAAGTGACGGTGCTCAGGGGCAATCGCCCCAGCCACCGAGCAGCGCGCCAAGATCGGCGCCGTCGGTCTGCCCGTCGCCGGTGAGATCGCCAGACGAGGTTCCCCACGCACCGAGCACGAATCCGAGGTCAGCGCCATCGACCGTGCCGTTGCCATCGAGATCGCCCGGGCAGCAGGATGCGCCCACGGCGATCGCGCAGACCTGCACGAGCTGCCACTCGCCGGCTTCGGCATCGCCGTCGCCATCGAGGCTCTGCGGCACCTGCAGCACCGCGCGTAGCGCACCGGCGTTCGCGTTGGCGTAGCGCAGGCTCGCGAGCGCGATGCGCTCGGGGTTGCTGCCGAAGGCGGTGACGATGTCGACGGAACCCTCGAGCACGCCGTTCGCACCGCCGCGCGCACTGCGCCAGGCGGTACCGGTGCGCAGCACGCTCGCGGTGTCGAACCAACCGCTGAACTGGTTGTCGTTCTCGGCGCCGAGGAACGCATTCCACCCTGCGACCAGGCCGCTCTTGCCCCACATCGCTGCGCGCAGCGATCCCGGAGCTTCGGCGGCGACCGTGACGAAGGCATCCTCGCCGCCGCCCGCATCCTGCGTGGCCACATAGAGACGACCGAGCTTGATGCCGGCCCACAGCCGCTGGTTGCCGTTCTGCGCCACGAGCGTGGCATCGGCGTCGAGCTGGCCATCGATCACCCAGTCACTCTGCGTGGTGCCCCCCTGCACCGGGAAGTGCCAGTCGCCGCCGTTGTTGTTGTCCCACGTGCCGGTGCCGTTGTTGAACACGGCGTCGAACTGCTGCGCGTTCTGCGCGACCGGCACCGAGACGCGCCACACGCCCTCGGCGGCAATCCACTGCATGGGCACATCGGGCAGCACGGTCTGCCACTGGTTGATG
>CAIYOC010000261.1 GCA_903927725.1 uncultured bacterium | reverse complement strand
GAGGCCGCTGGCGGTGACCCACGAGTCTTCGCCGCGATCGGCTGCCGAAACCGACGAACCGGCCTGCCAGGTGCCGACTTCGCCGTCAGCGGTGAAGAAGTCCTGGTGACGGGCGTTCATGGCGTTGCTGCCAGCCGCGTTGACGAAGCTGAAGGCGTTCAGGAACACCAGGTTGCTGGCGCTGAAGTTCGCGTAGACGGAGTAGCGGGTGTTGCCGCCGGCGGTGGTGCCACGCTCAACCGAGAAGCCGGTGAAGCTGGCGGAAGCGGCCGAGGCGAGGGTCGAAGCAGCAACGGTAGCGAGAACGAAACGGGTCATGGATTTCTCCTCTCAGGACTCCGGGGCGGGGGGATGGAACACCATGCCTGCCCCAAATGGGCATGGATCAACCTTCTCCCTCGAACACATAGATCGAGGGTTGCTTGGATTGGCGCCACGCCAAGCCAAGCGAACGATTTGTCCGACTCCTGGGGTTTCCAGACCCAGGGTCCTGCACGCAAGGCGCGCAAGGTTGCAGCACGGGCTTTCCTTCCTCGTACCGCGATGTCGGGTGGTCCCTTTTCCCAGCCCAACCGCATCCGTGGGGGATGCACAACGACCATAGCCCGACCCGAAACGTGGGCAAGCGAGGGCAGCAGTTTTTTGATGGGAAAGTCGGAACCGGGATTATGGACGCGTGCAAGCTTCTGCCCCGAAACGACTTGCGGCATCGTCAAGGGGCTGCGAAGACCGCTGCGAAACCCCGCACGGTCGAACCTGACCCCGTTGTCGCGCGTTCTCGCGCTCCCCTACCCTCCGCAGACTCAAGGCCCGCGCGCGGCCTTCGGGGTTCTGCATCAACCTAGAGGTGAGACCACACATGGAAGCGGCCATCGCAGCACACGGATTGCGCAAGCGATTCGGTTCATTCGACGCGGTGCAAGGCATCGATCTCATCGTGAAGCACGGTGAAGTGCTTGGGTTCCTCGGGCCGAACGGCGCGGGCAAGAGCACCACGATGCGCATGATCACCGGGTTCCTGGCGCCGACCGCCGGCAGCGTGAGGATCTGCGGCACGGACATGCTCGCCGATCCGTTGAAGGCCAAGGAGCACATGGGCTACCTGCCCGAAGGTGCACCGTGCTATCCAGACATGACCGTCGCGGAGTTTCTTGGCTTCATCGGCGCCGTGCGTGGCTTCAGTGGCGCCGAACGAGCGCGACGGGTCGATGCAGCGGTCGAGCGCACCAACCTGCAGGGCGTCTATCACCAGCCGATCGAGACGCTCTCGAAGGGCTTCAAGCGGCGCGTCGGCCTGGCGCAGGCGATCCTGCACGACCCGCCGGTGTTGATCATGGACGAGCCACCGACGGTCTCGACCCGAACCAGAAGCACCAAGTGCGTGAACTCATCCGCACCATGGCCAAGGACAAGGCGATCGTGCTGAGCACGCACATCCTCGAGGAGGTCGAGGCGGTCTGCACGCGCGCGGTGATCATCAACCGCGGCACGATCGTCTTCGACGGCACGCCGCAGGCACTCGATGGCAAAGCGCCTGCCTCGGTCATCCGCAACCGCCTTGACCACGTCTTCCGCACCCTGACCACCGCCGACACGGAGTCCCGACGATGAGCCGCCTCGCACCGATCGTCCGCCGCGAGTTCTCGGCGTACTTCAACACGCCGCTCGCTGCGGTGTTCCTGGTGATGTTCCTCTTCCTGACGGGGATCTTCACCTTCAACGTGGGCCAGCTCTATGAGCGCGGCCAGGCCGACCTGCGGCCCTTCTTCGACTTCAATCCCTGGCTCTTCCTGTTCCTGGTGCCCGCGATCAGCATGCGGCTCTGGGCCGAAGAGCGCCGCATCGGCACGATCGAACTCGTGACCACGCTGCCGATCTCGATCCGCGACCTGGTCGTGGGCAAGTGGCTTGCAGCATGGGCGTTCGCGTGCGTCGCGCTTGCGCTCACCGTGCCCATCTGGCTGACGGTCGAGTACCTGGGCGAGCCGGACCGCGGAGCGATCCTGGCCGGCTACGTGGGCAGCGCGCTGATGGCGGGCGCGTTCCTCGCCATTGGCAGCGCACTGAGCGCCGTCACCAAGAATCAGGTCGTGGCGTTCGTCCTGTGCGCCGTGGTCTGCTTCCTGCTGCTCATGGCCGGCTACCCGGTCGTGCTTGACTTCCTTGGCGGCTGGGCGAGCCCCGGAGTGGCCGAGGCCGTGGCGAGCGTGAGCCTGCTCACGCACTTCGAGCCGATGGAGCGCGGGGTCATCGACCTGCGCGATGTGCTCTTCTTTGCGGCCGTGGTGGCCGCGTTCCTGTGGCTGAACATCCTGCTCATCGAGTGGAAGAAGGCGGACTGAGCCATGACCAACGCACGAACGATCGGGATCATCGGTGCCTTCGCAGGCGTGACGGTGGCGCTGTGCGCCTTCGCTGTCGCGAGCACGTACGCGGTACGCGGCCTTCGCCTGGACCTGACGGAGGATCGCCTGTACTCGCTCTCACCTGCCGTCGCGCCGCTCGTGCAGCGGCTCGATGAGCCCGTGAAGCTCGACTTCTATTACTCCGCCGAGGCGGCGCAAGGCATGCCGCAGATCCAGTCGTACGCCAACCGCGTGCGCGAGTTCCTGCAGGAAGTGGCGCAGGCGAGCAAGGGCCGCATCACGCTGCGCGTGATCGATCCCGCTCCCTTCAGCGAGGCCCAGGACGAGGCCCGGGCTGCGGGCATCGCGCCGCTGCGTCTTGATGGCTCGGGCAAGGAGCTGATGCTTGGCCTGGTCGCGAAGAACTCCGTCGATCAGTCCGAGGCGATGCCATTCCTCGATCCCAACAAGGAGCCATTCCTCGAGTACGACGTGATGCGGCTCGTGCAGTCGATCGGCAAGCTGAAGAAGCCGACGATCGGGCTGCTGTCCTCGCTGCCGCTCGCCGGCGGCGGCGTGAACCCCGCCGACCCGCGGCAGCCGGCCGAACCCTGGCAGATCTACCTGCAGCTCAAGCAGCTCTATCAGGTCAAGGACATCGCCACGACCGACTCGGCGCTGCCGGAGGGCCTCGACGCACTCGTCATCGTGCATCCGCGCGAACTCTCGACGGACCTGTTGCGCTCGATCGACTCCTACGCGCTGAAGGGTGGTCGCATCCTGGCGTTCCTCGATCCGCACTGCGAGGCGCAGCCGTCGGAGGATCGCTTCAGCGGCGGCTCGGGCGACAAGTCGAGCGATCTGGGCCCGCTCACGCGTGCCTGGGGCATCGAGTGGACGCGCAGCAAGGTCGTGGCTGATTCGACCTACGCGCAGCGTGTGCGCGTGCGCAGCCAAGGCCCCGTGCAGGTCATGGACTACCTGATCTGGCTCGCCCTGCGAGAAGACGCGCTGGCCAAGGACGATCCCAGCACGGGTCGACTGTCACAGGTCAACTCACAGACCATGGGGGCGATCGACATCCGTGAGTCGAACAAGGCCGCCGTGAAGCCGCTGATCGAGTCGAGCGCCGAA
Organism: uncultured bacterium; assembly: GCA_903927725.1. Classification (GTDB taxonomy): domain Bacteria; phylum Planctomycetota; class Phycisphaerae; order Phycisphaerales; family SM1A02; genus SYIB01. The sequence continues at coordinate 10,561 of CAIYOC010000261.1, read as the reverse complement.
TCGATGCGGCTGGACGGGGTGCGGATCCAGTTCTTCCCCGACCCGGAAGGCTTGATGCGCGACTTCAAGCCCGAGGGCAAGCGCAACGTGCTCGCGGTGCGCGTGCAGGGACCGATCGAGGCGGCATACGACGAGGCCGGCAACCCGACCATCGCTCCGCCCGAGTCGAGCAAGCCCGTGATGCTTGCACCGGATGGAAGCGAGATCCCCGCGACGCCTGCAGTTCCCGTCCCGGACCAGGCACCTGTCGGCAAGGGACCGTTCCAGGATCCCGCGCCAGCTGCATTGAGCGCCTCCGCTGCACCCGCTGTTGCGCCGGCCGCGGCTCCCGAGCCCGTGACGCAGGCCCCCGCCAAGGCATCGCGCACCGGTACCGGCAACATCGTCATCGTTGCCGATGCCGACCTGCTCGCCGACCAGAACTGGATCGAACAGCAGCGCATGGGCAACCTCGTGCTCGGTTCGCGCGTGATGGCGGACAACGGTGCGTTCGTGCTCAACGTGCTCGAGATGTTCACCGGCGACGAGGCGCTGCTGAACCTGCGCGCACGCGGCAAGTACCAGCGCCCGTTCGATCGTGTGGAAGAGATCCGCAAGGCGGCCGAGAAGCAGTACCTCGACCGCGAGCGCGAGCTGCAGAACCAGATCCGGCAGTCCGAAGCACGGCTCACCGAGCTGCAGGCCCAGAAGACTCCGGAGAATCAGTTGATCCTGTCGCCAGAGCAGGAAGCCGAGGTCGTCAAGCTCGAGGAGCAGACGCTGGCCGCACGCAAGGAACTGCGTTCGGTGCAGTTCAACCTGCGCCGCGAATACGAGGGCCTGGGCACCCGTCTGATGCTGGTCAACGTGGTGGCGTGGCCGCTCGTCGTGGCGGGGCTTGCTGCCATCATGCTCGTCCGCCGTTCGCACCTGCACCGCACCACCAAGAAGGCCTGACCCATGAAGCGACCGATCCTCGCCATCAGCATGGTCGCGGCGGCACTCGTCGTCGTGGCGATCCTCGTGAAGCCCACCGCCGAGACCGGCGAATCACCCAGCGGCAAGCGTGAGGCGCTCCTGGCCACGCTTGCCCCGCGCGCCAAGGAGATCTCGACGATCGAACTGGCTCAGGGCGCGAAGACCCTCCGCCTGCGCAAGGACGGCGACGGCTGGATCCTGCCCGACGCCGGCGGCTTCCGCGCCGAGACCGTGCGCGTGAACGAGATCCTCGCTGCACTCGCCAGCCTTGAGAAGGTCGAAGCCATGACGAGCGTGAAGGAGCGGCTGGGGGAGCTGAGCCTGGCGTGGCCCGATGACCAGGGTGCGGCCAAGCTCGTGCGCGTGCTGGCGGGCGAGGCACCGATCGCCGAAGTCGTGATCGGCAAGGAGCGCTTCAGCCCCGAGGCGCAGTTCGCGCGGCTCCTGGGTGAATCGCAGGCATGGAAGTGCTCGGGCACGTTCCGCAGCACTCTGGAGCTCGTGAACTACATCGATCGCCAGCTCATGACGCTGCCCAGCGGCGATCTGGATCGATTCACGGTCGGTGGCGTCGAGTTCACGCGCGGTGATGCCGGCGCTTGGACCGCCGCACAGGTCGAGCCCGCGGCCACGCTGCTCGAGACGCAGCGCGAGAGCGCACAGCGCACCATTCCCGAACTGCTCTCGCGCCTCGAGATCGATGATGTCCGTGCCGCGAAGGAGTACCCGGAACATCGCTTGATCCGAGTGCTCTCCCGCTCGCGCGCGATCGACCTTGACATCGCCAAGGACGGCAATGACCTGTGGCTGAACGTCAACGTCGAACGCGTGGCCGACCAGCCCGAGCCGACCGAGGAGGTCGAGCGCGACCGCGTCACGGCGCTGGACAAGGCCGGAGCCCGCTGCGCAGGCTTCGAGTTCAAACTGCCTTCGTGGCGCGCGACCAGCCTGTCGGCGATCCTCTTCCCGCCGCCGCCGTCACCGGAGAGCGCGCAACAGCCGGCTCCCGGCACGCAGCCGACGGTGATCTCGCCTGCCGGCGCGCCCTGACGCCCCACCCGGGCCCTTGGCCTCGGTGGGCGGTGCAGGGTCCTGCGTGATCCATCGACCCGACATCGCATGCGTCATGGAGTGAGCATGCGCGACGCCGTCGCTCAGCGACTGAAGACGCCGACGAGCTCGGCCTTGCCGAGGACGTGTCCCTTCATCGCCGAGCGGAGTTCGCGCGCGGTGAAGACCTTGTCCGCAGGAAAGTCGGTGTCGAGCGCCACGACGGTGAAGGTGTAGTGATGATCACCCGAACCCTTGCCCGGCGCAGGCCCGAGGTAGCCCTCGCCCTTGGCCTTGCCCCAGCCCGTGAAGCCTTGGCGCATGCCCTTGGGATCGTCGAGCGTGGCGGCGCGCTTGACTCCGCGTGGCAGGCCCCTGCAGTCAGCCGGGATGTTCCAGGAGATCCAGTGGATGAACTGGCCGGCATCGGGATCGTGGCAGATGAGCGCGAAGGACTTCGTGCCCGCGGGCGTGCCTTCCCACTGGATGGCGGGCGAGACGTTCTCGCCGTCGGTCGAGTACTCGACGGGAAGGCGCTCGTTGTTCTTGAACGCGGGGCTCGTGACGGCGAACTCGGCCTTGGCGGCATCCTTGGGCGAGCCGGTGCCATCGGCGGGCTTCGACGCCTCGCTGGCCTTCGTCGGAGCCGCCTCGGGTTCTGCAGGAGCCGCAGCCGGCGGTGCCTGCACCGCAAGGACCGTGACGACGGGCACCGTGAAGGAAGCGAGGATGATCGAGGAGAGCGTGCTCATGCGTGGGAGCGTACCGCGGCCACGCGCTCGAGCCGTACCATCGGCGCGTGGATCCGGTTCCCGATGCCTCCGAAGGATCGCTGCAGCGCCTGCACGTAGGCGTGACCGCTGCCATGGTCATGCGCCTCACGGGCGAGGAGGCAGCACACACCGACGCAGGCCGGACCTACGTCAAGCGGCTCGATACGAAGGCTGGCCGCGAGATGGCCGACCACGTCGCCGAGCAGTGGCCGCATGCCCGCATGCATTTCGTGCTGCGCAAGTGGCAGCTCTGGACGTGGATGAATGCCATCGCCGTCAACGCGCCCGCAGTAGGGCGCCAGGTCGTGGTGCTCGGTGCGGGCTGGAGCGCGATGGGCATCGACTGGGCACATCAGTTCATCGATGCCCGCATCTGGGAGGTCGACCTGCACCATCAGCGCGACAAGGAAGCGCTCGTGCAACAGCTCTTCCCGGTCGCTGCCAACCGCATGCGGATGATCGAGGCCGACCTGTCGAACCTCGGCACGCTTCTTTCGGGACTTCGAGCGAACGGCTGGCGCGCGGATCAACCGACCCTGTGGGTCGCCGAGGGCCTTGCGTACTACCTCGACCCCAACCGCTTCGCCGCCTTGCTGCGAGCGGCACTCACCTTCAATCCCTCCAACCGAGCCGTGATCGAGTTCGGGCTGGCCCATCACCTGATGCGCGAGGATGTTCGCGCACGCACGGCCGCCTACCACGGTTACCTGGCCGCGCAGATCGGCCTGCCTGCCCTGCAGTCCTTCGATCCCAGCGAGTTCTGCCTGCGCAGTGGTGCGATTCCACTGTCGTGGGCCGATCCAAGCTCCATGGAACTGGCGCGCAACGGCCGCGCCCTCATGTTCACGAGCCCGGACGACAGCGGCATGCGCATGGCCGTGCTGGGACCCGCATGAGCACGGTGCCGATGGCATCCATCGACCTTCCGGTCCGCGTGCGCTACGTGGAATGCGATCCCATGGGTGTCGTGCACCACACGGTCTATCCGGTCTGGTTCGAGATGGCGCGCACGGAACTGCTTCGATCCAAGGGTGGCAGCTACCGCGCGATGGAAGAGGCCGGGCTTCTGCTCGCCGTCGTCAAGCTCGAGGCCCGGTACCGCGCACCGGCCCGCTACGACGACCTCGTCACCGTGCACTGCGAGCTGGTGACCAGCGGCCCCGTGAAGATCGAGCACCGCTACCGCGTCATGCGCGACGGTGCACTGCTGGTCGTGGGCGCCACGACGTTGGCGTGCATCGACCGCGACGGGCGGCTCCAGCCGGTGCCTGCCGACCTGGCGTGGAACGCGGGCTGACGGCGCATTCGGCTTGGCTCGCTGCATCGCCCGCCATCGGCTGCGCCCATACCATCCCCGACCCAATCAAGGACATCAGCATGACCCAGACCACCAGCGCCGCCACCCGTACCGAGACCGATGCCTTCGGACCGATCCAGGTCGCCTGCGACCGCTACTGGGGCGCGCAGACCGAGCGCAGCCACCACCACTTCCCCTTCGGCGACACCATGCCGCGGCAGATCATCACGGCGATGGCCATGCTCAAGAAGGCCTGCGCCATCGCCAACAACGGCGCCGGCCGGCTGCCGAAGGAGAAGATGGACCTGATCGTGCGTGCGGCCGACGAAGTGATCGCGGGCAAGCTCCACGACCACTTCCCGCTCAAGGTCTGGCAGACCGGCTCGGGCACGCAGACCAACATGAACGTGAACGAGGTCATCTCGAATCGCGCGATCGAGCTGGCGGGCGGAACGATGGGCAGCAAGAAGCCCATCCACCCCAACGACGACGTGAACATGGGCCAGTCGTCCAACGACACGTTCCCGACCGCGCTGCACGTCGCCTGTGCGCTCGAGGTCGAGCGCGAGGTGATCCCTGCGGTCACGCGCCTGCGCGATGCCTTCGCGGCCAAGGCCAGGGAGTTCGACGGCATCGTGAAGATCGGCCGTACCCACCTGCAGGATGCGGTGCCGCTCACGGTCGGCCAGGAGATGAGCGGCTGGGTTGCGCAGCTCGATATCGCCCTCGAGGCGATCCGCGCGACGCTGCCGTTGATGCACCGGCTGGCGATCGGAGGCACCGCCGTGGGCACCGGCCTGAACGCGCCCAAGGGCTTCGGCGAGAAGGTCAGCGCGGAACTCGCCACGGCCGCCGGCGTGCCCTTCGTGAGCGCTCCGAACAAGTTCCAGGCGCTCGCCGGCCACGAGAACGTGGCGGTCGCGCACGGATGCCTTGCCGCGCTCGCCGCCGGCATGATGAAGATCGCCAACGACGTGCGCTGGCTCTCGAGCGGCCCGCGCTGCGGCATCGGCGAGCTCGTGATCCCTGAGAACGAACCCGGCAGCAGCATCATGCCCGGCAAGGTGAACCCCACGCAGTCCGAGAGCATGACGATGGTCTGCGTGCAGGTCATGGCCAACAACCAGGCGATCCTGACCGCCGCGAGCCAGGGCAACTTCGAGCTCAACGTGTTCAAGCCCGTGATCGCCTACAACTTCCTGCACAGCTGCGAACTCATCACCGGGACCTGCGACGCGTTCCGGGAGTTCTGCGCCGAAGGGATCACCGTCGACGAGAAGCGCGTGGCCGACCTGGTCGACCGCTCGCTCATGCTGGTCACGGCGCTCGCTCCGCACATCGGCTACGACAAGGCCAGCGCGATCGCCAAGAAGGCGCACCATGAGGGCACCACCCTCAAGGAAGCAGCTCTTGCACTGGGCTACGTCGATGCAGCGACCTACGACCGAATCGTGCAGCCCAAGGACATGGTGCACCCAGCCTGACAGCCCGGGTCACTGCACGCTGTCGGGGACCTCGATGTAGACGTCGACGACCTGCCCGGGCTGCACGCGGTGCGTGCCCTGTCCGAGTTCGTAGATGACCTGCACCACACGGGTGTCGATGCGCTCGGCGGCCTCGCCGGTCAGCGTGCGCTTGGGCTGGACCAGCGGCACCACGCGCAGGAACTTGAGCGGCAGCGAGCTGCCGGGCACGCCACGAAGGCTCGCCTGGGCCTTGCCGCCCTGCGCAAAGCGTGCGAATTCGACCTCGTCGATGTCGACACGGACCTGCATCGGATCGATCGATCCGATCGCCAGCCGACGCCCACCGGGCGGCGCGTATTCACCCGGGCGGACATCGACGAAGAGCACCGTGCCGTCGATGGGGCTGCGCACGGTCTCGCGGTGGAGCTGGGCTTGCGCTGCCTGGACCTGTGCGTCCGAGCGCTGGACCCGCGCTGCCGCCACCTTGGCCGACTGTTCGCGGGCCACGCGCTCGACCTGCGGCACGACCTCGGCCGCGCCGCTTTCCATGAGGGCCTTGAGACGAGCCTCTTCATCCACGAGTTGCGCCATCGCCACCGCGCGCTCGGCCTCGGCCAGACCGAGCTCGGCCCTCGTGCGCGCGTGGTCGAGTTCCCAGAGGATGTCCCCGACCTTGACCGCATCGCCCTCGGCGACCGCAACGCGCCCGACCACGCCGGCATCGGCTGCATCGACGTAGGTCACGCCGCCCAGCGGCTCAACCAGGCCCGTGGCTGCGATGCGACTCTCGAACGGGCTTGGTGCAGGCGACACGGGAACGGGCACGTCGAGCGTGCGGAACTCCATCTTCTTCACGGCAGCCACGGTGGCAACGAGGCCGGCAACGGCCAACACGGGCAGGACGATGGTGCGCAGGTTCATGCGTGCTCCTTCGGTGGGACATCGGTGCGCGTGACACGGCCATCGTCCATGTGGATGATGCGGTTCGCGAAACGGAAGATGCGTTCGTCGTGCGTGATCACCACCACCGCATGGCCATCCTCATGTGCCACGCGGGCGATCAGTTCCATCACGCTCTGTCCGGTGGCGCCATCGAGCGCGCTCGTGGGCTCATCGCACACGAGCAGCCGCGGATTGGGTGCGAGCGCACGCGCGATCGCCACGCGCTGCTGCTGGCCGCCGGACATCTGCAGCGGCAGGCTGCGCTCGCGCCCGCCAAGACCGACCTTGCGGAGCATGTCACCCGCGCGGCCCATCGCTTCAGCGCGCGGCGTGCCCTGGATCAGCAGCGGGATAGCCACGTTCTCCTGAGCCGTCACGGTGGGCACGAGGTTGAACTGCTGGAAGACGAAGCCCACGTTGCGCCCACGCCACGCGGTGCGCGGGCCGTTGCGCAGGGCCTGCGGATCCACGCCGAGCACGCTGCATGTGCCACCGTCGCGCCTGAGCAATCCGGCAAGGATCGAGATGAGCGTGGTCTTGCCGCAACCCGATGGGCCGACGAGCATCACGAGCTCGCCGTAGGGCACGCGCAGATCGGCACCAGCGAGCGCGACCACGCGATTCTCGCCCTTGCCGTACGCCTTGGTCACGTCGGCGGCATCGATCGCCAGGTTGGTTGCCACGGCGCTCATCCCTGGAACACGCTCTTGGGATCGAGCCGGATCACGCGAATCATGCTGATGAGGCTCGCGCCCACCACGATGACCAGCACGGCTCCGGCCGTGATGACCGGGATGTGCCAAGTCATCACGAATGCCAGTCGATCCGGATTGTTGGACAGCCCGAACGCACTCGCGAGACCGAGACCGAGACCGAGACCGATCGCGCCAGCGACCACCCCCTGCAGAGCGACCATGCGCAAGAGCAGCCAGGAGCTCGCACCCATCGCCTTCATCGCGCCGAAGTACTTCAGGTTCTCGAGCGTGAAGTTGTAGAACATCTGCCCCGCGATCGCGACGCCGACGAAGAATCCAAGGGCGATCGCGATCCCGAAGTTGATGGGAATGCCTGTCTCGCGCATCCAGAAGCCGATCGTCTTCCACTCAAACGGCGATGCAGGCAGCGCACTCAGCCCCGTGCGTGCCTCGATCTGGCGCGCAAGTTCCGCGGGATCCTGCCCCGGCTCCGCCTTGACGAGCACCATGCTCATGACGCGACGGACGGCGGGCTGGAACTGCAACGCGCGCGAGTAGGTCGTGTAGACCTGCGGCGCGTACTGGAAGCTCTCGCCGTTGTCGCAGATCCCCACGACGACGGCACGGCGTTCGTTGAGTTCCATCTCGTCGCCGACCTGCATCGGACGATAGACCGGCTTGCCGTCGGGGCCGCGCTCGCCCGTGGCCATCCGAAGTTCCCGCGCGAGCCGACGATTGTCCACGATGACGGCATCGGCCTGGCGCAGGTCCGCGACCTGTCCATCGAGCATCGTGTGCGGCCCGCCGATCAGCGTGGCGTCGTCGATTCCCACCACCTCACAGACGGTCCGCCGACCATCTCCGAGCTTGACCCCAAGAAGGCCCTTGAAGAGCGGCACGGCCCAGGCGACGCCCGGCACACCCCGCACGCGCTGAAGGTCCGTATCGCGCAGCGCCTTGGCATCGTCGACCGAGAGCAAGTCGGGGTCCGTGACCCAGATGTCGGCCTGCGGGGTGTCGCGGATGAAGGCACTCGTCCTGCTCATCAGGCCGACGAAGATGCTGGATTGCTGGGCGATCAGCAGGCTGGCGAAGGCCAGACCCAACAGGATCCCGTAGAACCGGGCCCCGTCGCCAAAGAGCATCTTGATCGCGATCCGCAGCATGGGAAAGAGCCGAACTCTATCCGGCGGCGTGTCCCATGCGGCGATCCCTGCGACAATGCCCCGCGATGGACCCCCGCGACAGCCAAGCCTTCGAGATCCTCGTGCGGGAACACGCCGACATGCTCATGGCGTATCTGCGGGCCATGGCTTGGAACGACGCGCTCGTCGAGGATGCCTTCCAGGAAGCGATCATCGTGGCGTGGCGGCGGCTGCCTGACTTCGATCGAAGCCGGCCCTTCGCACCGTGGCTGCGCGGGATTGCGCGCAACACGCTGCTCGGGCTCGCCCGCAAGCAGCAGCGCCGCCATGAGATCGCCGGCGAGGCGGCCGTGCTGCACATCGAGGAGCAGCTCGCGCGCATCGAGAGCACACCCGCCGATCGCTTCGCCGACCGGCTGCAGCCGCTCATGGACTGCATGCAGCGGCTCGCGCCCGAGCAGCGCGAGGCGGTTGAACTCATCTATGCGCAGTCACTGGACCCGCGTGTCGCGGCGGCGACCGCCGGAACCACCGATGAGACCTTCCGCAAGCGCCTGTACCGGGCACGGCTGCAGTTGGCGGAATGCCTGCGAATCAAGGGTTTCCTCAATGGAGCACCGGCATGACGATGCATGACGACGACACCAGGGACTCGGGCCCGGACGAGCGGCTTGTGCACGGCCTGCTGGCTTCGCTCGCAGCGGACCACGCTGCGCAGCAGGATCGGCGGGTCCGTGCCGCGATCGCACGGATCGACCCCCGCGAAGGCGTGCTCGCGCGTCTGGGGCGATTCGGCGTGGCACGGTTCGCTGCGGCGGGTGCGCTCGCCGCCACGCTCACGATCGCCGTGGTGCTCTCGATCGGCCCCGCAACGAACTCCGCCTACGCCACGTTGCAGTCGATCTCAAATCGGCTCTCCACCGGCAATCGCTCGTATCGCCAGACCATCGTGCTCGCCAACCGGGATGGCACCGAGTCCCTTCGGGAGGCGATGGTCGACGTCGGAACGGGTCGCCGCTTCGTCTTCGCCATCGATCTCGATGCCCTGCCGCTGGGGCCACGCGTACCGGGCGAAGCCGGCGGCCGACAGGGCAAGGGGACCGGCCAACCGGGCATGCGCGGCGAGCCGGGACCACCGCCGATGGCAGGAGGTCGTGGCCGACGTGGACCGGAGCACGCTGATCGACCGAGCCCCGATGCCCCGGACCCTGCGGCCCCCCCTGGACCGATGCCTCGCGGTCCTGATGGACCCGGATTCGGGGATCGTCACGGCGCGCCACCCATCGCCTGGGGCTTCGATGGCACCGAGTATTGGCAGATTGACCTCGCCGGCGTCGTGACCCGCAGCTTGGATCCGCTGCGCATGCGCGATCCCATGCCGCTCATGGGCGGTCCTCCGAGCGATCAGGACAGCGAGAACGATGACGAGGAACTGCTGACGCTCCAGCCCCTGCTCGATCGACTCGAGAGCGGATTCGATCTCACGGTCGTGACCGGCACTCAGGCGCGCACGGCCGAGGGCGAGCCACTGGTCGTCATCGAGGCCACGCTTCGACCCGAGGTGGCCGCCGCCGCCCGGCCGAAGATGCCCCAAGACGAGCCCAAAGAACGCGAGGGGCCATCGATCCGGAAAGGTCGTCGCGGCATGCACGCACCACCTTTGCCGACTCGCGTGCGGCTGGTGGCCGACGCACGGACCAACGAGCTGGTCTCCGTGGTCGCGGACTGGCCCGAGGGCAGTCGATTCCTGCGCCGAATCGTGGTCGAGCGCGTAGCGCCACGTGCCTTCGATGACGCCTGGTTCAGCCCAGAACGCCACGGCCCTATCGCGTCGCTCCCGACTCGGGATGGCTGACTCGACCATCCGGAGTTTGGGCCAACTTTCTGTCCCGCGACTCGCTTTGGCCCCCAATCGGGCTACTGTTTCAGAAGTGCCTGAATCCGTTCAGGGCCCCCACGGAGAATCCTGCATCATGAAGAACTGCCCCACGAAGGTTGCTGTTGCGTTCACCCTGCTCGCAGGTTCGATGGCTGCCGGCCTGAGTGCCGTCCCGACCCAGGCGGAGCGCCCGAAGCATGCATGCAGCGCGGGGTGCAACCACCACGTCGAGGCCAACGGGATCCAGTGCGCCGACTTGCCGGCTGGCCTGCCCATCTCGATGTGCTTCACCGAGGATGCAGATCCTGCCTTCGTCGCCGAGGTCACACAACGCCTGATCAACGTGTGGCTCAATGG
>CAIYOC010000260.1 GCA_903927725.1 uncultured bacterium | reverse complement strand
GGGCCGCGGCTCATTTTTGCCCTGACTGCTTCGTGGGTGCTGTCCTGCGCGCAGCGATGGCTTGCCATCGCGTGGCAAACGGGACTGCGGTCACGCACCTGCGACGTGAGAACCGCGGTCAGTTTCCGTCCTTGACCTCGTACTCGGCGTCGATCACGTCGTCGCCCTTCTTGCCCTGCGCCTGCGTGCCGCCTGGCTGGTCCTTCGTGGACTCATAGACCACCTTGCCCAGTTCCATCGAAGCATCGTTGAGCTGCTTCATCGCAGCTTCGATCGCGGCGCGGTCCTCGCCCTTCACGCGTTCGCGAAGGTTGGACACGGCGGACTCCACCGACGCGCGGGTCTCGGCGCTGACCTTGGTCCCGTGCTCGGCGAGCGCCTTCTCGGTGGCGTAGCACACCTGTTCGGCCTGGTTCTTCAGGTCGACCAGTTCGCGACGCGCCTTGTCCTCGGCGGCGTGGGCTTCGGCTTCCTTGGCCATGCGCTCGACTTCATCCTTGCTCAGGCCGCTGGAGCCGGTGATCTTGATTTCCTGCGCCTTGCCGGTCGACTTGTCGGTTGCCTTCACATTGAGGATGCCGTTGGCATCGATGTTGAACTCGACCTCGACCTGAGGCACGCCGCGGGGCGCGCTGGCGATCCCGGTGAGATCGAAGCGGCCGAGGCTGCGGTTGTCCTGGGCGAACTGCCGTTCACCTTGCAGCACGTGGATGGTCACGCTGGTCTGGTTGTCGGCCGCGGTGGAGAAGACTTCCTTCTTGGCCGTCGGGATCGTGGTGTTGCGCGCGATGAGCGTGGTCATGACGCCGCCGAGCGTCTCGACGCCGAGCGAGAGCGGGGTGACGTCGAGCAGGAGCACGTCCTTCACCTCGCCTTGCAGCACGCCGCCCTGGATCGCCGCGCCGATCGCCACGACCTCGTCGGGGTTGATCGAGAGGTCGAGCTTGTCGGTGCGGAAGATCTCCTTGGCCATCTGCTGCACGCGCGGGATGCGGATGGAGCCACCGACCATGACGACCTCCTGGATGTCGCCGGCCGAGAGCTTGGCATCCTTGAGGCACTGCTCGCACGGCGTGCGCAGTCGGTCGAAGAGGTCGCCGCAGAGGCTTTCGAACGTGGCGCGCGTGACGGTGCACTGCAGGTGCTTGGGCCCGTTCTGGTCGGCCGTGATGAACGGCAGGTTGACCGAGGTCTCCATGGCGCTCGAGAGCTCGATCTTCGCCTTCTCAGCCGCTTCCTTCAGGCGCTGCAGGGCCATCGGGTCCTTGCGGACGTCGATGCCTTCCTTCTTGCGGAAGTCCTCGGCGATGAAGTCGATCAGGCGCTGGTCGAAGTCGTCGCCGCCGAGGTGGCCGTCGCCGTTGCTGGCGAGCACCTCGAAGACGCCGTCACCCACATCGAGCACCGAGATGTCGAACGTACCGCCGCCGAGATCGAAGACCGCGATGCGGGCGTTCTTCTTCTTCTCGAGGCCGTAGGCGAGTGCTGCAGCGGTCGGTTCATTGATGATGCGCTCGACCTTCAGGCCGGCGATCTCGCCTGCATCCTTGGTCGCCTGCCGCTGGCTGTCGTTGAAGTAGGCCGGCACGGTGATGACCGCGCGCTCGACCTTCTCGCCGAGGTAGTCCTCGGCGATCTTCTTGAGTTCCTGCAGCACCATCGCGCTGATCTCGGGCGGGGTGTACTGCTTGCCGCGGATGTCGACCTTGACGAGGTCATCGGCGCCGCCGAGCACGGAGTAGGGG
>CAIYOC010000259.1 GCA_903927725.1 uncultured bacterium | reverse complement strand
TAGTCGAACTCGATGTGGGCGTGGTAGCTCGTGCTGGTGCGCCCCTTGTGCGTGGAGCGGTGGCTCGTCACCTCGCTTCGCGTCACGGTGCCTGGGACCGTGGGCCACGATGCACTCCTGGCTGCGCGGTCCCATTCGAGGACGCCTTGGGCCGTGAAGAAAATCCCCAGCAGCACGAAGATCGACTGGAAACCCGTGAAGATCCAGACGACCCAGCGCGCCTGGCGCTCGGTCATGACGGCGGGGCCACGGCTCTTGGATCGCTTGCCGAGCCGGATCCGCATGGATCAGCCGATCCGGTCGACGCCGCCGAGGTAGGGGCGCAGGGCTGCGGGGATCGCGATCGAACCGTCCTGCTGCTGGTGGATCTCCAAGAGCGGGATCAGGATGCGCGGGCTCGCGAGCACCGTGTTGTTGAGGGCATACGCGAAATGGATGCGGCCCTGCTCGTCGCGGTAGCGCAGGTTCAGGCGCCGGCATTGGAAGTCGGCGAGCCGGCTGGCGCTGTGCGTCTCGCCGTAGGCACCCGTCGGCACGCCATCGGCGCCGGCATCGCCGCGGCCGGGCATCCAGCACTCCACGTCGATCATGTCCTCGTTCTTCACGCCCAGGTCGCCGCTGCAGCACTGCAGCAGGCGGTAGGGAAGTTCGAGCCGCTGCAGAAGCGCCTCGACGTAGCCGAGCATGCGCTTGTGCCACTCGCGGCTCTCGGCATCGTCGGCCTTGCACACCACGACCTGCTCGACCTTGTCGAACTGGTGGATGCGGTAGAGCCCCGCAGTGTCCTTGCCCGCCGCGCCCGCCTCGCGGCGGAAGCACGTGCTCACGGTCGTGTAGCGCAGCGGCAGGTCGTCGAGCGAGAGGATCTCGTCGGCGTGCAGGCCCATGAGCCCGACCTCGCCGGTGCCGGTCAGGAACAAGTCATGTCCCGAGCCGCGCTTGGATTCCTCGATGTGATAGGCCTGCTCGCGACCGGCAGGAAAGAAGCCCGTGCCGACCATGCACTCTTCCTTCACGATCACGGGCACGCCGATGGCGGTGAAGCCGTTCTCGACGGTCATGAAGTCGAAGGCCATGCGCAGCACGGCCTGGTGCAGGCGCATGCCCCAGCCTGTGAGCGCGTAGTGCCGGGTGCCGGCCATCTTCACGCCGCGCTCGAAGTCGACCATGCGGTGCTGCTTGACCAGGTCCAGGTGCCCGCGCGGCGTGAAGCCCCGGTTGGCCTTGAACGGCTTGGACGCATCAAAGCCCGCGGGATTCCAGCGGCGGATCTCGACGTTGTCGTCGCTGCCCTTGCCCTTGGGCACGTCGTTCGCGGGCGGCTGCGGGATCGTCAGCAGCACCGAGTGCCACTCCGGCTCGATCCGTTGCAACTCCGACTCGAGCACCGCGACCTGGTTCTTCAGCGCCAGTGGCTTGGCCTCGAGTTCGCGCAGCTCCGCCTCGAGCCGCGCGCGGTCTGCATCGCCGGCCGACTTCAGTGCGCCCTTGGCCTTGCCGATCTGCGGGCCGATCTCCTTGCTGATGCGGTTCTGCTCGGCGCGCTTGCCTTCGAGCTCGGTCAGGATGCGACGGCGCGCATCATCGAGCGCGATCAGGCGGTCGAACTCGCAGTGCATGCCCTTGTCGCGGGCTCCGGCACGGAAGCGCTCGGGGTCGTCACGGAAGGCCTTGATGTCGATCATGGTCGCGCGGAGTGTACGGATTCCGCGCTGCCCGGCCGTTCAACCCCGGTAGTCGGGGGGAGCCGCCCAGCGCAGCTTCTGCGAGAGCGTGTTCAGGTACGAGCAGTCCGGGTTGGCGATCAGGCGCGCCATGTGGTGGTGGCGGCTCACGACAACCGTGTCGCCGACCTTCAGGCTCTCGACCGGGATGCCGTCGCAGAGCAGCGATGTTCCCGGATTGGCGCGCATGAGATCCAGCCGCACATCGGTGTGGCTCGGCACCACGACTGGCCGGAAGGCCAGGCTGTGCGCCGCTTCGGGGGTCACGATCAGCACCTCGGTGTCGGGGTGAACGACCGGCCCGCCCGCGCTCGCGTTGTAGGCCGTGCTGCCCACCGGCGTGCTCACGATGCAGCCGTCGCCATCGATCACTGGGCCATCCTCACCGTTCAGTCCCAGCCGCAGCTCGATCATGTGGTACGGCGGCCCTGCGGTCACGACCGCGTCGTTCATGGCCACGTGCGATGCGCTCAGCGTGCCATCGCGCGCGACCACGCGCACCTCGAGCAGCATGCGGTGCCGCACAAGCGGGCTCGGCCCGAAGATGCTCGGTGCGTGGGCCTCGAGCGAGGCGAGGTCGAACTCCGCGAGGAACCCCAGGCGGCCATTGTTCACGCCGACCACCGGCACGCCCGTGCCGGCCAGCCTGCGGCACTGCGCGATCAGCGTGCCATCGCCGCCCACGCTCACGAGCCGATCGAAGCCCACGCGCGGGTCATGCGGAGCATCGACGGCGAACTCAGCGACGATGTCGGCGTGCTGCGCGACGATCGCGCGGACCTCGTCGATCATGGTCGGTCGGCCGTCGCGCGTGCGACCGACCGCAATGGCTGTGCGTGCGCGGCTCATGACACCAGTCCCTTCGTGAGCCGCATGAATGCGGTTTCCAGATCCGGACGCTCTTCCGTGAAACGACGCACGCGGAAGCCCTGCGCGATCAGGCGATTGGGCAGGTCGCTGAGCACGGTGCCAGCCGCCGCATCCAGGTGCACCTCGATGCGCACGAGCGCATCCTCGCGCTGCAGGTCGACCTTGGTCACCCCCGGCACCTTGGCCAGGAGCGCGGCCGCATCCTTGGGGCGCTCGTCGACCACCACATGCACCACGTGCCCGACCGCGGTCTTCGACATGATGTCGGCCATCGGCCCGCTGTAGACGAGCTTGCCCTGCTCGACGATCCCCACGTGCGTGCAGAGCTCGGCGAGCTCGAACAGGATGTGGCTCGAGATGATGATGGTCTTGCCCATCGCGCGCAGCTCCTTGAGGAGTTCACGCATTTCGATGCGCGCGCGCGGGTCCAGTCCGCTCGATGGCTCGTCCAGCAGCAGGACCTTGGGGTCATGCAGCAGGACGCGCGCGACCGAGAGCCGCTGCTGCATCCCGCGCGAGAGCCCGTTCACCTCCGCGAGCGTCTTGCCCGTGAGGTCGGTGAGCTCGAGCACATCGGACACGGCCTTGCGACGGGCGTCGCCGTGGATCCCGTAGCAGCTCGCGAAGAACTCCAGGTACTCCTGCACGAGCATGTCGTCGTACGCGCCCATGAAGTCAGGCACGTACCCGATCACCGGGCGGATGAGCGCGTTCTGGTAGCCCACCGTCTTGCCATCGATGCGGGCCTCGCCCCAGCTGGGCTTGAGCAGCGTGGCCAGGATCTTGATGGTGGTCGTCTTGCCTGCGCCGTTGGGACCGATGAAGCCGAAGCAGGATCCCTGCTCGATCTTCAGGTTGAGGTTGTCCAGGGCCGTCAACTCCCCGTACTTCTTCGTCAGGTTGACGGTCTCGATCATCGCCATGGCTGCAGGGATCGTAGCAGCGACGCTTCAGCGAACCATCGTTGCCGGCACGATTGCATCGACTTGCGGCAGGGGGAAGACCACGCGCACGAGCGTCGTGCCGGACATGGGCACGGCCTCGCCGTCGATCGACAGGGACACGGGGCCGCCGTCGAGGTTCGCATCATCCGGTTCGACCGTCAGGAAGCCCATCACGATCACGCAGGGCCGCGAGCACCATGGGCCAAGGTCCAGCGCGTGGCCGGCCACGCGCTGCACGGCCACTTCATTCTCCGTCGGGCCGCGCGCAGCGGCCGCAGTGGCCCACCAGCGCGGATCCGGCAGCATGCCGTACAGGCTCATCATCGTCAGGTGTTCGCGCGCGACCTTGTCGCTGAGTGATCCGCTGGTCGAGATCGGTGCGAACGCCTGGCGCAGGGGAGCGATCAGTCCTGCATCCAGGAACGTGTCCAGTCCCAGCACGCCGGGATCGGCTGGATCGATCACCGGCAGGGCGCGATCCTGCCGGCCTTGGACCGGTGGATAGAGCACATTCGCCAGCTCGAGCTCCGTTGCCGGCGCCCAGGGCGATGTGAGCCGAGCGGCGAGCACCATGCTTGGCATGGCATCGCTCGGCGCGATCGGTACGGCCTTGGTCGCCGCCGTCGCGCGCTCGTTGAAGCGGGGCGGTGACGGCCGGAATGGCGTGACGTGCAGCACCAGGACATCGGTGAGCGCAGCGGGCAGCCCATGCTTCAGCTTGCCCGTGAGGTAGCTCGCAGGTGCCGCGTCGGCCGAGCGCGTCGCGTTCGCAGTCTGCTGCAGCGGCGCACCGCTCACCGCAGGCAGGCCGCGCCAGGCCGACGGAAGATCGCCGCTCCATGTACCGGCCACCATCGTGGCCGTCGCGCGAGCAGGGAGCGTGAGAGCACCGGAGCGCGACGCCTGGACGGTGTACCGGGTCGCGTCGGGGAACTCGCCGTCGTCACCGACCGGCGAGAAGGGGCGCAGCACGCCCTGGCCACCAGGCAGCGACACATCAGCTGTGCCGTAGGTGGGCAGGAATGCACTGGCCCACGTCTGCGTGCGGATCGCAGGCTGCGTTCCGGGCAGAGCACCGGGTGCAACCACGGCATCGATGACCGTGAGGTGCTGGGCGCGGGCATCGGCCTGACGCAGCACGGCACCGGCGAGCCAGGCCACCGCGCCGAATGCACAGGCAATCACCACGAACGCGAGCCAGCTCCATCGTTCCTGCTTGCGGTGCCGGAGCACGTAGAACGAGACCGGCCCGGCGAGCAGCCAGTACGCCGCGAAGAGCAGGATCGAGACCGACGTCAGGTTGGACGCCGTCGAGCGCATGCCGATGAACGCGTTGAAGAACTCGCTGCCGCCGATCACGATGCGTCGGGGATTGGTCTCGATCGGCGAGGGCTGCGCGTCCTTCCACTCACGCAACCGTGCGCGCGGAGGCGTGTCGCCGCGTCGGCCCATGATGCGGTTCCACCAGACGTCCGCTTCCGGCAGGTCGCTGTCCACGTAGCGGCGTCGATTCAGGGCATCGGCATCGAGCCCGCTGATGACCAGCGTTCCCGCGCCGAACGGCCGCTCCACCACAAGGAACGCCGCGTCGAGGGTGTCGCGACGGGGTTCGGGAACGCCGTTCCACGCACGCGGTACCGGCATCGCCACGAGTTCAACCCATGGCGCGCTGCACTCGCTGAAGGTGGTCACGGGCTGCGTGCCATCCTTGCGCAGCTCGAGGCGCTGCGACGAGATGACCGGCGCCAGCGTGCTCGCCTTCACATCCTCCACGCGCGTCCACGCCAAGCCCTTGAGTGCTGCAGCGATCCACTCCGGCTGCGTCGCATCGAGCGAGAAACCATCGGCTGCCGCAGAGACCTGCAGGATCAGCCGACCGCCGCCCTCCACCCACGCACGCAGCGCCTTGTCCTGGGCCGCGAGGAGCGAGTTGAGCGGCGCGCCCGCCCAGACCACGGCCTTGAAGCCAGACCACCCTTCCACGCGATCGGGAAGCTGCGCCGTCTCGCGGACCTCGCCCACCGTCACGTAGCCACCAAGGCACGGCGACTGTTGCCCGGGATCCCACGCGGCCATGCCGCAGTGACCGCCCGCGACCACGCCCACGATGTCCACGGCAGGATCGACCTGGATCGCACCGCGAGTCGGTTGTTCGACCGCCACCTGCACGCGTTCGAGCAGTCGCCCGCGCCGGCCGTCATCGCGCTCGTAACTCGCCAGCGCAATCGGCTTGCCCGAGACACCGGAGGCGATCGACGGATAGATCCACATCGACGTCGCTCCCGACGAGAGCACGCTGCGCATCGAGTACTCGGCGATGTCGCCGTCGACGTTGGGGACTTCCACCACGAGCTCGGCATCTACGCCCTCGCGGCTGTCGCCAGCAGGCAGGGATGCCTGGATCTGCAACGGCACGATGCCGCCGAAGCGCACCACATCCGCGAACCCGGCGCGCTCGAGCACGAGGTCCCCGGATGCCGTGGCGGCCACGGCCGCCGCAGCGACCGCACTAGCGGCGCAGCGCACCGAACTCGGCCAGCATCGCGGCATGGCTCATGGCTCCGTTCATGAAGCACTTCACCTCGAACTTCTCGTTGGGCGAGTGCACGCGGTCGTCATCGAGCCCGAAACCCACGAGCAGCGCATCGATGCCCAGCTCGCGCTGGATCGTGCCCACTGCCGGAATGCTGCCGCCAGAACCGATGAGGTACGGCGCCTTGCCGTACGCGCGTCGCAGGCCGGTTTCGGCCGCCTTCATGTATGGGCTGTCGTCGCGCACCATGATCGCGGGGTTGCAGCCGTGCTCGTGCAGTTCCATCGTGCAACCGGCTGGCAGCCGTTCGCGGAAGAACCGCTCGATGCCTGCGAGGATCTTCTTCGGATCCTGTCCTGCGACGAGCCTGCAGCTGAGCTTCACGCTCGCCTGCGAGGCGATCACGGTCTTCGCGCCCGCGCCGGTGTAGCCGCCCATGATCCCGTTGCAATCGCAGGTCGGTCGGCTCCACGTGCGCTCAAGCGTGCTGCGCCCCGACTCGCCGAAGCCCTTGGCCAGCCCGATCTCGCCGAGGAACTCGCCGTCATCCCACGGCAGGTCCTTCCACATGGCCGCGACGCGGGCAGGCAGTTCGCGCACATCGTCGTAGAAGCCCGGGATCTGCACGCGGCGGTCGCCGTCGTGCAGCTGTGCCACGATCGAGGCCAGCACGTTGATCGGGTTGGGCACCGCGCCGCCGTAGAGTCCGGAGTGCAGGTCGCGGCTCGGGCCGCGCACCGTGATGTCCACGTACACGAGCCCGCGCAGCATGGTCGTGATCGCCGGCGTGTCCACGTCCCACATGCCGGTGTCGCTCACCACGCACACGTCGGCCTTGAGCAGGTCCTTGTTCGCCTTGATGAAGGGATCGAGGTTCGCGCTGCCGGATTCCTCCTCGCCTTCGATGAACATCGTCACGGCGCAGGGCAGCGTGCCGTGGGTTGCGTGCCAGGCGCGGCACGCCTCGACGAAGCTCGCGACCTGGCCCTTGTCATCCACGGCGCCGCGCGCCACGATCCGCTTCCCGCGCGGACCATCGACCACGATGGCAGCGAACGGCGGCGATTCCCACAGTTCGATGGGATCGACCGGCTGCACGTCGTAGTGGCCGTAGAAGAGGACGCGCGGACCGTCATAGCCCGGCGGGCCATCATGCGAGGCGACGACCATCGGGTGGCCGGCGGTCTCGTGCAGCGCACCGTTGAAGCCCATCTTGCGAATGTCCTCAAGCAACCACTGCGCGCACGCGCGCACCCGTGGCGCATACGCAGGGTCGGTCGAGATGCTCTCGAACGCGAGGAAGTCCTTCAGCCGCTGCAGCATTCCTGCTTCGTCTGCGCGCAGCCGATCCAGCACCGTATCCACCTGCATGCTCATGGCGGCAAGCGTAGCCGCGTGTTCGCAAGAACGCCCCGCGCGGGCGTCCGTTCCGAACTCACACGCGGGCACAGAGCCGGGCGTGGGCGTCCGCCAGGATCCACTGCACGAGCGGGTCGCCCATGGCGCCGCCGGCCTGGGCATTGTGCAGGAGCGTCTGTGCGTAGAGCGCGGCTTCGGGGCTGCCATGCAGCACGAAGGCGTGCATCGCCCACGGCCTGTTGGTGGCGTTGTCGGGCTGGGTGTGTTCGAGGTGCCACTCGATGCAGTCGGCCAGTCGCGCCGCGACCTGCGTTCGGGCGGGGCTGTCCATGCCGCGTTCCAGAAGATGCAGCATGGTGAGCTCGGTCTCGGTCCAGACCTCGATCGTCCTGAAGGGGCCTTGCTCGAGCAGCGCACCCGACGGCTTGATCGCATCCCATGGCAGTTGCCCGGCATCGTTCCATCGCCGCCAGGCGATCGAATCGACATCGTTGCGACGCACGCCATCGTCCATGCCCGGCGCAAGGGGGGACAGATCCGTGCGCGAGGCGACGCCCACAAGCATTCGGATCCAGTCGTGTGGGGTCATGCGTGAACGGTAGCGCTGTCACCGGGCCAGTGCCGTGCGCACGGCGCGTGATCACGACCCGAGCCGAGCCACTCGGCCGGCAGGGATGTTCCAGCGAGCACTATCCTCCGCAGCATGCCGACGCAGCACGTGCAGGTCGATGGCCTCTCCTTCCGATCGGTCTTCCCGGCGCAGCGGATCGTGGGTGCTGCGGCCGCGGGGCTCCGGCCGCCGCGGCTCTGCGTGGCCCTCGTGCTTCTGGCGCTGTGGATGTGCGGCGGAGCGCTCTGGGACCTGGCCACCACGCCGACTGTCTCGCCGCGCGGCATCGCCTTCGGCACGCTTGATCCTGCCACGCTCGACGAAGCACAACGCATCATGGAGTCGGCTGTGCTGAGTGTCGCGCCCGATGCCGACGTCGCGGGTTCCACTCCTGCCGAGCTCACGGTGCTGGTCTCGTCGTCGATCGACGCATCGAGCGATGCCGAGGCCCGCGACCGAGCCGACGCCGCCGTCCGCGCAATCGCCGCCGTCCGCCCTCGCGGAGCCTTTGAATCGTGGGCGTTCGCCCTGCGCGCGCGGCTGCTGGCGCTCGTCGGCGATGCCATCACGCTCGAGTGGTCGGCGCTGCCTGAGCGCGTGGGGGCGCTCGTGTGGGATCTTCCGCGCGAAGCGATCCGAATCTCGTGGGGCTTCGCCGGCTACCTCGTGCTGCTCTTCACCGTTGGCATGGCGTCGATCGGCGTGGTGCTGTCACGCATGAACGCACTGGATCTCTCCGAGGCTCCGGCCCCCACCTTGGCCCAGGCGCGCGCGTGGGGCGCCGCGGTCCGCCCGAGTGCGGTGGGCGCGATCCTCGTGCCGATCGTGGGCATGGGCGCATGCATTGCCGTGGCCGCGCTGCCGGCGTTGCTCGGGTTGATCCCGGTGGCGGGCCTCATCGGCGCGTTGGCCTTTGGCCTGTCCCTGCTCCTGGGCATCCTCGCGATCGTGATCGGTGCGTCCGTCACGGTGGCGTTGCCGTTCGTGATCCCGGCCGTGGCCTGCGATGCAGCCGATGCGGTCGAGGCCCCGCAGCGCGCGTTGGCGTCGGTGCTCTCGCGCCCGCTGCACGCGGTGCTGCACCTGGTCCTCGGCGTGTTGGCCGTGGTGCTGGCGACGGCGGCGGCGGACGTGGTGGTGTCGTGCGGATTCGATGCAGCGGTGAGCGCATGGACCGCCGTCGACGATGGCCAGCCGATCCGCTCGGTGGGCCGCATGGTGCCCTTCGAACCCTGGCGCGAGTCCACGGCGGTGGGCATGGGCACGATCGATGCCTCGCAAGCATGGCTACTGGGCTTCTGGCGCACGATCGCTTCGGCGCTCATCGGCGCAGCCGCGCTCAGCACGACTGTGGCAGCGTGCACTCGAGCCTGGCTGTTCCAACGCCAAGCCAGCGAAGGCCAGCATCCGGCCGACATCCTCGAGCGCCCCTGACGGGCGCCGTCACGAGCGCCCCTGACGGGCGCCGTCACTTCGGGATCTTGTTGCCGGCCTTGGTGTCGCCGGGCACGAAGCCCAGGCCGCCCTTGAGCGAGCCGCCGCCGAACTTCGACAGCAACTTCTGCATCGCGGGGTCGGCTGCTCGCTCGACCATCGGTTCCTCGCGGTCGCGCCCTCGGCCGCCACGGCCGCCGCCGCCGCCACCACGATCCTCGCGCTCGGGGCGCGCGGGGGCATCCTTCAGCGCCTTGATCGACAGCGCGATGCGCTTCTTCTTCTCGTCAATGGAGAGGATCTTGACGGTGACGACCTCGTCCTTGCGGAGCGTGGCCACCGGGTTGGGCAGGCGGTCGTGCGTGATCTCGCTGATGTGCACGAGCCCCTCAACCCCGGGTGCGAGCTCGATGAACGCGCCGAACTCGGCCAGGTTGGTCACTCGACCGGTCACGGTCGCGCCTTCCTGCAGGTCCTTCATCGCGGTGGCGACCGGGTCGGCCATCACGGCCTTGCGGCTCAGGGTGATCTTGGTGTCCTTGCCCTGGCGCTCAACGCGGATGACCTTGACCTCGACGACGTCGCCGTCCTTCACGGCGTCCTTCGCATGGCGCAGGCGCTCGTGGGCCAGTTCGGAGATCGGGATCAGGCCGTCGGCCCCACCGAGGTCCGCAAAGGCGCCGTAGGGCTGCACGCTCACGATCGTGGCGGTGCGCTGCTGGCCGACCTCGAGCACAGCCATCAGCTGCTCGCGCTTCTCGGCCTTGTCGCGCTCAAGCACCTTGCGGCGCGAGAGGACCATGCGGCCCTTCTCCTTCTTGAGCTCGATGATCTCGCATGCGAACTTCTGGCCGATGAAGACCGAGATGTCCTCGATGTGGCGCAGATCCACGTGCGCCGCCGGCATGAAGGCCTTGTGGTGCGCGAACTCCATCTCCAGGCCGCCGCGGTTCATGCCCGTGCAGCGGGCTTCGACCAGCTGACCGACCTCGACATCGCCGAAGGCCGCCTTGGTCACCTGGCCGGGGCGGGCCAGGATCAGCATGTTCTCGAAGGGATCGAGCCGCTCGACCACGAAGTCGAAGCTTTCGCCGAGTGCCGGCGGGTCCTCGAAGTGCGCGATCGGGCAGACGCCTTGGCTCTTGGGCCCGAACTCGACGAACACGTCCTGCCCGTGCACCTGCACGACCCGTCCGGTGCGCATCTGGCGACCGCCCGACTTGGGCGCCGCGCCGCGGCTGGGCGCCGACATCAGTTCGTCCGCGCTTCGACCGCCGAGCGCCTCAGCGATCTCGGCCTCGAGCCCCGCATCGAGGCGGCTGGTGGAGTGAGCGGGGGAGGGCGTGGACGGCGTTTGGTCGTCGGACATGGTGAGCAGGGCTGTGGTGGGCGATCCGGGTCCTCGTTGGACGCCGGAGGAACGATGCTACAGGCGACCGATCCTGACGGAAGCGGGTGAACCGCGAAACCGCCGTGACCACTGCCCCGTATCGACCTGATGGCGGACGCCGCGCCCGTCTCGCTGTACGATCGATGTCCCACCTTCCCGGCGCCGTGCTGGCGTTCCGGGCTCAGATTGGCTCACCTTGGCGCAGAGGAGCACCACCACGAATGGCAACTGCCAAGTCCGCTTGGGGCATTGAGATCGGCGCATCGGCCCTGAAGGCCATCCGGCTCGTCCGCGAGGGCGATTCGGTCGTCGTCACCGATTTCACGGTCATCCCGCACCAGCAGGTGCTCTCCGCCCCCGACGTCGATCCGGCCGCCATGGTCCGGTTCACGCTTGGTCAATTCCTTGCAGCCAACGGCGAGAAGCTCAAGTCCGATCGCGTGGTGGTGAGTGTGGCCGGTCGCGATGCGTTCGCGCGCTTCGCCAAGCTGCCGGTGGGTGGGAACCTCAAGAACCTCGCAAAACTCATTGATTTCGAGTCAAAGCAGCAGATTCCCTTCCCGATCGACCAGGTCGAGTGGGACTACCAGGCCTTCAAGAGCGAGGACAACATCGAGGTCGATGTCGGCATCTTCGCCATCACCAAGGACCGCATCGGCGAACTGCTCACGCTCTACCGCGAGTGCGGCCTCAATCCCGATGTCATCACGATCGCGCCCAATGCCGTCTTCAACGCCGTGACCTACGACCTCAACCTCGACCTGTCGAGCGGCCCGGTCATGGTGGTCGACGTGGGTACCAACGCCACCGACATCGTGGTGGCCGAACGCGGCATCGGCTGGATGCGCAGCTTCCCGCTCGGCGGGCATTCCTTCACGGAAGCGATCTCCGGCGGCTTCGACATCCCCTACAAGAAGGCCGAAAAGCTCAAGCTCGAGGGTGCGGCCAGCAAGCATGCCAAGCAGGTCATGCAGCGCATGAAGGACACCTTCGACAGCCTGATCAGCGAGATCCGCAAGTCGAAGGACTACTACGAGAGCACCCACCCGGGCGCCTCGGTCGACAAGATCCTTGGCACCGGCTCCACGCTCAAGATTCCCGGACTCAGGAAGTTCATCACCCAGCAGATCGGGGTTGAAGTCGAGCGTCTGGACGAGTTCAAGCGCATCCAGCTCGATGGCGATCAGGCGGCGGACTTCGCGGCCAACGCCATGGGGCTCGTCGTGGCGTATGGCCTTGCTCTGCAAGGAGTTGGGCTCGGTGCAATCAACGTCAACCTGGTGCCCATGGCCGTTCGCCGCGAGCGGGCGTGGATGGCCAAGGGCAAGTGGTTCGCTGCCGCAGCCGGGTTGGGCCTGGTCATCAGCGGCATGCTGTTCATCCGACCGATTACCGGACGCAGTGGCCTCGGCAGCTCGCCGCCGGCATCGGTCGAGTCGACCATCAGCCAGGGCAAGGCGTTCAAGGCGCAGTTCGACGAATTGTCCGGCGCCGGCGCCAACGGTGGTGCGGCCCAGAACATGCTTTCGCTGGTCGACTACCGCAACGTCTGGCCGCATTTGGTCAACGACGTGTACACCGCGCTCGCAGCGGCCAACCCGCAGCCGGCGCTCTTGGGCGGCAATGTCGACGAGATCAAGGCGATTCCCGTGGCCGAGCGTCGCCTGGTCACCCTCGACGAACTGGGGAGCGCCTACGTCGTTCCCGGCGCTGACGGGAAGCGACGCATCAGGGTTTCAATGAAGGTCAGCCTCTCGCACGCCGACCCGGGCGTCTTCCTGAACAAGGAGAAGAGCGTCGCCGGCTGGCTTCGTGCGAACGCCGACCGTGCCGATGTGCCGTATGTCATCGTGGCCGACAGCATCAAGATCCCCGATGACTGGACCGAGATCGAGTTCGGCAAGGGCGCGCGCCAGAAGCCCGATGCTCCTGCCGGTGGCGCAGCCAGCGGCGGTTCCGACTTCGGCGCTCCGGCCAGCGGCGATGCTGCCTCGAACGCGAGCCAGGGCCAAGGCAACAAGGGCATGCAGGGTCGTCGCAAGCCGCCCGCGGGTGGTGGCCAGATGCCCGGAATGGGCCAAGGCCTCGGCCTGAGCGGCGGCGGCGAAGGTGCCGGCGATGGCTCCGGTGACGGTTCGACTGGTGGCGCAGGTGGTGCCGACTGGTCGAGTGGCTCGGACGCCGCCAGCAAGAGCCGGCGCAAGACCGGCGGCGCGGCGACCGGTGCCGAAGCCGAATCGATCAAGGTCCTCGAAGAGGCCCGCATCGGCGAGGCGCCGAGCATCTACCAGCCGGATGACGTGTACTTCGTTGGTGAAGTCACCTTCGAAGTCGAACTCCGCGATTCGAAGGGCGCGCCCGCTGCGGCGCCTGCAGAGGGAACCCAGTAATGGCGAAGCCGAAGATCAAGGTCGACCTCAAGGGCCTCAAGCTCAATCCGCAGAAGGCCAAGGAGATCGCGGGCAAGTACGGCCTCGTGATCGTTGGTGGCATCGTGCTCATCGCGGCCCCGGTCGCGGCGTACATCGTCGCCGATGGCATGAACGGCACGCTGGCCTCCGATGCCGCTGCCCGTGCCGGCAAGCTCAACGATCTCAAGGCCATCGGCACCGCCGAGGTTTCGCTCTCGCTGCCCGGCCAGGAGCCGTTCTCGCAGCAGAACGTCGTGATCAACCAGAAGGTGATCGATCAGTACAAGCAGCGCCTGGACTCCGTGTCCAAGCAGAGCGTGGCCACGCGCGAGTTGGCCGTGAAGCACAACCGCAAGGACCGCGAGCCGTTTGTCGGCATGCGCCTGGCCAAGGGCGATCCAGCGCTGAAGGAACTTCCGCTCACGGTCTTCGATCGCCTCGAGAAGGAGTACGCGCAGCTTCTTTCGACGATGGGCGCTGGCGTTCCCTACCCCGAGGCCGACATGGTCTCGGAGCTCTCGCGCCGCCGCTCGCAGATCATCGACGCCGAGTTCGGCGCGAAGACCGAGGGCGAACTCTCGCCCGAGGAGCGCGCCTCGCTGGGCACCAAGCTCGCCGACGAGCGCCTCGCGCGGTACTGCGAGCACGCACGCCAGTTCTCGTTCTATGCCGATGCCGGTGCGATCGGCGCGCCCGATGCGTCGCGCCGCACCACCAAGCTCAAGCCCATTGACCTGTTCCTCATGCAGTGGAACTACTGGGTGGCCGAAGATGTGCTCGCTGCGCTCAAGGCAGCCAATGGCGAAAAGGACGTGCTGCAGGGACCGGTCAAGCGCATCCTGTCGCTGTCGTCCACGCTCCAGGCTCCGGCCGCCGCGGCACCCGCCGATGGCGCAGCAGCGGGCGATGGCGCCGAGCCGCCGCCGGCTCCGGTCGACGATGGTTCGGGTGCAGCACCCGTTGCCGATGCGGCCGTGGCTGCGGTACCCACCGGCGAGCCCATCAATCCCGATGCGGCGCTTCCGGCCGCGGACTATTCCAAGTCGTTCACGGGGCGCACCACCAACCAGCTGTTCGACATCATCACCTGCGAAGTGCGACTGATCGTGCAGACATCTGCCATTCCGCAGGTCATCGGTGAACTGGCCAAGCGCAACTTCATCACCGTCACCGATGTCAAGCTCCGACCGGTGGATTCCTTTGGGGCCGCCGAGGAAGGTTTCATCTACGGTGCGGCACCGGTCTCGGCCGTGTCGCTCAAGCTCGAGACCATCTGGCTGCGCGAGTGGACCGGCCCGTTCATGCCGGATGACCTTCGATCGCGGCTCAACACGTCGGGCATGCTGCTGGGCGCCGGTGCCCCGGCAGGCGATGCACCGACCGATGGAACCGATCCGGCCGCGGCTCCCGCCGACGCGCCACAGGGCTGAGCGCCCAATCATCACGATCACTCGAACGACCTACGGAGACCAGACATGGCAAGCAGGATGAACCCCTTCGAACAGCACGTCGAGAAGATCGTGCTCGGCGCCGCGGTGCTGGGCGTGATCGGTGTCGGCGTGTGGGAGTTCGGGCTGAATGAATCGACCGTCTCGCTCGGCGGCAAGCAGGTCCCCATCTCGACCGTGGATGGTGAACTCGACAAGGAAGCGCAGAAGCTGCAGTCCAGGCTCCGCGACGATGCCGATGCCGGCGTCACCTTCCCGGAGCTCAAGGAGTCGACCAGCTCGCTCTTCCAGAAGCGCATTGCCGACGGCGCCGGTGCGGGCACGTCAGCCTCATCCAATGGCCCGAGCTTCGCGTCGGTCCTAGTGAAGGATGGCCTGTCGAAGGATGTCACCTATCACGAGCCCAAGCTCGCTGCGCCGACCTCGCTTCTGGTGCAGTCGACCTCCGATGCGGTGACCGACGAGGCCAAGTCGACGTTCAAGGAGTACCTCGACCCGATTCTTCCGGAAGGTGCCACCGACATCACCTGGATCACGCCCTCCGCCCTCATCGACCTCAGCGCCATGCGCGCCGAGCTCGAGTCCTCTGGTGGCGGCGACTCCAAGGCCATTCCCACGCGCTGGTGGGAGAACACGCTCCTGATCGCTGACGTGGTTTTCGAGCGTCAGGAGCGTCGCGACGACGGTTCCTGGGCCGCGGCCACCGTGATCGATCCGATCGGCACTCAGCTCGCGGCGGAACTTTCGTTCCGCAAGGACTTGGCCGCAAGCCCGGTTCCTCCGGAGCTCCGCGGCACGGTCGTTGAAACCTTGAAGCAGCAGGCCGATCAACTCGCGGTGCTTCGCCCCGAGTTCTATCCCACCAAGCGCGGCCTCTGGCTTGAGCCGAGCGATTCGGCGCCGGTGGCGCCGGTGGGCCTCTCGGACGAGGAACTCCGCAAGCTTCGCGAACTCAACAAGGCGCAGGATGCCCTGAAGAAGCTCGAAGCGCAGCGTGCTCGCCTCGAAGCCGAACTCAAGGAACTCGGCGGCCGCCTCGACGCCCCTGCGGACGCGGACAAGAAGAAGGACAAGGACGACAAGTCGTCGGGTGCCGACGGTGACGGCGGCGGCGGTGGGGGCTTCGGCTTCGGTGGCGGCGGTGCCGGTGGTGGCGGCATGAAGGGCCGTCGCGATCCAAACGCCGGCAAGGATGCCGAGAAGGACAAGAAGCGCATCCAGAAGACCAAGCTTCTGGACCAAGTCGTCAAGGACATTGACGCCAAGAAGAAGCAATTGGTCGCGCTGGGCGGCACGGCGGCGCAGGTCGAGCAGGCGGCGAAGCAGGTCGACCTGGGCAAGGACACTTCGGTCCGTGTCTGGACCCACGACGTCAATGTGAAGGCAGGGGAGACCTACCGCTACCGTTGCTCGGTCAAGTTGCTGAACCCGTTCCTGGGCAAGGAGTCCGTGCTCACGGCCGCCCAGCAGCCCTTGGCCAAGCCATCCTCCATTGCATCGGCCACGAGCGCATGGAGCGATCCCTACACCATTCCTTCAGAGCTCGCGATCTTCGTGACGCAGGCCAGCTTGCGCGGACGGGGCGAGGCGACCGTCGAGGTCTATCGCCTGCACGACGGGCAGCGCCAGGTCGAGAGCTTCAACGTCAGCCCGGGCGATCGCATCGGCGAGGCCGCTTCGAGCAAGAGCGACAGCGCTGGCGTGGACTTCACCACCGACTGGTTCATCGTCGACATCTTCGTCGATCCGAAGGTTGCCGCCGACGCGGACCCGAACGAACAGGCCGTCGTGGTGATTCAGGATCTCAATGGAAAGTTGATTGAGTATCGTGTGCCCCGTCAGGACAAGGAGAGCGGTGCTCGTGCGAGCCTGAGCAACGAAGCGAAGGCCGCCAAGGCTGAAGCGGCCGTGAAGCCTGCTGCTGACGCGCCGCCAGCCGGCGGAGCGCCGGCAGGTCCCGCGGGCGGCCCCGCTGGTGGTCCAGGAGCCTGACCAGTTGTCCACAGCAGAGTGAGCGCCCGGCCCAGTGCCGGGCGTTTTTATTGGTGGATGTGTGGACAAGTGGTGCAATCGCGCCGCAGCATCACAACCTCTTGACAGACAGCGTGAACTCACTATCATTGTCCCTCCACCCACCGTTTCGGCGGTGTGTGGCAGCCCTGCAAATCAAGGCTGATTTCATTGACAATCAGGAAACGTAGGTGTCGTGTGCTGACCAAGCGCGCGCGCGGTTCATGCGAGCCGTGCAAAGCGGTGGGGCAGCAACACCGAGTGAATTAGAAACACGAGCAGCTTGAGGGCTGCTTCGGCGCCTAGCCGAAGCGGATGGTCGCATATGCCGGCCGTCCTGGTGCGTCAACGACGGTGTGTGGTTGACGTGGCCAAGCTAGAAAGGGCACATGGTGGATGCCTTGGTGTCAAGAGGCGATGAAGGACGTTGGAACCTGCGATAAGCCCAAGGGAGTTGGTAACCGAACTGTGATCTTGGGATCTCCGAATGGGGCAACCCGGCCCGCAAGGGTCACTCATGCCTGAATGCATAGGGCATGTAGAGCGAACGCAGCGAACTGAAACATCTAAGTAGCTGCAGTAAAGGAAAGCAACAGCGACTCCGCAAGTAGCGCCGAGCGAACGCGGATCTAAGCAGAAGCGTTGTGAACCACTTGAATGGTGGACCACAGAAGGTGATAGTCCTGTATCAACGTGACTGTGAATGGCCTAGAGTAGGGTCAGGCTCGAGAAACCTGGCCTGAACATGGGGGGACCACCCTCCAAGCCTGAGTACTCC
>CAIYOC010000258.1 GCA_903927725.1 uncultured bacterium | reverse complement strand
TTGGGACGTGCAGCGAGCCACTCGTGCACCTGGCGGAGTTGCTGCTCGTAGATCGCCTTCAGTCGATCCGGTGGAAGTGCTGCGCCGGCGCGGCCGCTGCGGGCGAGCATGGTCGACTGCGAGGCAAGGACCTCGCTGAGCTCTCGCTCCATGAAGACCACGCGGTACGGCCGGTCATCGGGCAGCTCGGTCACGAGCATGTGGATGACCTTGACGACCTTGCCGGACGCGTCATCGAGCCACGACTTGTCGGTTCGCAGAGCCTTGACCCGCTCGAACTCGTAGTAGCCGCGCGGGTTGTCGGGGTCGGCCGCGCGTTCGCCGTCGGTGACGGGATCGATGCCGCCGGCATGAATGGCCTGCATGGCGAGGCTGGTGCCTGATCGGGGAAGGCCACTGACGACGATCACGGGCTGCGGCATGGGGGCGTTGGCGGCACCCGCCGGTTCGGCGGGGCAGGAATCGGGGTGACAGGATTTGAACCTGCGGCCTCTTGCTCCCGAAGCAAGCGCTCTAGCCAAGCTGAGCTACACCCCGTCGTCGGGGAGGCGAGTATAGGGGCAGAGCGGTGGATTCGCGCAGGGTGGCGTGTGCATGGGCTATCGGCACTGGTTCAACGCAGGGGAAACATGCCCATCCGCGGGAATCATGAGCAATCGGTTTGGAAAACGGACCGCGTGGACTACGTTTGCGGGCCGTGGGCTTCGTGGGAGAGGCGTGCTTTCCTGCAACCACGGACGTGGCATGGGCACGCCCCATGCTGGATTCGTTCACGGGCTGGCCTTTGGCTGGCCGGATCCGGCGACGGCTGGATCACTACCTTGGAGACTGGAGAGAAGATGAAGAACCTGAAGCTTGAACTGCACTTCGCGGCGACTGCCGCGCTGTGCCTTGCCGGTGCTGCCGCTGCGGATGTGGTCTACAGCGGTCCGGTGAACTTCGTGTGCGCCGTCGACATCGATGGCTGCTACATCAACGTGGAGACCGGTGTGTTCAGCAACGGCCCGGGATCGGGCGTTCCGGGTTGGGATGTCAATCCCTACTCGACCAGCGGTGGGATGAACTTCTTCAACTCGACTGGCGGCGGCCAGCTGCGGCAGACCGGCCAGACCACCGGCCCTGCGGGCAATCTCGCTGCCGGTACGGTGATCAGCAGCACGGGGTCCTACAACACGAGCACGGCCAATGTGTACGCGACCGCTTCTGCCGGCTGGCAGTACAGCGCGACCAACATGATCGGCTTCAAGTTCGTGTCGTCGGCCGGTACGACCCACTACGGCTGGATGCGCTTCGACATGGGTGCATCTGGCAGCGCAGGGACGGCAATGACGCGCACGCTGGTCGACTATGCATACGAGAGCATCCCGGGCACGTCGATCGTCGCCGGCAACACTGGCGGCCCGCCGCCGGCGTATGACCCGTGTGCAGCGACCAACCCGACGATTGCCAACGGTGCCAACAGCAAGTCGTACCGTGCTGACGCTGCGGACCTGTCGGTGTCCTGTGGAACGATCGACGGTGCGAACTACTACATGTTCACGCCCGGCGACTCGGGTTCGTACACCTTCGAGAGCTGCGTGTCGGGCGCTGGCGTGCAGATGGCCGTGATGTCGGGCTGCGATGCATTCGCGAGCGAGCTTGCGTGCGGCGCTCCGGCGTGCGGTGGACTGGGTTCGTCCGCCACCCTGACCCTGACCGCCGGCGTGCCGGTGTACGTGGTCGCGGGTGGTTCCAGCGCCTCGAGCGGTCTGACCACCTCGGTCAGCGTCGCGGTGACCGCCCCCCCGATCGGCGCGTGCGTGAACGCGACCGTCGCCGGTTACGGCGACAACGCGTTCGACACGGGTGTGGGCAACAACGGCGCGCAGGTCGTCCAGAGCAATCTGGCCGACACGGCGACCGTCACGTTCCAGAAGT
>CAIYOC010000257.1 GCA_903927725.1 uncultured bacterium | reverse complement strand
TACCTGCAGACGGCATGCCTGCCGGCGGTCATCCTTGGCTGGCAGGGCCAGACCCAGTGGTCGATTTCGGTCGGTCCCGGTCCGGTCGATTGCCCCGGGCTCGTGGGCTGCGACAACTTCTTCCTGCTCGAGCCCGGCACCTTCGAGACCAGCCGAAACCTGTTCGGTGCGTGGCGCGCGCCCAGCGTGCAGGGGTTCTCCAACTACCTGAACGGCCGCTACTACGACAAGGCATTCTTCGCGCCCAAGGACCTCATCAACCTCGAGCTCGCCGATCCGTACATCAATTCGCCCGACAGCTTCAGTTACGTCGACACCATCGGCATCGTGTTCCCCACGTACTGCTTCAGCCCGGCTGCAATGTGGGGGCCGGATGTGCTCTCGCGCAAGGGCTTCAGGGATCCCCGCGTGATGCCCGCCGGGTACCGCGCGCCGGCGGTCGGCCAGGCGGCGTACCCCGAGCTCAAGACCCGCATGATCGAGCATCAGTGGCTGCAGAACCAGGATGGCGGCCCCACGAATCCCTCATTCGAGGGCGGCTCCCAGCCGTGGATCTTCAACCAAGGCATCAACAGCAACCCGAACGCACTCTTCTTCGACGGTCACGTCGCCTCGATCGCGTGCTCCGAAGTGATGGATGCTGACCGCCGCATTCGCGCCAGCTGGAACGGTGTGGCCGGTGCACCGCCGGTCACCGGCCGGGGCCTGTGGCACACCGGCACGCCCTACGGCACCAACGGTTACTACCAGCAGTTCTCGTTCGACATGCTCGTTGACACGAGCTTCCACGTGCTGACGACCGACGGCATCCGCGGCCGCGACATCCTCGGCGCGAAGTGATCGAATCAGGCGGATCACGCCGGGTCCGCGCCGTTCACGATGAGTCACCAACGAAAAAGGCCCCGGCATTGCCGGGGCCTTGTCGTGCATGCATGATGCTGGGCAGGATGGTTGAACGGGTGATCCCGATCGGCGGAGCCGATCAGTCATCCCCGATCGGCGGAGCCGATCAGTAGTCCCCGATCGGCGGAGCCGATCAGTAGTCCATATCGCCCATGCCGCCGCCCGGACCAGCCGGAGCCTTGGCCTTCTTCTCCTTGATCTCGATGATCGCGCAGTCGGTCGTCAGCAGCAGGCCACTGATGCTGGCCGCGTTCTGCAGCGCCACGCGCTCCACCTTGGTCGGCACGATGATGCCGGCCTTGACCAAGTCCTGGTACTCGCCCGTCGCGGCGTTGAAGCCGAAGCTCGGCTCGGTCGACTCATCGACCTTCTGCGCGATGATCGAGCCGTCGAGGCCGCAGTTGGAGGCGATCTGCTTGATCGGTGCGCTGAGCGCGCGCAGGACGATGTCCACGCCGACCTTCTCGTCGCCCTCGAGGCCCTTCTTGAGCTTCTCGAGCGCCTTTCGGGTGCGCAGCACGGCGACGCCGCCACCGGGGAGGATGCCCTCCTCGACAGCCGCGCGGCACGCGTGAAGCGCGTCCTCGACGCGAGCCTTCTTCTCCTTCATCTCGACCTCGGTCGCCGCGCCCACATTGATCTGGGCGACGCCACCGGCGAGCTTGGCCAGGCGTTCCTGGAGCTTCTCGCGGTCGTAGTCGGAGCTGGTCGCATCGATCTGCCCCTTGATCTGCTCGATGCGGCCCTGGATGTCCTTGGTCTTGCCGGCACCCTCGACGATCGTGCAGTTGTCCTTGTCGACCGTGACCTTCTTGGCGCGGCCGAGGTCGGACAGGTTCAGACCCTCGAGCTGGATGCCCAGCTCTTCCATGACGGCGGTGCCGCCGGTGAGCGTGGCGATGTCGCCGAGCATTTCCTTGCGGCGGTCACCGAAGCCCGGCGCCTTGACGGCGCAGATCTTCAGCACGCCACGCAGCTTGTTCACCACGAGGGTGGCCAGCGCTTCGCCGTCGATGTCCTCGGCGACGATGAGCAGGCTCTTGCCGCTCTCGGCGATCTTGCCGAGCACGGGAAGCAGGTCCTTGGCGGCCGAGATCTTCTTCTCGTGGATCAGGACGTAGCAATCCTCGAGCACGCACTCCATGGTCGCCTGGTTGGTGACGAAGTGGGGGCTGAGGTAGCCCTTGTCGAACTGCATGCCCTCGAGGAGCTCGACCTCGGTCTCGAGGCTCTTGCCTTCCTCGACGGTGATGACGCCGTCCTTGCCGACCTTGTCCATGGCTTCGGCGATGATCTTGCCGATGGCCATGTCCTGGTTCGCGCTGCACGAGCCGACCTGGGCGATCTCGGTGCTGTTCTTCACCGGCTTCGACAGGCGCTTCAGTTCATCGACGACGGCAGCGACCGCATGGTCGATGCCGCGCTTGACCGCATTGGCGTTGGCGCCGGCGGTGATGTTCTTCAGGCCTTCCTGGTAGATCGCCTCGGCGTAGACCGTGGCGGTGGTGGTGCCGTCGCCGGCATCCTTGCTGGCCTTGCTGGCGACTTCCTTGACCATCTGGGCGCCCATGTTCTCGTAGGCGTCTTCCAGTTCGATCTCCTTGGCCACGGTCACGCCGTCCTTGGTGACGGTCGGGGCGCCGAAGGACTTCTCGAGGATCACGACGCGGCCCGACGGGCCGAGGGTGACCTTGACGGCCTTCGCGAGCTTCTGAACGCCGCGGAGGATGCGCTCGCGGGCGTCGGTGTCGTATGCGATCTGCTTTGCTGCCATGGTGTGGTTCCTTGCTTGGTTGGGTGTGGTTGGGTGCCAGGACCGCCGTCAGCCGATCTCGATCCACGCGACGCGTTCGGCGTCGAAGACGTAGATGTGCGAGCCGTCGGTGACCTTCACGAGGCCATCGGATTCCTGAGGCACCAGCAGCGCGCGCTTGACGATGCACGGGTGCGAGCCTGCGAACTCGATGCGCAGGTCACGCTGGCCGTTCAGTTCCTTGAGCGCAGTGCGGAGTGCTGTGGAATCCATGGTGGTCCCGGCGCTGGATCAGTCGATGACGCCGAGGATGTCTTCCTCGGTCATGATGAGGAAGGTCTCGGTGTCGATCTTGACTTCGGTGCCGCTGTAGGCGCTGAAGATGACCGTGTCGCCCTTCTTCACGCTGAAGGGCATCCAAGTGCCCTTGTCCTTGTTGAGCACGCCGTTGCCGAGCGCGATCACCTTGCCGGTCTTCGGCTTCTCCTTGGCGGTCTCGGGCAGGAAGATGCCGCTGTCGGTCTTGGTCTGGGCTTCCTCGCGCTTGACGAGGATCTTGTCTCCGAGGGGACGAACCTTCATGTGTGAATCTCCTTTGGGTCGTGTGAAACGGAACGATGAGCGCGTGCTCACCTGGGGAAGTGCCCGCCGTGAGGGAATCCCCCGGCAGGCTGTGAAGGCCAGTGGCCGGCGTAGTGGCGCTGCACCACGCGGCGAAGGGTGTCGAGGAAGGTCTCGAGCGAGCAACTGCGCTCAAGCACGGCAAAGGCGCCCTCGTGGAGAGCGTCGCGCAGGGACCGCCCCTGGTCGCGGACCGATGGCTGCGGCGGGCGCACGACCACGGTCGGTGGCGGGGCATCCATGCGGCGCAGGATCTGGAGGACGCGCGGACCGGCGGGCTCACCCGCGCCATCACCAACTGGCAGCCCGATGTCGACCACCGCAATGTGGACCTTGACCTGACGAACGACCTGGTCGCTCTCGGTCAGGTTGCGCGCCCGCAGGCACCGAATCCCCTGCGGCTCAAGCAGACGAGGCAGCAGGTCGGCGAAGGTGTCATCGCGCCACCCACCGTAGGAAAGGAGCAGATTCAGATTGGTTCTGCTGCCATCATGCTCTGAACGCACGTGATCGCTCGGGCTCAGGTAGCCCGAGTCAGTGCTATGGAAACGAAGTGGCGAGCGCATGACAGAGCTTCCCTAGCAAAGGCTGTGCCGAATGCAGGCCAAATCCGACCCGTTGCAGGCATGGTGTTTTGTTATAGGACTTATTTTACGCATCGCGATCGGCGTTGTTGTGCACCAAGCGGGAGTTGTCCCCGCGCTCGCGCGATGTGTGCTGCGCCCGCTGCGAGCACGTCCACTGCACGAGCGCCGTGTCTGCTCTAGCGTCCCGCGAATGAGCACGATCGAACGCCCCATCGGCCGACTGTTCGCTGACCCCACCTCGGCGATCGGCAAGAAGGCCATCATCAAGGGCTGGGTCCGCACCCGCCGCGACAGCAAGGCCGGCCTGTCCTTCGTGCACGTGAGCGACGGCTCGTGCTTCGACCCGATCCAGGTGGTCGTACCCAACACGGTGCCCAACTACCAGGCCGAGGTGCTCCGCCTGACCGCCGGCTGCTCCGTGATCTGCCGCGGCGAGCTCGTTCCGAGCCAGGGCAAGGGCCAGGCGCTTGAACTGCAGGCCGAATCGATCGAGGTCGTGGGCTGGGTCGAGGACCCGGACACCTACCCGATCCAGCCCAAGCAGCACAGCTTCGAGTACCTGCGCGAGCAGGCGCACCTGCGCGTGCGCACGAACACGTTTGGCGCGGTGGCCCGCGTGCGCCACTGCCTGGCGCAGGCCGTGCACCGCTTCTTCCATGCCCGCGACTTCTACTGGGTGCACACGCCGATCATCACCGGCAGCGATTGCGAGGGCGCAGGCCAGATGTTCCGCGTCAGCACGCTTGATCACCTCAACATCCCCCGCACGCACGATGGCAAGGTCGATTGGGATCAGGACTTCTTCGGTCGCGAGACGAACCTGACCGTCAGTGGCCAGCTCAACGTCGAGACCTATGCGTGCGCCCTGAGCCGCGTCTACACGTTCGGCCCGACGTTCCGCGCTGAAAACAGCAACACGAGCCGCCACTTGGCGGAGTTCTGGATGATCGAGCCCGAGATCGCCTTCGCTGACTTGGCGACGGATGCACAGCTCGCCGAGGACCTGCTCAAGTCGATCTTCACCGACCTCCTGCACGAGCGGCAGGATGACCTGAAGTTCTTCGCCGAGCGCATCGACAAGGGTTGCATCGAGCGGCTCGAGTCGCTGGTCAAGGCGAACTTCGAGCGCATGGACTACACCGACGGGATCAAGAACCTGCAGGCCGCCGAGGCCAAGGGCGTGAAGTTCGAGTACCCGGTGGAGTGGGGCATGGACCTGCAGAGCGAGCACGAGCGCTACCTGACCGAGACGCTCGTGGGCCGTCCGGTCGTGCTGATGAACTACCCCAAGGGCATCAAGGCCTTCTACATGCGCCTGAACGAGGACGAGCGCACGGTCGCGGCGATGGACATCCTCGCACCCGGCATCGGCGAGATCGTGGGCGGCAGCCAACGCGAAGAACGGCTCGACGTGCTCGATCGCCGCATGGACGAGATGCACCTGGAGAAGAGTGCCTACTGGTGGTACCGCGACCTGCGCCGCTACGGCACCGTGCCCCACGCGGGCTTCGGGCTTGGCTTCGAGCGCACCATCATCTACGCCACGGGCATGGCCAACATCCGTGACGTGATCCCCTTCCCCCGCACGCCTCGCAACGCGGCGTTCTGAGCCGCAGCAGTGGCCGATTGGTCACGCCCGGGTTGCCGGCGCGTTGACGCCCTGTTGGCGATTGGTGCCGACGGTCTCCTGTCCCCCCGGGCGTGTGACGTCGCCGCAGCGATCCGGCGATTTCATCCCTGCGTGAATCCACACACACCGCCTCGCGAAAATAGGGGCCCCCGGCGGCTTCATGCCGATGCATGAGGCTTCCGGCCGCAAACTCTCCAATCCAGAAGGGAAAATCCATGAACATCATTCAGATCGCATGTGCGGGCGCTGCTGCCAGCCTCCTGTCAGGACTCTGCCTCGCCGACGGTGTCGTCAAGGGACAGACAGCGACCAAGAAGGTCGTCGTCCAGGAAGTCTCGGCCGACATCGTCCAAGTCAAGGTGCTCGCCAAGACCAGCACCAACACGTGGGTCGTGGCCGATGACCTGACGGCCGAGGCCAACCAGGCTGAGCAGGCCGCGCCGGCTCTGGGCAGCATCACCGACTGCAACGAGAACGGCATCGACGACGCGACCGACATCGCCTCGGGCACCGAGAACGACATCGACGGCGATGCCAAGCCCGACTCCTGCGAAATCGCCGCGGGTGACATCAACCTCAACGGCGTGGTCAACGGTGCCGATGTGAGCATCGTGCTCGGCTGGTGGAACCTGAGCTACTCGCCCACCAGCGACTGCAATTTCGACGGCAACGTCGACGGCATGGACCTGGCCATCGTGCTCGCTGCCTTCGGCAGCACGCTCTGAGGCCTCGGTCGCCCAGCACGCAGACGTCATCTCCCTTGAATCAAGCAGGGCGCACCAATAGTGCGCCCTGTTTCGTTGAAGGTGTCATCCGGTGGCTGCGACCATGGCGGCTGTGCAGCCATGCTCGGCGAACCACTTCACGGCGTCGGATTGGGGATGTTGCCGGGAAGGCAACGGGTGCGGAAGTGGTACCAGTCACGGCGGGCGCGCCAGCCGGTGCCGTTCACCGCTGACTCGAAGTACCAGTGCCCGAAGGTCTGGATCAGGCCCGGCAGTTCGGGCCGCGACATTTCATAGCGTTCGGTGCTGCCATCGACCATGGCATAGGTCACGTTCTGCGGATCCCAGAACGCCGGCCAGTCGATCCAGTTCG
>CAIYOC010000256.1 GCA_903927725.1 uncultured bacterium | reverse complement strand
TCCCGAAGAGCTGACCGACGACGAAAAGGCCGACAAGCTCAAGGAAGTGATCGTCACCTTCGTCGAGCCCGTGGCGTGGGAAGACGGCGAGGGCGGCCCCTGCAAGATCCAGTTCTACGAAGGCATGTTCATCGTCAACGCGCCCGACTTCGTGCACCGCGCACTCGGTGGCTATTCCTTCGCCCCGGTCGTGCCGGCCCGCTCGGCCGCACCGGCCAAGGCTGCCGATGCCCCGCAGGCCTCGGCCGAGGCCAACGATCGTCGTCGCTATGTCATGCTGAGCCCGCGTATCGGCTACAACCAGCTCGTCGGTTTCCGCACCGCGACCGTGAGCGGCGCGCCCTGAGCGACCTCGACAACCTCGATCGATCGAACGGCTAGCCTTGCGCTAGCCGTTCTTCGTTGTGGGGATCGGCGATCCCCATGAGCGCCCATCGGCGTGCGAGCCACCTGACCCTGCGCAACGACCTGCGTGCCTGCACGGACGATGGCATCACGCACGCGTTCATGGTCGGCGTGGGCGAGACCTTCATCCCGGCGTTCGCCCTCGCGGCCGGTGCGGCACAGGTCCACGGCGGCCTCGTCTACACGATCCCCTTCCTCGTCGGCGCGACCGTGCAGCTCCTCACGCCCGCGGGGGTCGAGCGCATCGGCTCGCCACGCAAGTGGATCCTGCTGTGCGCCACGATCCAGGCACTGTGCTTCATCCCGATGGCGATCGCGGCCATGGCGGGCGCAGTACCGCTGCTCTTGGTCTACGTGTGCGCATCGATCTACTGGACCGTGAACCTCGGGGCAGCACCGGCGTGGAACGCGTGGGTCGGCGCGCTGTTTCCCGCGCGCATCCGCGCCGCGTATTTCAGCAGGCGCAGCAGGATCTGCCAGATCGCGCTCCTCGCGGGGCTCCTGCTCGGCGGCGTGCTGATCTCGCGCTTCGAGCACACGCCACTCGAACTGGCCTCGTTCGCCCTGCTCTTCATGGCCGCCAGCCTGAGCCGCGCACTGAGCACGCCGGCGCTCGTTGCGCAGTCGGAGCCGCGGCACCTGCCACCCGCACGGCGCGTGAGCCCGGTCGAGTTCCTCCGTCGCATCCGCGGCGCGCCGGAGGGCCGGGTCGTTGCGGCGCTGCTCGTCTTCATGCTCGCGGTTCAGGTGTCGAGCCCCTTCGTCACGCCGTACATGCTCCGTGGGCTGGCCATGGACAAGGACCAGTTCACGATCTCGGTCGTCACGCTCTTTGCGGCCAAGAGCCTGGCCCTGCCGCTGGTGGGCCGGCTCGCGGGGACATGGGGGGCCCGGCGACTGCTGATGGCCGGCGCCGTCGTCGTCGCTGCAGCGAGTGGACTGTGGATCGTGTCCACCGCACCGACGTGGATCTATGCGATGCAGCTCGTGAGCGGCGCCGGCTGGGCGGCCTACGAGATGGCGCTCTTCCTCCTCCTGCTCGAGCACATCCGTGAGGAGGAACGCACCGCGATGTACGCGGCGTACTACTTCTTCAACGCGATCGTCACGGTCATCGGTTCGTTCGTCGGCGCATGGGCGATCGACGCGCTCGGCGGCGGCGTGACCGCCTACTGGTGGGTCTTCGGTGCATCGGCGGTGCTGCGCTTCGCAGCGATCCCGCTCATGCTGCGGATCCCGCGCCACGGCCACGAGCGCACCGTCCCCGTGATCGCCATCGAGGTCGGCACCGAGATGGGCGCGATGGATGAGCCCATCATCGCAGCGCGACCTCCGTCGGAGACGCGACCATGAGCGTTGCGCGCAGGACCGCCCACCGTGCAGACGACACGCTCCCACGCGCCGGCGGCGGCCTTGCGCTCGGCATGGCCATCCTGCTGATCGTGCTTGGTGCCGCAATGGGCGTGGTGATCGATCCCGCCGCGATGGCACGATGGTTCGTCCACCCGGCCCTGGGCGAGGGCGGCGTCGCGATGGCCACCCGCAGTGCGCAGTGGACGCAGTCGATCATCCCCGGGGCACTGCTCCTCGCTGCGGGCATGATCGTCATGCTGTGGCGCAGCGATCGATCGGGCGCGGCAGTCGGCTCCTGCACCCCCGTGGCGCGCAACGAGTCGCTCGCGCTCGTCGCCATCGTGCTCGTCGCCGCGCTCGTACGGATCGATCGTGCGGCCGAGAGCCTCTGGTACGACGAGATCGCCGCGTTCATGG
The DNA here is from genome assembly GCA_903927725.1 of uncultured bacterium. Classification (GTDB taxonomy): domain Bacteria; phylum Planctomycetota; class Phycisphaerae; order Phycisphaerales; family SM1A02; genus SYIB01. Next base: position 4,180 of record CAIYOC010000256.1, on the reverse strand, counting down.
ACTACGCGCAGCATGGACCGGGCCCGATCGTGGCCACCTGGTTCAGCCCGGCCAACCACCCGCTGCAGTCGCTCGTGTCGTGGTGCTCCTTCACGGCGCTGGGCACGGTCAACGAACTGACTCTGAGGCTGCCATCGTTGCTCGCCGCGCTGCTCACCGTGCTCGCCACGTGGTGGATGGCGCGGCCGATGGCGGGTGTGCGCGGTGCACTGATCGCCGCAGCAGGCATGGCGATCGCTCCGGCCGCCGTGCTTGGCAGCGTGGAGGCTCGCGGCTACTCCATGATGATGCTCGCCGGCGCGCTGCTGACCGGGCTGGTTTGGCGGGCCATCGATCGCGACCGATCGCAGCGGAGTTCGCTGTGGTGGTGGATCGCCTACGCCATCATCGCGTCGCTCGGGGTATGGGCGCACTTCACGACCGTGATCGTCCCGCTTGCGCATGGCGTGATCGCCGTGGGGCTCCTGCTGCGCGGCGACGGGCGCATCGGGCTGCGCTGGCTCACGGCGCTCGTGCTGTCGGCAGCGTTCACGCTGGCGCTGCTTTCGCCGATGCTGCCGTGGATCCTCGAGCGGCGCGCTGAACTGGCCGCCCTCGATGGCGACGAGCCCACGCTCTGGTCGCGGGAAGGCCTGGCGATCCTCGGCACGTGGGGCGGTGCGTGGCCGTGGTGGCCATCCATCTGGGGTGGTGCTTTGGCCGTCGTCGGCATTGCGCATTCATGGCGCGGCGACGCGCGCCATCGCTTCGCCATCGTCCTGGTCATCCTCCCCTTCCTGCTCGCGCTCGTGATCCCCCTTGCAGGCAGCTGGATCTACGCGCGATTCGTCTCGTTCGCGCTGCCCGGTGCCGCACTCACCTGGGGCATGGGCCTCGATCGCATGTTCGATCGACGACGGATCGACGCGATCCTCATGGCCGCGGTGGTGGCTGCCGGATGGCTCGCCGTGCTCGCCAATCTGCCGCCCAAGCAGCCCCTGCGCGACCTGCTCGCGATCGCCGCACGGGAGCCCGGACCCGTCATCGTCGTTGGGCTCCCCGACGAAGTCGCGCGCTTCTACGCCGAACCCATGGGGATCGATGCCCGCTACGCGCAACCCTACGGGGCGGATCTTGCTTCGCTGCTGGGCGCCACGCCGGGGGCTCGCGTCATGATCCTCTATCCCCTGGCCATGCCGCCCAGCGTGCAGGGCGCGCTCGATGCCGCATCGATGACCCGCACGCACGTGCTGCCGGGCTGGGCCGACTGGGGTGCCGGCGCGGTCGAACTGCATGCACCGCGTGATCGCGGCTTCCCATCGCGCTAGGCCCATCGCGCGCATCGCCTCCTGCCCGCGCTAGGCTTCGTGCATGTCGTACCTGCTCGAAGTCACCCGGCTCGGCCTTGGCAACCTGCGACGCCACAAGCTTCGCAGCGTGCTGACGAGCCTTGGCGTGATCCTGGGTGTGGCCGCAGTGATCGTGGTCGTCGCGATCGGCGAGGGCAACAAGCGCGCGGCGCTGCGCGACATCAGCGCTCTCGGCGCCAACAACATCATCATCCGCAGCCAGAAGCCGCCGGAAAGCGCCTCCCCGGGCGGCGGCGGCATGCGATCGATGGTCATCAAGTACGGCCTGACCTTCCAGGACCTGCGCCGCATCGAGGCATCGATGACCGATGCCGACCGCGTGGTGCCCGTGAAGAGCGCAGGCAGCGAGGTCAGCTTCGACTCCCAGCGTGCGCTCGCGCAAGCCTTCGGGACCACGCCGGCGCTCGCGTCGGTCGCCCGCCTGCGCATCCAGTCCGGCCGATACCTGACCGACGAGGACATGGCGGCGCAGGCACCCGTGGCCGTCATCGGCAGCGAGGTCGCCAAGCAGTTCTTCCCCAACCTCGACCCCATCGGCCAGGACATCCGCGTGGACCAGCAGGTGCTCCGGGTCGTCGGCGTGCTCGCACCGATCGGCCTGGCCGGCGGGTCCGGCAGCGCGCTCGTGGGGCGCGACCTGAACAAGGACATCCACATGCCGCTGCCGACGGCCGAGCGGCAGTTCGGCAACGTGGTGCAGAAGCGCACGGCCGGTTCGTTCAGCGCCGAGGAAGTCGAGCTCTACGAGATCTACGTCGTGGCGCCCAACACCGACGTCGTGACCGAGGTCGCCGCGCGGGTCGAGCGCATCATCGACGTCGGGCACGAAGCGACCGGCGACGCCCAGGTCATCGTGCCGTGGGAACTCCTGGAAAACGCGAAGAAGGCCCTGCTCGTCTGGAACATCATGCTCATCGCGATCGCAGCGATCAGCCTGCTCGTCGGTGGCATCGGCATCATGAACATCATGCTCGCCAGCGTGACCGAGCGCACCCGCGAGATCGGCATCCGTAGAGCGCTCGGCGCCACGCGCCGCGACATCGTCACGCAGTTCATGGTCGAGACGGGCTCGCTCAGCGTGCTCGGCGGGATCATCGGCATCATGACCGGCGTGATCACGAGCCGCCTGCTCGAGACGATCGTCGGCGTTGCCAGCCGGCTGCCGGGACTGAAGGGCGCTTTCAACGATCGCTTCTCGCTGCAGCCCGAGGTCACCCTCTGGTCGATCGTCGCCAGCGTGGCCGTGGCCGGCGGCGTGGGCATCGTGTTCGGGATCTATCCCGCCATCGTGGCCAGCCGCAAGGATCCCATCCAGGCGCTGCGGCACGACTGATCCACGCTCGCCGTAGCATCGCGCGCATGCCCGCGCTGGTCGAGGTCGTCACCGAAGAGGATGCCGCACGCGGCTGGCACTTCGTACTGCGCTCGCTCGATGCGGATGGAGCCTGCACGAGCCACGACATGAACCTGTCGTGGGCCGACTACGACTGGTGGAGCCCGGAAGGCATCCACGAACCCAGCCGCGTCGCGCTGGCCGTCGCCGAAGTCATGCACCACGCGCTCGCGGGGGAATCCCTGCCGCAGCGCTTCGATGCCGCCACGGTGCGACGGCGCGTCACCGACGCCGATGCGCTCATCCGGCGCCGGCTCGGTTCGGGCGGCGGTCCCTGAGCCCGAATCAGACCTTCATCAACGGCGGCAGTTCGCGACGCCTGAAGAAGACCGGCACCTCGAGCGAGAACGTGCTGCCCTGCCCCGGCGTCGAATGGAGCGACACGTTGCCACCCAGAAGCCCGGCGAGCTCCTTGCAGATCGAGAGCCCCAGGCCGGTCCCGCTGTGCCGCCGCGTATGGCTGGCATCGACCTGCCGGAACTTCTCGAAGATCGACTCCTGCATGTCCGGCGGGATGCCCGGACCGCGGTCCACGACGCTCAACCGGACCGACTGGCCGCGGTCACCGGTGCGGATCGACTGGGCGACCACCCGTACCGTCGAGCCTTCGGGGCTGAACTTGATGGCGTTGGACAGGAAGTTGTAGAGCACCTGCCGGACCTTGCCGCCATCGGTCTCGACCGGAGGCAGGCCATCCTCGACCTGCGTCTCGACCTCGATCTTCCTGGCCATCGCCTGCGGGCGCATCAGGGCCTGCAGCCCTTCGACCACGTCGGCGATCGAGGTCGGCGCCACGGTGACCTCCATGCGGCCAGCCTCGATCTTCGCCATGTCGAGCAGCTCGTTGATCATGTCAAGCAGCATGCGGCCGCTCTGCAGGATGTTCGTGATGTAGCGACGGCGCTTGGGATCGGCGTTGGGATCGTTGCGCGCGATCTCGTCCAGCAGCTCGGCGAAGCCGATGATCGAGTTCAGCGGCGTACGAAGCTCGTGACTGACGTTCGCCAGGAACTCGCTCTTGAGACGGTTGCTCTCGAACAGTCCGACGTTGGCTTCCTTGAGCTCGACCACCTTCAGGTCGAGGCCTTCATTGAGCTGCCGAAGCTGCGCCTGGGCGCGCTGCATCTCGCCGAGCATCGCATCGAGCGCAGCGGACAGGCGGCCGATGGAGTCGCCGGTCTCGATCGCCGAGCGCGCGGACAGGTCGCCGCGCGCAGCCCGCTCGGCCGTCTCCCGCAGGCGTTCGAGCGGCGGGCCGTAGACCCTGCGCTGGATCGCCATCGACACGGCCACGAGCGCGGCCACGGCACCCAGCCCGACCCCCACGACCATGACCCGGGTGGCGATCACCAGTCCATCGCTGATGGCGCTGCTGCGCTCGATCACGATGACCGCACGAAGGGCCTCGTCACTCCGAACGGCCGTCGAGAAGTCGATG
>CAIYOC010000255.1 GCA_903927725.1 uncultured bacterium | reverse complement strand
AGGACGTCTCCTGGAACGCTGGCGTGGCGATGACCGCTTCGAGTACGCGATCCGAGAGCATGAAGCCGATCTCGGTGTTCGCGATGCGGACGACCTGCTCTTCCTGGGTGTAGTCCTGGCCGACGGCATCGGTCCCCTCGAGGATGCGGTTGCGGATCTCGAAGACCGCCTCGCCGGTGTAGAGCGGATACACGGCACCCATGCCGTAATTGAGGATCGTGCCGAGCACGGCACCGACCGCACCACCGGCAGCGATGGCCTTCCAGTGCTCGCGCAGCACGCGCACCGGATCGATGTTCACGGATGGGCGCGATGACGGGCGACGCGCATCGGACGCGGCACGGGATGGGGCTCGGGTCATGGTCGTGCTCCTCGGTTCACTTCAGGGTGGCCTCGAGCCGGGCCGCGACGGCGGCCTCGGATTCCGGCATGGGATTGTCCTTCGCCAGCACCAGTGCATTGGCCAGCGATGCCCTGGCGGCGTCCTTGCGGCCCTGTGCATCCTGGGCCATCGCGAGATGGAGCAGCATGGTGGGCGACTGGCGCATCTCGAGTCCGCGCAGGAGCGTGGCCTCGGCCGCGGCCGGATCGCCAGCCTTGAGCTGGGCCAGGCCCAGCGTGTCGATGCCATCGACGTTCGACGGAGCGAGCGCCGCGGCCCGACGCGCGTAACCGAGCGCCTTCTGAGGATCGCCGCAGGTGGCCTCGACGTACGCGACGTTGTTCAACGCATCGAACTGGCTGGGGAAGGCCTGCAGCACGGTCTCGAACTCCTTGGCCGCACCAGCGCAGTCGCTCATGCGGTAGAGCACGTTGCCCAGGCTCATGTGGCTCATCGCCAACGCAACCGGATCGGTACCGGCAGCGCCGAGCGCCTGCTGCGCATAGTCCTTGGCCTTGGCGAGCACATCGGCCGGCGCGTTGCGCAGGAGCGTCCAGGCCGAAGCGAGCTGACGCAGCGTCTCGGGGTCCTTCATGTCAGCAACCTGCCGCACGAAGGCGTCGTACGCCTCGAGCTCGGACTTGGACTCCTGCACCTTGAAGACCTGCAGCATGATGTCGAACCAACCTTGCACCGGCTGCCGGGCGGCGCCAGCCGCAAGATTGGCCTGGTAGATGCTGCGCAGGTTCACGAGGCCGGCATCCCGTGCGCCGCTCAGGCACTCGCCTGCGGAGCGTGCGCTCTGCAGGTACATGGAGGCGCGCACCTGCTCGGGATAGGCGCGGATGAGGGTGCTCAGGCTCCGCAAGTCCGGCGGATCCTTGGAGAGGTACATGCGCGCGGCAAGTTCGAGCGAACCGATCGAGCGATCGGAGCCGAACGCGCGTTCGTAGCTCTGGCCTGCATCGGTCCACTGGCGCGCTTCAGCCTGGATCTCGGCAAGGCGTCGCAGCCACACTGCATTGAGCGCGGACTGCTGCACGGCTTCCTCGAGCACGGCCCGGGCGCCAGCCGGATCGCCGGTCCGGAGCAGAAGGTTGACCAGGTCCATGCGGACGCCGGCCTCCTTGGGCAAGGCAGCAAGGATGCGCTTGGCTTCACGCACGGCGGCCGCCTTGTCACCCTTCGATTCAAGAGCCGTCCAGCGCAGCCGTGCGATCGACACGCTGAGCTGATCGAGCTGCTGCGCCGCGTCGAGCGCCTTGAGGCAGGTTTCGAGGTACGCCTTGTCCCCGGTGCGACGGAACATCTGCATCGCAATCTCGCCGAGCGACACGTGGGGGATCGGAGAGCGCGGTTCGAGCTTGGCCGCCTCGTCGAGCCGCGTGCGGACCTCGGCGAAGCTGGCATCCATGCCGGCGCGGTCGCCCTGCTCCTGCTTGGAGATCACCTCCTGCAGGGCAGCCATCCCCTGGACCAGCCGCGTTGCGAACTGCTCGCGCCGATCAGCACCATCCTGCACCCGGGCCAACAGCGCCTTGGCAGCGTCAGGCTTGCGGACCGCCAGGTTCCAGCGCGCCGCCTCGCGAAGATCGTCGTTCGAGGGCTTGGCCGCAAGCAATGGATCGACGGCCTTGAGGGCAGCCTCGACTTCACCACGACTCGCGCGCAGGCGGGCCACCGCCCGTATGGTGGCTGCGTCGCCGGGAGCCGCTTCCAGCGCGCGTGACATCGCCTGCTCGGCCTGCTCGGGCTTGCTCGTCCGGTAGAAGAAGTCCGCCTGCATCAGGAAGAGCAGCGGACGGCTGCGCGTGACGGTCGACTCGGCGGCGCGCAGGGCCGCTTCGGCACCGGCGACGTCGCCCAGCGCGGTGAGCCCCTGCATCTCCACGCTCAAGGCATCAAGATCGTTTGGATCGGCCTTGCGGATCGCTTCGAGCAGCAACTTGGCCTCGGCAACGTTTGCGTCGCGTGCACGCTTGATCGCATCCTCACGATTGGCGACTTGCATCGCTTCCCATTGGCCCACGGAGAAGCGCGGACGGAGCTGATCGTCGAGGATCGTGGTTGGATCGGGAGAGAGCTCGAGCAACAAGGTGGCGAGCCCACGCATGTTCGACAGGTCGTCAGGCGCCTGCCGCAGGCGGCGACGGCGCTCGATCAGCGCGCGGCCCCGATCGCCCAGACGGGCTTCGGCGGTGAGCCACTCATTGATGAGTTCGGCATCCGTGGGATTGGCTGCCGCCGCATCACCCAGCAGAGTGAGTGCCTTGCGGGAATCACCCATCGCCAGCAGCGCATCGGCGTAGAGACGGCCGATGGCGGAGTTGGTGGGCTGGCGCTCGAAGGCGCGCGCAAGTGCATCGACGGCCTTGTCCGGTGCACCAACGGCGAGATACGCCTCGCCGAGCAGCCGCAGGCGCAGCGCGTCGGCCGAGGGCCCCTCGGCGTCCGCGCGGATGAGTTCGATGGCCTGCGCCGCATCACCGCCTCGCAGGGCCGCCACGGCCTTGATGAGGCTGGGCAACTTCGGATCGCTTGAGGCTGCAGCGGCCTTCACGGCCTGGTCGACGAGAGCGGGATCCTTCCGGCGCGCACCGCGTTCAGCAAGCAGGATCAGGAGCGTCTCGTTGCCGGGATTCGCCGCAAGCGCCTTCGGCAGCGTCTCGTCGATGCCCTTGCGGATCGACGCGAGTTCCTTCGTCACGCGCTCACGGTCGGCCTGGTCCGAACCGCCGAGCGAGGCTCGCTCGAAGGCCGGCTCGCTGGCCAGCAGCGTGGAGACCTCGTACATCAGGCGCTCGGCGTCGGTGCCCCCTCGCTGTGCAGCAGCCAGGCGCAGTCGCTCGACGGGATCCGTCGTCGACAGATCGAGCTTGCGGGCCTTGAGCACCTCGTTGTCGGGGAACAGGGCGAGCGATTCCTCGGTCGCCTTCAGGGCCGCTTCGCGGTCTCCCAGGCGAGCGATCGCCTCGACCCACATCAACCGGGGACGGACATCCTTGGGATTGGCCGTCATCAGCGCGACCGCGGCATCGCGAAGCGCGCGCGGATCACCCTTGGAGTCCTGGAAGGCCTTTCGGAGCTGGGCCTCGAGCTCATCTTGCGCGGGCGCCATGCGCGCGGGGTCCTGCGCGGCTGCAACGATGGACTTGGCCAGGGCGTTGTCCGGCTCGATCGAGAGCAGCCGCTCGGCCAGACCGAGGGCCTCGTCACGACGACCGGTCGACTGGGAGACCCGCAGTGCGCCCTCGACCACGCGTGGATTCTGGGGGAAGCGCGCCGCCGCGCGCGTGGCCAGCTGTTGAGCCACGCCGAATTCCTCGCGACGCACCGCGCTCTCGATCGCCACGATCATGGACAGCGTGTCGGCATCGGGTGCCGCGACGATGCGCTCGAGTCCGCGCAGCGCCGGACCGTACTGCCCACGAGCGAACTGCACGAGGGCTTCGCAGCGCGCGATCGACTGGTCGTTGCCCGCACCGCTCACGCGGCGCATCGCCTGGAGTGCCTCGTCCAGCGACGGCACGATCGCATCTCGACTGGCCTGGTCCTTCGCCTCGAGCAGACCGATGAACCTCGCATCGAACACGCCCTGCGCCGCGCGCACGCGCAGCGTGTCCTGCGTGAGCGCCGCAGGGCCCGGGGGGAAGGTCTGCATGTCGCGGATCCGGGCATTGAGGGCGACCGACTCGTCACGATCGGCCTGGCGATCCGACTCCTGGAGCACCGTTGCCAGGTCGGCCATGACTTGGGGCTGCTCGGGGTGCTTGGCGAGCCAATCCTGCGCGAGCTCGACCGAACGGTCACGCTGAACCGGTCCAAGCAGTCGCCCGATCTTCAGGAGGTTGGAGACATCGATGGGTTCGAGGCTCGGCAACTGGCGGGCCGCCATGGCGAGCACAGCATCGAACGCCGCGGGCGACTGGGCCTGGGCAGCGGTCCGTCGCTGCTCGCGATCGGTCCCGAACACCTTGAGGACCAGGGCGATCTGGAGCCGAGGCGCGTCGGGGTTGGCAGCGATGGCCTGCGCGAGATAGCCATCGAGCAATTCGTTCCAGCGCGTGATGTCGGCTGCGATGCCGGCACGCCGTGCCGCATCCAGGCGCGAACTGGCGTACTCGACCAGTCCGAGCCATGGGTCCATGCCCGATTCCGGTGCGCGTGCGAGGTCCAGCAGCTTGCGCTCCGCATCATCGATGCCTGCGCGCTTGGATTCCCACTGCCGCAGCGTGGCCGAGAGCGACGCCGCTTCGAGCATGGCCGCCTGCTTCGGGTACTTGGCATAGAGCGGTGCCATGCGCGTGCACGCCAGGACCACGTCGGCAGGATTCGTTCCGCCAAGCTGATCGAGGTAGTCCGCCAGCGCAGCGACATCGGTCGGATCGGACTCCGCCAGCTTCGCGCGGCCACCGAGCAGCTGGAAGAAATTCTGCATGCCGGCCTGCGTCGTGTTGGTCGGCTGCTGTCCGAGCGCACTGACGTACTTCTTCCAGTACTCGGCGCGATCGGGCCGCTTGTTGGCGGCGCGGCCGAATCGCTCGACAGCTTCGTTGATGCGCCCGGCCTTCAGCGCTGCATCACCCATCGCCACATTGCGTTCGGGCGCACTGGACATGCGCCATGCTGCGATGCCGCCCACTCCGACGACCGCCGTCAGGGTCACTCCGCCGACGATGATGACGAACTTACGATTGAGCTTGCGTGCCATGGTTGTCTCTCATCCTGCCTTGGGCGTGGGAGTGGTGCCACCGGAGCCGCCCTCCCAGGACGGCCAGTCGGGCAGGCACCGCATGATGTCGGGCATGGCCAGGCGAACCAGATCGCCGGCCGCATCGGAGAAGGCCTCGTCGGTGGCGCCGTCGGACGGCAGCACCATCGTGCACTGCACCTTGCAGTAGTACGCGTACCTGTCGGTGAGATCGAACGCCAGGTTGCGCACCTGGTACGGCGAACTCGTCATGCGGCCATTGGCGACGAAGAAGTAGCCGCCGAGCACGCGATGCCTGGTGTCGCCTTGCTCCTGGAACTCCGTCACGCTGGCCACCCAGTCGCCAAGAGGCAGGTGAACGAGCTGTTCCTTGCGGGTGACCGGATCCCGCACCGTGGCGGTCGGGTACGGCTCGCCGGTGGCCGCATTGCGCGCCTCGCCGATCGACCAGCCCGCAGCATCCACCTTCAGCGCCACCTCATGCGGCTGCTCGGTCATGATCATGCCGGCGGCACCCCAGCAGCGCTCGGGGACGTGTGGAACCGTGTCGATGAGGCCCGTGTAGTACGCGATGTGGAGCTGCACCCGCTCGCGGCCTTGATCCCCTTGGCGTTCATAGGTCCGGAGCAGGTATTGCTTCGTGCCGAGCTCGGTCTCGACATCGGCGCCGTACCGCACGTCCTCTCCGGAGCGTTCCCACTGTCCCAGCACCACCGGGATGCTGTCGAGGGACTCGCGCAGGGGCACCGCTTCCTTGCGCAGGTAGACGTTGAGCTGCTCGATCGCCGCCCTGAAGCCGAGCGCACTGCCGGCCAGCGTGAGGCAGACGGCTGCGTAGGCGAAGGTGCATCGTGGGTCAAACCGCACGAAGCGCCCCCCGGTCATCGACCATCACGTTGTTGATCACCCATTGCACGCCCAGGAAGAGCAGCAGGCCGGGAAGCATCCACACGAGGCCCACGAAGTGGTGGAACTCGCCGGTGGCGAAGTTGGAATCGGCCAGCGAGAGCACGCCGAGCGTGACGATGCGAAGGATGTTGACGGCCACCGCGACCGGGATGGCTGAGAGCACCATGAGAGTGCGCTGCACGAGACCGTGCATCTGCGTATAGGCGAGGAACGTGCCCAGTGCGGTGAAGGCCACCACCATGCGCATGCCGCTGCAGGCTTCGGCGACGTTGAGTGGGTGCGACACTCCCTCGCTGATCACCGTGATCGTGTTGCCGCTGCGGTCCGCATCGAGCCCCAGCACCAGCAGCAACCCGTACGCGCCGAGCGCCGCGAGATCCTGAAGCAGGAACGTCACCTTCGAGAGCATCCGCTCGGAAAGCGTCTGGCTGAAGATGCAGACGTAGAGCAGGGGGAACCAGAGCACGCGCATGGCACGCGTGCCGAGAATCGTCCACGCCGCACCGACCAAGGCAAGCGTCACCCCCGCCGCCTGCAGGTTGTGGTGGAAGAGCGGCTTCGGACCGATCACACAGAGCGCGTACCAAGCCACGCCGGCCAGCAGGACCGCCAGTGCAGGCCAGAACGGGCTGAACGGTTCGGCCAACAGTTCACCACGACGGAGCCACACGAAGTACGCGCCGACCGCAGGGATGATGAGGGTGTGGCCCCAATCGGATGGCTGGCTGACGGCGAATGCAACCTGCTGACGGAGGAAGTCGTAGAAGACCGCGAGCCCCAGTACGCCGAGCAGCGCAAGCATGCCGAACACCACGGGCACGGTCGGCTCGGCGAGGCGGCGAGGCTGGGTGTCGGTGCTCGTCATGAGGAATGCTCGAGTGGTCTGTCGCCACCGTACGGCCAGGTGCAGGTCCGGGATCGGTTGCACATGGACGCTTGGTCACTGGACCGTCAGCGCCTCGGGCGGCGGCCCGAAGATGTCGGTACCCCAGT
>CAIYOC010000254.1 GCA_903927725.1 uncultured bacterium | reverse complement strand
GCTCGTTCCACCGCGAAGGCGTGCGCACCGTCAAATTCTGGGCAGCACCACGCGCGACTGACATCGCAATCGAGGCTGGCAGCCCCGGCTCGCTCGGCCTCGGAGCAGCTGCACGCGTGGATGCCGCCGACCTCGCAGCATCGCTCGGCATGCGCTTCATGGTGCATTGCGCCGACCCCGATACGTGGTTTGCGACGCGGTACAGAGACAGCACGGTCTACGGCACCAAGCGCTCGCACTACGAGCCGCTCGAGGCCATGCTCGAGCGCTGGCGCGTGCCCACGCTGGTGGCGCACATGGGCGGCTGGCCCGAGGACCTGGCGTTCCTGGATGCCCTGCTCTCGCGCCACGCCAACCTCTGGCTCGACACCAGTGCAACGAAGTGGATGGTGCGCGAGCTGTCGCAACACCCGCGCGACGAACTCATCGCGTTCCTCGAGCGCCACCGCACACGCATCATGTTCGGCAGCGACACCGTGACGAGCGATGACCACCTGGTGGCCATGGACGGCAAGTCAGAGATGGCGGCCAAGGCCAGCGACGAGCGAGAGGCGTTCGAGCTCTACGCCAGCCGATACTGGACGCTGCGTTCGTTCTGGGAGACGTCCTGGAGCGGGCCAAGCCCGATCAGCGACCCTGACCTGGCCATGGTCGATCCCGTCCGGCACGGTCCCCTGGACGCCCCGGGGATCCGCGGCGTCGGCCTGGATCGCGCGAAGCTCAAGTGGCTCTACAGGGGCGCCGTCGAGGCGTTCCTCGCGGGCTGACGCGCGGACTCACGCCGTCACCGGGGAATCACGAAGCTCAGTGGCCACAGCACGCGCCTGCGTACCGGCATCGGCCAGTTCGCCAGTCGAAGCAAGCATCCGGGCCAGGCACAAGGCGAGCTCGTTGCCACCCGGTCCCTGCGGCTTCAGCACCCACGATTCACTCGCTGATCCATGTTGCGCGAGGCAGGCAGTACCGGCGGCTGCGAAGGCCGCGAGGCACTCGGGTACGCCGACCTGCGTGGCGTGGGTGCACGAACCATCGATGGTCGGAGCGGCCACGGCGATGGCCGCGCACGCGGCGACGGTGGCGAGTGCAGCGTGGTCCTCCAGCACGATGAGCGCATCGTCCAGATGCATGTCGTGAGCCAGCGCCCGCGCGCGATCCAGGCGGGCTGCACACGGCGCGACGACCACGCGCGCCGTGCAGCCGAGCAGCGCCAGTCTTGCAATCACCTCGACCGCTGCAAGCCCGCAGATCGATGTGGCCGGCTCACCACACCAGAGCACCAGCGGCGCACCCGGGCCGGGGCTCCACGACGATGGCGACGCTGCACGCCACGACGTTGGGGCCCGTTCTGCCCACGCCACGCCATCGGGAACGCCGAGAGGCCACTCGCCCCAAGCCACCACGCGGCCATGACCGTGGGTCCAGCGGGCCAGACGCCGCGCGCTAGGACGGCCCCCGATGAGGCGGCCGGCATCAAGACCAGCCGTGCGTGCGTGCTCCGTGGCAGTGCCCACCGCCACGATGCGCTCAGGATCGACCGACTGCGCGTTCAACGATTCGACGATCGACCGCAACCGCGTGGGGCGGACCGAGCCGGGAGTCCCGAGATCGACGAGGTGCAGCGTCACTACCGATCCTGCGCACGCTGGCGGGGCGCCTGGAGCGAGCCGCCGAGCGGCCGATCCTCGTGCTCGTAGAAGAGCTCGGCGATGTCGGTGGCCAGCTGCATGGCGAGCTGGTCCTCGATCTGGCGACGCCCGGACGTCGAGACGTACATCGACTGCGGTGGTTCACGCAGCTCGGCCTCGACCAGGTGGCCGTTGTCGTCGCCAGGGAAGATGCGGGTCTGGTCCTCGAGGTCGAGCACCTTCACACGCACGGTGGCGCCAGGGCGCGGGCTCGCGCCATCCACGCTCAGCGTGAAGCGGTCGACGACGACGTAGATCACCTGCTGGACGTTCATCGCACGGCCGATCGACTCGATGCTGGCACGGTTGCCCTGCGCATCGCTCCGGCGCGCCAGCTGGATGGCATCGGCGCAGCTGACCAGCTCGGTCACCTTGCCCTCATCGAACAGCAGTCGCTCGGCGCGGTCCGCGACCTCCGCCCGCAGCGCCACGCGCGTCATGCGATTCTTCGGGTCATCGATGAAGACCAGCGTTCGCTTCTCGGGCAATTCGAAGACCGCGGGCTCCTTCGGTGGACCCTCGATGATGTAGGTCGCCGGGATGATGATGTTGCACGCCGCCGACAGGCACGGTGCGGCAAGCAGGAGGATGGCGATCGAGCGACGCATCATCGCGCGCGGTCCGGGTACTTGTCCTCGAGGTGGTCGTAGAAGAGCCAGCCGGCCTTCTCGACGAAGACCTTCTGCAGTCCCAGCTCAACGCTGCGCTCGGTCGCGCTCTCGCGACCGAGGTTCTCCAGGTCGGGAAACTTGCCCATGATGTTGAACTCGGCGGCGTAGGCATCGGGATCGAGGCCATCGTGCTCGACGATGCCGACGTTCGCGGCGGCGAGGCCGTCCCACAGCCAGCGATTGCCGGGCGGATTCAGCCGGTACTCGTAGAGGTCCACCACCACGAGCCGCTCGACATCGAGTTCCTGCGCGATCTTGCCCAGCGGCATCGCAGGCCAGGACGGATTCTGGTGCTGCCACGCAAGCGCCACGGTCGGGTCGAGCACTCGCACGCCGTGCACGTTCTTGCGCAGCGTGAACGCAAGGTTCAGTGCGACGTTGGCCATCGCCGTCGGATGCTCGTACGCGGTCTGCATGTCGACCTGCAGCAGTACGGCCACGGTCCGGTTCTCGAGGCCGTCGTACTTCGCCAAGACCTCGATCTTCTTGAGCGACTCGATGTTGTCGCCCACGGCGCTCGCCACGCCGAAGACCCAGCAGCCTCCCAGGGGCAGGCACGCGAGGCAGAGGGTGACGATGGCCAGCGGTCGCAGCACGGTCAGATCCATCCCTTCAGGCGAGCGGTCGTGAGGAGCCACGAGGCGAAGGCGATGGAGCCGAAGGTCCACCACCCCATCCGGCCGGGGCTCCGGCAGAGCCAATAGCCTAGCCGACTCCCCGTCACCGCTCCAAGCAACCCGAGGATCGCCGCCGCGGTCGCGACGACCGCCAGCAGGAATCCCATCGGCTGCGTGCGGAGCGAGGCCAGCAGATCGCCAGCCGCTGCATGTGCGAAAGCGGTCGTCATCCCGCAGGATGGACAGGTGATGCCCATGGCCGTCGGCCAGGTGCAGGTCGGCATCCCCAGCTGCACGTGCGTGCCAAGGCCCGATGGATCGGCGCGCAGGAAGGCAGCCACCACCACGGGAGCTGCGGCCACGAGCCCGATGACGAGCGATGTGCACCGCTCGCGTGGCGAGAGCCGCGCATCAAGGTTTGGCTGGGCGGCCGCATCCATGCACGGACTGTAGCGCGAGCGCTCGATAGCCTTGCATCATGCTTCGACCGACCCGCTGGTGCGATGGCCACCTTGATCTTGCGTACCTCGCGCTGCATGGCCACGACCTGCTCGCCGAGGTGGCCGACCCCGCGGCGCGCTGCGTGAGCCTGCCTGCGCTCGCGCGCGGACGCGTGACGACGGTGCTCGGCACGATCTTCACGGAGCGCGGCCCTGAGGGCGCCGGCACGCCGTGGGGCTACGACGCGGACGATGCCGAGAGCGCCTTCGCCGCCGGCGTGAGGCAGCTTGAGTGGTACGAGGCGATGGAGCGCGGGGGGCATCTGCACATCGTGCGCACGGCTGCAGACCTTGACGTGCAGGCACCGTTGCGCGTGGTCCTGCTCATGGAGGGCGCTGATCCCATCCGCTCGCCCGAGGACGTGTCGTGGTGGCATGCGCGAGGCGTTCGTGTGGTCGGCCTGACGTGGGCGCTCGGCTCGCGCCATGCCGGCGGCAACGCAGCGCACGGTGGGCTCACCGCACTTGGCCGCGAGACCGTGGCGGCGCTCGATGAGCACCGCGTGCTTCACGACGCGAGCCATCTCGCGGATGCAGCGTTTGATGACCTGCTGGCGTGTTCGCCGCGGACCGTCGTGGCCAGCCACAGCAATTGCCGCGCCCTCGCCGACGAGCGCCAACGCCACCTGCGCGACGACCAGATCGCCGTGATCGCCGCGCGCGGCGGCGTGATCGGGCTGAACCTCTACGGCTCGTTCCTCGCGCACGGACGCGAGGCGACGCTCCATGATGCTCTGGCCCACGTTGGGCGCGTCGGATCGATCGCGGGGCGCGAGCGGTGCTGCTTGGGCAGCGATCTCGATGGCGGCTTCACGCCGATGCAGGTGCCCACCGGCGTGCGCGCGCCGGATCAGTTCGATGCTCTGGATGCCGGACTTGCCGGCACGGGCTGGACGGACGCCGAGCGTGAAAGCTTCGCGTGGGCCGCGTGGGACCGCACCTTGCGGGCCACGTGCCTGGCGTGAGCGGGCGGATCAGGCCGACAGGCCCGCACTCTGCTCGTCGTTCAGGTCGATGCGGCGCCGCTGGCCGGCCACCTCGACGCCAACGTGGAGCAGGATGCCGGATCCGTGGAGCGGTACCGCCAGCCGCGCTTCGTCGAGCACCAGGTGATCGACCATCTCGGGAACCGAGACATCCTTCAGGTCGACCACGGCCGAGCTGAGCAAGGACCAGTTCGAGGTGCACCAGCTGCGGGCCACACGCAGGTCGCGCGTGCTGGCATCGGTGCTCAAGAGATGCAGTCGACCGTGCATGTCGATGGCGAGCTCGACCTGCGAGGCGTTGGCCGGGCGGATGCGCAGGCCGACGAACTCGGGGAACCACGCAAGGAGGCTGCTGCGGGGTGCATCGACGCGCGCGGAGCGCTGGGCGGCGAGATCGGGATCGACGTAGGCGGGCGCAGTGGCCATGGCGGGCTCCTTGGACGGCGGGGTGACGGTTCGGGGCAAGTCGACCGGGCGTTGGATGGGAGGATCGATCAGTGCGGGCTCATCGAAGCGAGAGGCCACGGCGCGGAGCGCATCGCAGAGTTGCGTGGCGACCAGGGTGAAGTCAGCACGCGTGCGCGATCGGATCTCGGCGGTGACCACACCCTCGAGCCGATCGACGCGCTCGATCGAGCCGCACCAGCGCACGGGCGTGGCGAGCTGGCCATCCGCCCACTGGCTGAGCCCCCCCGCAGCCGCAGCACCGACTTCCTGCGACGCGGCGACCGTCACCACATGCACGGGCCGCCCGGTGACGGGAACGGTCTCGAGTTTGGACGAGAGCTCCTGCAGCTTCACGCGCGCAGCGGCCTTGGCCGCCTCGTCACAGCCGGTAAGCAGCACCAGTTCGGTCGAGGGAATCACGCAATCGCCGGCGGCGTAACCATCGGGCAAGGACACGATCCAACGCCGGACCACGCGGCATGCATCGGGCAGCCCCTGCTCCGCCACCGCCACGCTGCGACCTTCGGCGTGGAAGAGATCCACCCGCATGCGCTGGTCATCGAACCGCACGAGACCGGTGGGGCCATCGGTCCGGGCCAGTCGCTCGGCGAGCTGCGCGAGCCAGATGCCGGACATCGACGGCAAGTTGCCGCAGAGCGCGACCAGCACGGCGGCATCGGGAAGCCGTGGCGAGGTGCCTGCGCCGATCGGCGCGGCCGGCTCGGTCGCGCCCATGAAGTGCGCCGCCAGATCCTGGTAGGTCGATCGCGTGCTCATGGCTTGGCCTCCTGCGGCACAGCTGCGGCATCCACGGCCCGCAGCGATCGCATGCGTTCGACCACGTCCAACGCTCGAGCGCTGACCTGCGGAGCTTGGCGCGCCGATGCGGGCAAGGCCTCGCTGATCGCCTCGTACTCGGGCTCGGGGCTCTCGTCCATGGCGCGCGCCGCGCGCTGCGCCCATGCTTCCTGCGTGCGCTGCACCGCCGGCGGCGACTCGACCAGCCACGCGGCAAGCGAGCGGAACTCGGCGGCGGCATCGCTTGAGGGCGCGAACTCGGTGATGGGCTGGCCGAACGAGACGGCCTCGCGGAACACTTCGTGGTGACGGATCGCGCGCGGCGCGACACGCCCGGGGAACTTGCGCTGTAGCGCGCCGAGGATGTCCGCGCTCAGGTTGGTGCCGTCGCGGTGCATCGTCGGCAGGATGCGCAGCGTGACCGCGCGTTCCATGCGCGCAACGGCCGCATCAAGCAGCGCCACCTGGCTCTCGGCGCCCTTGAGCGCGAGGAACCCGGTCTCGACCGGCACGATGAGCTCGTCGCAGGCACGCACCGCATTGAACGTGAGCAACCCCGCGGTCGGCGGACAATCGATCAGGCACCAGTCGAAGCGTGGGGCCATGACATCGAGCAGCTTCGAGAGCCGGCGGTCGCGATCGTTCGCGCGCAGCAGCGGACCGCTCGACTCGAGGCGCGACATGCGCAGGTGGCTGGGCGCGAGCCAGACGCCCTTGACCGGCTCCCACAGCAGGCCCGACTGCACGAGCGGCGACCCAGCCCCCTGCTCGAGCACATCACCGACGCAGTGCTGGATGCGGTCTGCCGGCACGCCGAGCGAGACCGCGCAGTGCGACTGCGGATCGAGATCGACCAGCAGCACGCGCACACCCTGCGAGGCGAGCACCGCAGCGAGGTTCACGGCCGTGGTGGTTTTTCCACAGCCGCCTTTCTGATTGACAATGGCCGAAACGCGCATCCTTGCTCCAGAGGCCTCCACCATCGCACGGCCATGCATCCTGCACGGCGTTGAGCGAGGTGGGAGAACTGTAACGCAGGTTGCACGGGATGAGGCAGCAATCGCCCGGGGAATCAGGGCGCGATCACGCCGCCCCGACGGCCGACCATCCGGCCATCACGGCCTCTTCGGGCGGGGCTTCGACCAGGCCGGAGCCGACCGGTCCTTCCGGCAGAACGAGCACCAATCCCTTGCCGGCGCGCTTCTTGTCGAGCTCCATGCACCGCCGAAGCGTGGCGGCCGAGTCCGGCGACGGAACCAGGTCCTGCAGCCTCGTCGGCAGCCCGACACGCTCCAGAAGCGCTTGCAGGGACTCGACCTGCGCGTGCCGGACGCGACCGAGTCGGCTGGCCACGGTCATCGCCGCGACGAGGCCGATCGCCACGGCCTCGCCATGCTTGATGCGGTCGTCGTGGCGGGCTTCGATGGCGTGGGCGTAGGTGTGCCCAAGGTTCAGGAGCGCCCGTTCCCCCTGTTCGGTCGGGTCACGATCGACGATGGCCACCTTCACTGCCGCTGCCCGGGCGACCAGTCCGGCGATCGCCGCGGTGTCCTTGCCCACGACCGCCATCGCGTTGGCGGCCAACCATTCGGCCAATCCGGCATCGGCAAGCAGCGCGTGCTTCACGCACTCGGCCAAGCCGCACTGCATCTCGCGAGGCGGCAAGGTGACGAGTGTGGCAGGGTCGCACACGACGAGCTCGGGCATCGCGAAGGCACCGACCGCATTCTTCGCCAGGCTCCCATCGCGCAGCACCACGTTGACCGCCGTCTTCCCCCCGATCGCAGCATCGACCATGGCGAGCAGCGTGGTCGGCACCTGGATGCACCGCAGGCCGCGCATGTACGTGGCGGCGAGGAAGCCCGCCGTGTCGCCCACGATGCCGCCGCCCACGGCAATCACCACACCAGCGCGCGTGACGCCATGGGCGAGGAGTTGCGCAGCCAGCGATCCAACGGTCTCGAATGACTTCGTGCGTTCCTCGGCAACCATCGTGCAGAGGCGTGCATCGATGCCCAGGCCCTGCAGCCCGTGACCGATGCGCCCAGCGAGCGCGACGACCGCCTGATCGGCGACGATCGCGACGGGTCCGCCCGCGGGTCGGGACATGAGCGCCTGCCGCACGGCATCGACCGCATCATGCCCGATTCGGATCACGCTCTGTTGGGGCGGCCGGCCGCACGCCAAGTCCTGATGCATGGCCACAGGCTACTCCCGCCGCGCGGCCTGGAAAGCGAGGTACTCGTCCATCGCCTTCTGGCCCATGTAGATCCGCATCATGCGCTCGGGGATCGCGGGCACATCCATCCACATCAGGACATCGACGACGTTGCCGAAGTCCTTGTCGACGTTGAACGCCAGCACGCGCGCCTCCATCTTCAGGTACTGGCGGATCAGGACCGGCACCGTGCGGCGCCCTTCCTCGACTTCCTTGACCAGGTGCTCGAGCTCGGCCACCTGGCCGAGCGACTGCCGCCAGCTGTCGGGATCGCCGTGGTCGGCACCGAAGTCCGTGGGCGGATCCTTGGCCTGCACGAGCTCGGCAAGTTCGTCCGCGCGGCGCGTGGCGTGAAGGAACGCCACGATCACGTGCTTGCTCGCCAACTGGAAATCGTCGCTCACGCTGACGGTGCCGAACAGCGAGCCGATGCGGGGATGGCGCGCGATGAAGAGCGCGATCCCCCGCCAGAGCAGGAAGAGCGGCAGCGGCTGGCGCTGGTACTCCGCGCGGACCCAGGCGCGGCCCATCTCGAGCGAATCCTCGAGCCGAGGCAGGAGCTCGGGCGCGAACTCGAAGTGGTTCGAGAGGTAGAGACCCTTGATTCCTGACGCTGCCATGAGCTCGCGCGCCACGCCGAGCCGGTAGGCCCCCACGAGTTCGCGCCGTTCGCGCTGCCAGATGAAGAGGTGCCGGTACTGGCCGTCGTACTGGTCCAGGTCGATCGCGCGGCCGCTGCCCTCGCCCACGGCGCGGAAGGTCACCTCGCGCAGGCGACCGATCTCGTGCAGCACTCGCGGGATCAGGGATGCGCGCGCGCAGTAGATGTCGTACGGGCCTTCGCTGTGATAGAGCTCCGTGCCCGGCAAGGCGCGAAGTTCCTCTTCCAGCGCATCGGGACCGTGCAGCGCGCGCTCGATGAGCGGCTCCTGAGGCCCGAGCGCGGGCGCCTTGACCGTGCGCTGCCGCAAGTCGCGCCCGAGCATCTCGCAGCGCACGCGCAGGTAGTCGGTCACGCTCTGCGCATCGCCGAAGCGCTCCATGCGCTCGTGCGGGATCGGCCGGCCGATGCTCATGCGCAGCGGCTGCCCGAACTGCTTCACGGCCTCGCGCGGGATCTGCGCGGTGCGCAGGATCGGATGGACCATGCCGAGCCGGTGGAACCATGGCGAGTTCTCGCCTTCGAACCACATGGGCACGACGGTCGCCTTGTGCTTCATCATCAAGCGGCCGACGTTGGGCGACCAGGGCGGGTCCACGCTCACGGGGCGATCCTTGGTGCGGTGGCTCACCTGCCCCGCCGGGAACAGGCACAGCACGTGGCCATCGGCAAGCCAATGCATGGCCTCGAGGAGCGCACGCATGTTGGTGGCGCGGGCGTTCGGGCCGCCCATCACGTCGACACCGATCAGCCAGGGCCGCAGCGTGTCCACGTTCATCAGGCGCTCATTGGCCATCATGCGCAGGTCCTGTCGATGCTCGGCGACCAGGGCGCACATCGCGCACGGATCCCACAGCCCGAAGGCGTGGTTGGCCACCACGACGACCGGACCGGTCGTTGGCATCGCCTCGGCCATGCTGCCGGTCACGTCGAGCGTGCGGCGGCCTTCCTTGAGCAGTCCATGGAAGATGGTGGCCTGGCCGCTGACGCGCGCCGCGCGTTCAAGCGCGCGGAGCTTCCTCACCCCGAGGAGTCGTTCAGCCAGTTCGAGCCACATGCGCCCGATGCTACGCCCCGATCGTTCAGGGGCAGGCGCCCCAGCCACTCAGGAGCAGACCGAGGTCGGCACCGTCCACCGAGCCGTTGGCATCGATGTCCCCCGCGCCGCTGCCGCCCCAGTTGCCCACGAGGAGCCCAAGGTCGGCACCATCGACGGTGCCGTCGGCGTTGACATCGGCCGTGCAGGCCGGCGGCGGCGGTGCCTGGGTCTCGAATGCACCCATGTCCACGACCGGCGCCCCCACGCCCGTGTCGGGGGTCGATTCGATGTCCACGCGGCGCGGCAGGCCATCGTGATCGACCGTGATGCCCGCCGGGATCAGCGAGCTGCTGCCGGCATCAACGCCGGGCGAGGCTGGCTGCAGCCGAAGGTCAAAGGCCGCCAGATCCTCGAAGAGCGGTG
>CAIYOC010000253.1 GCA_903927725.1 uncultured bacterium | reverse complement strand
TCAGAAGAGCCGTGCCAGGCGGTCGGTGTGCACGGGATCGTTCGTGAGCAGCGCGGCCTTGCCGTAGGTCTGCAGAAAGTCGGCGAACGTCGGGTCGGCATGCAGCGGCACGTGGCCGAAGATGTCATGGAAGATGTCCGGTTCGGGCAGGTAGTCGATCGATTCCTTCGGCCGAATCACGATGGTGGTCGGGAACTCGCGGCGAGCAAGGCACGCGAAGAAAGCCTTCGCAGGCAGGTAGCCCGGCACGGCACGGCTCTGCCAGCCGGTCAGCCGTTGCAGGAACGTGTTCACGCTCTTGGGACCTTCGAGGTACGGGATGTGGTCACGCACAAGGTTGATGCTGCGGGCGCCGCACAGGTAGACGTCGCTCGCGTGGTCGGCGAGGTAGGCCATCTGGCGGTCATACAGGATGCGCCAGGTCTCCTGGTTCTCCTCGGTGTAGCCCGCGTAGTTCTGAGCGATGTAGACCTTGGTGATGTCGTCGTAGCCGGGCTCGCCGAAACGATCGGCCATCGCCTGCGCGGCCTTGGCCTCGGTGCCATCGATCATCGCGTGGTTCAGGCTGCCGGACATCTTGTTGCTTGCCATGGTGGTCCTCGGCGGGCGATGGTACGCGTCGGCGCGCATCTACCATAGGCCCATGGCCAAGCGCACGACGTCGACCCGGACTCCCCGCACCACCAGCGCCCGCACGGAGACCGCTCCCATGGCGATCCCCGTCACCGAGCACGCCGCACGGCGCGAACGCGTGATGAAGGCGCTCGGCTCGAGCGTGGCCGTGGTCTTCGCAGGGAACGAGCAGGGCGGCCACTTCAGCCACTTCCGTGCGCATCCGCACTTCGAATGGCTCACTGGCATCTCGGATGAACCGGGTGCGATGCTGCTGCTCGATCCCGGACATCCTGTCGCGAATCGACGCGTGCAGCTCTTTCTCAAGCCCCTCGACCCCGAACTCGAGAAGTGGGACGGCCTGCGCGAGGAGATCGCGAGCCCGCTCAAGGGCCGCTACGGCATCGCGACGATCTTCCGCACCAACGCGTTTCCCCGCTGGATGCTGGACAGCGCCAAGCGCGCCAAGAGCCTGACGTGCCTGCACCCCTTCGCCGCGCACACCGCGCCGGTCTCGCCCGACCTGGCGGTCTATCGCGAAGTCGCCTCGCGCATCCCTGCGTGCGCGATCCACGACGGTACCGAGATCATTGCTCGACTGCGTGCGGTGAAGAGCCCCGCCGAGCAGGCGCTCATGCAGCGCGCCATCGACATCACGGCAGAAGGCTACGAGGCCGTGCTCTCGACGATCCGCCCCGGCATCACCGAGTTCGAGATCCAGGAGGCTGCCGAACACGCCTACCGCAGCCACGGCTCGCGCGGCCCGGCCTACGGCACGATCGCGGGCACCGGGATGAACGGCACGGTGCTCCACTACCGCGCCAACAATGCGCCCCTCGTGGCCGGCGATGTGGTGGTGCTCGACTCGGGTGCGCAATTCGCGGGCTACGCCGCCGACATCACGCGCACCTATCCCGTGGATGGCCGCTTCACCAAGCGCCAGCGCGAGGTCTACGACATCGTTCTGAAGTCCCAGCTTGCCGCAATCGCGGCGGTGCGCCCGGGCGCCACCTTCGGCCAGGTCGACCAGGCCGCGCGCGACGTGATCACGAAGGCCGGCTTCGGCGACTTCTTCATCCACGGCATCGGCCACCACCTGGGGCTCGAGGTGCACGACATCACCCCCAACGAGCCGCTCAAGGCCGGTGCGGTGATCACGATCGAGCCCGGCATCTACCTGCCGGCCGAGCGCTTCGGGGTGCGGATCGAGGATGACATCCTCGTCACGCCGTCGGGCCGCGCGAACCTGAGCGCGCACATCGAGAAGGACGCCGACGCGATCGAGCGCGAGATCCGCAACCGGCGGTGACTGTCGGCGAGGCTCAGCGTGGATCGAGCCGCGCAGGGTCGCCCCACGGAAGGTCGCACGATGCATCGCGCGCGGTCGTTCGTGCACGCATCATGCGCTGCCTGAACTCGCTCACGAGCTCGGCATGCTGCGACGAGACATCGCTCGACTCAGCGGGATCCTTTTCCAGGTCGTAGAGCGCGATGGGTCCATCAGGATCCTTGCGCACGTCCTTCTGCACGGCCTTCCACGCGCCGAGCCGCATCGCGCGCTGGCCGCCGCTGCTGGCGAACTCCCAGTAGAGCTCTCGCTCCGGCGGTCGCGGTGCATCCTGCCGCCCGGCGGCTTCGAGCCACGGGCGGAGATCGATCCCATCAGCACGGCCAGAAGCCACGGCTAACCCGGCGGCGGCACACAGCGTCGGCGCGATGTCCCAGCCCGCCACGGGCACATCGAGCACCGAGCCTCCAGCGATGACCCCCGGCCATCGCATGATGAACGGCACACGGATGCCGCCCTCGTGCAGATTGGTCTTGTGCCCACGCAAGCCACCCGTGCCCTCGAACCAGGCTGGGTCGTATCCACCGATCGCGAACGTGCTGCCGTTGTCGCTCGTGAACACGACGATCGTGCGCTCCCACTGCCCCGATCGCCGCAGGGCCTGCTCGATGCGTGCGACGTGGTCATCGAGGCGTGTGACCATCGCCGCGTAGGTGGCCCGCGGCGCGGTGCAAGGCAGGTAGCCCTTGCCGCCCTCGTACGGAGGATCGTCGGCGACCGCATGATGCGTCACGGCATCAGCAGGTGCCTGCAGCGCCAGATGCGGCAGCGGACTCGCGAACACGAGCAGGAACGGCACCTCGCGCGGGGCCACGATGAACGAGGCCGCTTCTTCGGCCATCAGATCCGGCGCGTAGAGCGACTCGGCTCGTGTCGATGGATCGTTCCCTGGAAGCTCCACGCGCTCACGGTCGCGGATGAGGTGCGTGGGGTACAGGTTGTGCGCGTGACGCTGGCAGAGGTAGCCGTAGAAACGATCAAAGCCCTGCGAGAGCGGATCGCCCTCGCTGCCAGTGGTGCCGAGACCCCACTTGCCGATGAACGCCGTCTCGTAGCCCGCGCGCTGCAGGCGCTCACCAAGCGTTTCGGCAGAAGCTGCGAGCGGTGCCTGGCCGCCGAACTCGTCCTTCGATGGATTCGGACGCTCCACGTTGTCGCGCACATCGGCGTGCCCCATGTGAAGGCCCGTCAACAGTGCGCAACGACTGGGTGCGCAGACCGTGCTTCCTGCATACCCCTGTGTGCATCGCACGCCGGTCGCGGCCAGCCGATCGATCGCCGGTGTCTGGAATCGTCTCTGGCCCTGGCAGGACACCTCGCCCCAGCCGAGGTCGTCTGCGAGGATGACGATGATGTTCGGCTGCGCCGTCGACGTCTCGGTCGGCATGGCCTGGACGGACGACGCAGCGGTCGGATCATCGGGTTCGAGGGCATGCCGCGTGAGCAGCACACCCGACCACACGACCGGCGAGGCGGACACGAGCACTGAGGCGATCGCCAGCGCCCGGCCGGTCCGTGGCCTGATGCGCGAGATGACCTCGCACAGCACGATCACGAACAGCGTGAGGCTGAACTTGAAGGCGACCGCCCCCGGCAGGCCCCAGTCGTTGATCACGACGGCCGCGATCGGGTTCACCTCGGTGCCGCCCTTGCGGAGGATGACCCAGGTCAGCACGATGTCGCAGCACGAGAAGAAGACGAACGCGATGTACGCGTTCTCGTGGAGCATGGTGGGCAGGCTGAGGAAGCCTGGCCGCTTCGGCTGCGGGTCCATCCGCGCATTGAACCACGCCGCGCGGTCATCCGCGCCCGTGATCGCACGCGCTCACCCTACCGCTTCCTCGGGTCCCGGCTGCGCGGACGCGCGCTGAACCCGCGCTCATCGGCGTTGCTTCCTTGCGCTCGTCCTCCCGCGACCTCGGGTTCCAGCCGCGCGGACGCGCGCGCTGCACCCGGCTCCGCGCGCGCTCCTCCTGCGTCGCTCGGCGGGGCTGGCACCCGCCTCCGATGGTCGCACACCGTGCC
>CAIYOC010000252.1 GCA_903927725.1 uncultured bacterium | reverse complement strand
TGATCTTGCCGCCGATCGCCGCCTGGAGCGGGATCTCGAACTGGTGGCGGTCGATCTGGTCCTTGAGCTTGCCCAGGATGACACGCGAGCGCTGCTCGGCGTTGTCGCGGTGGCAGATCAGGCTCAGCGCCTCGACCGGCTCGGCGTTGACCAGGATCTGCACCTTCACCAGGCGATCCTCGCGGTAGCAGGTGATCTGGTAGTCCATCGTGCCGTAGCCGCGGGTGACCGACTTCAGCTTGTCGTAGAAGTCGTAGATGATCTCGGCGAGCGGGATCTCGTACTTCAGGATCTGGCGGCTCTCGCTGATCATCTCCTGCGACTGGAAGATGCCGCGGCGCGCCTCGCAGAGCTTCATCAGGTCGCCGATGTTCTCGTTGGGGCAGATGATCTCGATGCGCACGATCGGCTCGCGGATCGCCTTGACCCGCGACAGGTCGGGCAGGTCGGCCGGATTGTGGATCTCGAGCTCGGTGCCGTCGTTCAGGTCGATGATGTACGACACCGTCGGCGCCGTCTGCACGATCGACACGCCGCCCTCGCGCTCGAGCCGCTCCTGCACGATGTCCATGTGCAGCAGGCCCAGGAAGCCGCAGCGGAAGCCGAAGCCGAGCGCCTCGGAGTGCTGGGTCTCGAAGGTGAAGCTGGCATCGTTCAGGTGGAGCTTCTCGATCGCCTCGCGCAGGGCCTCGAAGTCGCTCTTCTTGCCCTGCTCATCCGCGCTGGATGGGTAGAAGTCGCAGAAGACCATTTGCCGGGGCTCTTCGTAGCCCTCGAGCGCGATGTCGGCCGGGTCGATGTCGAGCGTGATGGTGTCGCCGACGCGCACATCGCCAAGGGTCTTCATGCCCGCGCACACCGAACCGACCTGCGACAGGCTCAGTTCCTTGACCTTCTGCGGGAACGGCGTGTAGCGCAGGAGCTCGGTCACGCTGAAGGTGCGGCCCGTGCCCATCATGCGGATCTTGTCGCCCTGGCGAAGATGGCCGTCGAAGATGCGCACGTACATCACGACGCCGCGGTACTCGTCGTACTTGGCGTCGAAGACGAGGCCGCGCAGCTTGGTGGTGGTCGGCGCCTTCGGCTCGGGGAGCTTTTCGCAGATCGCATCGAGCAGCTCGTTGATGCCCTGGCCGGTCTTGGCGCTGACCAGGATGCACTCCTCGGCCGGGAAGCCGAAGACCTGCTCGATCTCCATGGCGACCTTTTCGGGGGCGGCGGCCGGGAGGTCGATCTTGTTGACGACCGGGATGATCGTGAGGTCGCCCGCCACCGCCAGGTACGCATTGGCGACCGTCTGCGCCTGCACGCCCTGCGTGCTGTCGACGACGAGCACCGCACCCTCGCACGCCTTGAGCGCGCGCGAGACCTCGTAGGTGAAGTCGACGTGGCCCGGCGTGTCGATGAAGTTGAGCTCGTACTCCTCGCCCTTCCAGGTGTGGCTCACGGTGACGGCGCTGGCCTTGATGGTGATCCCGCGCTCGCGCTCAAGGTCCATCGAGTCGAGCATCTGCGCGCGGGCCTCGCGCTGGCTCACGGCCTTGGTGGCCTGCATGAGGCGGTCGGCGAGCGTGCTCTTGCCGTGATCGATGTGGGCGATGATGGAGAAGTTGCGGATCTTCACGGCGTGGTCCGGAGAGTCCCGAAGTCTACGCGACCCGGCCGCATTCGGGACACGCCGTCGCGAGCCGGTCCAAGAGGTGGCCGCAGCCCTCGCAGACCGGGGTTCCGGAGCGATTCATGGCCATGCGATAGCAGGGGGCGTAGTGGCGGCGGAACGCCACCACGAACGCCATGTGCTGGATCGCCAGGATCGGGATCAGGCCCAGCGCCGTGGTCGCGATGAACGCGCCCGTCGCCAGGGAACCCTTCGCTGCCACAGCGGCGAGGAAGAGGAAGAACCAAGCCCACATGAGCCAGCCCGGCAGCGCGATCAGGCTCCACAGGATGAAGCCCACGGTGTGGTGCCAGCTCCTGAGCATGATGACGTTGGCGACCCAGTGCAGGCGAACCTGCTCGCGCCAGCCGGGGCGGAAGGTCGGATCGGCGAGATCTGGCAGCCAGCCCATGCAGCGCCCTCGGGCCCGGCGCTCAGCGGCCGAGCACCGGCAGCTTCACGCTGCGCTCGAGGTCCTCGGTCGGCTGCATCACCAGGTCGTAGCCGTCGCTGGCGATGACGGTGCAGCGCACGAGCTCGCCAGACACGAGCGGCTCGCGGCTGTGGATGTAGCTGAGGCTGTCGATCTGCGGCGCCTGGAAGTACGTGCGACCGGTGAAGAGCGAGCCGCCCTTGGTCACGCCCGTCGTGGCACGGCCGGCGGTGCGGCCCTTGACCGGGCCCTCGATCAGCACGTCGAACTGCACCTTCTGCTCGGCGAGGTACGCCGCATTCTCGAAGGCGATCTCCTGCTGGAGCAGCATGAGTTCCTGCTCGCGGGCTTCCTTGATCTCGCCCGGAACATGCAGCGCGGGATCCTTGTCCATCGTTCCGCTGGGGGTGCCATCCTCGGGCGAGTACTTGAAGACGCCCACCGCGTCGAACTGGCACTCGTCGATGAACGCCATCAGCTCCTCGTGGTCCTCCTGCGTCTCGCCGGGGTGACCGGTGATGAACGTGGTGCGGATCGCCATGCCCGGGATCCGGTCGCGCAGCTTCATGACGAGGTCGCGCTGCTGCTTCGCGCTCGTGTGGCGGCGCATGAGCTCGAGCATGCGGTCGCTGCCGTGCTGCAGCGGGATGTCGATGTACTTCACGACGTTGCGGAGGCGCGCGATCGTGTCGATCATCGAATCGGTGAAGTTCGACGGGTAGGCGTACATCAGGCGCAGCCAGGCGCCGCCGCGTTCGTTCGCGGCCGCATCGAGCGCGGTGAGCATGCCCTCGAGCCCGCCGTCGTAGCCGATGTCCATGCCGAAGCTCGTCGTGTCCTGGCCGATCAGGTTGAGCTCGAAGGCGCCATCCTGGAAGAGGCCCTTCGCCTCGGCCACGATCGCATCGACCGGCTTCGAGCGCATCTTGCCGCGGATCCCTGGGATCGTGCAGAACGCGCAGCGCTGGTTGCAGCCCTCGCTCACGCGCAGGTACGCCCAGTGACGCGGCGTGAGGCGGTAGCGCTGCTCATCGCCCTCGAAGTAGCCAATCCCCTGGCCATCCTTGCCGTGCACGGTCAGGCCGGTGGTCTCGATGCCGCGCTCCTTGGCGGCCTGGATCGCGTTGCCCGAGATCCAGTAGCGGGGGGCATCCTTCGTCACGCCAGCGCGGGCGGCACGCTCGCCGCGTACGGCCTCGATGATGTGGTCACGGTCGAAGACGCCGATCATCGCATCGATGCCGGGCGCCCACTCGAGCATCTTGGCGCGGTGGCGCTGCACGAGGCAGCCGGCCACGACCACCCGCTGCAGCTCGCCGCGCTCCTTGCGCGCGATGGCGTCCTTGATCACGCCCAGGCTCTCGTCCTTGCTCGCCTCCAGGAAGCCGCAGGTGTTGACGACGATCGCGTCGGGCGAGTCGTCCTCGTTGACCAGTTCAAGGCCATCGGCGCGCAGCAGGCCGAGCATCTTCTCGCTGTCGACAAGGTTCTTCGGGCAGCCGAGGCTGACGAAGCTGACGCGGGAGACGGTGCCGGTGGCGCTCATGGACCCGACATCCTAGGTCAAGTGCGCGCCAGTCAAGCGCGGTAGAGGCGATGTCGGTGCGCGATCTTGGCCACTGAGGGGAGGATCCCATCGGGCGACTCGCCCCGGACGAGCGCTGCGCGCAGGCCGGTTGAGCTCAGGTCGACGGGGGCCAGGGGCAGCAGCCAGTCGGTCGTGTCACCGAGGGCATAGCGATCGGAGAACTCCGCGAGCCACGCGCGGACCTCCTCGGGGGTGTGAGGCGGCCGGATGACCACGGCAGGTCGTGCGAGGTCCAGGATCGCACGCCAGTCACGCCAGCGGTCGAGCTGCATGAGCGCATCGGAGCCGATGAGGAGCCGCACGGCGCGCGGGCCGTGCTCGGCGCTGCCCGGGATCAGCGGAAGGAGCGTGCGCAGCGTGTCGATCGTGTAGCTCGCGCCGCCGCGCTCGAGTTCGCAGCCACTGACCATGACCGCAGCGCTTGAGCGCGGCATGCCGGGATCGAGCAGTGCGGCCTGGAGCATCTCCCAGCGCACGTCCTGCGGCGCCGCTCCGGTGTCCTTGAGTGGATTCGCCGCTGCGGGCACGATGATCGCACTCGATGCCGACAGCGCGCGACACGCTTCGATCAGCATGCCCAGATGGCGTCGGTGCGGCGGATCGAAGGTCCCACCCATGATGAGAGCCGGGTGCTCGACGCTGCTGGCGACCGGCGAGCCGTCGACGGAGTCGAGCATGTGCGTGAGCAAGGCCTGCGCGCGGGCGAGCGCGCGAGTGCTGCGCGACTGGAGCGCCATGAGCCTGGCGCCCAGGCTGGGCGACTTCAGCACGGCGGCCGCCGCGGCAGCGAGCTTCGGGTTGCCGTCGGGGTCGACGAGGTCGAGCACCTCGATCGGCATGTCATCGAGCGGTCCGTCGCTGACGCCGCGCACGATGGTCCACGCCATGCCGCGCGCCATGGCCGCTTGGGCAAACGCCCAGCACTCCATGTCGACGAGGTTCGCCCCCGTTCGCGCGGCGAACGCGGTGCGATCGGCCGGCGTGGCGATGATGGTGTCGGCGTGGCCGACGCTTGCCAGCGACTTCGGAGGTGCGAGTCGAGCGGTCGGGGAGTTGGCGCTCGCCCCGGTGGCCGCGTCGACGACGCGGTCGATCACCCACGCCGTCTCGCGATCGCAGGGTTCGCGCAGGCCACCGGCGATGCCGAAGAGCACCACATGGCGTGGTCGCTCGGGCAGGGCATCGATGCGGGTGAAGGCACGAGTGATGGCATCGTTCCCGATGCCGCACTGGATCACCGGCACCGGGCGGCCGCACGATTCGGCGGCCTTGCGCTCGACCTGCATGGGGCAGACGATGACGGTTGACCCGGCGCGACCGGGGTGGAACGTCGGCAGGTTCTCGGGCGGCACACTTGCGAGGCTACCGGGGTGGGCCAGGGGTGGGGCTCGACGGTGACCCCTCGCCACGACGACCGGAAGTCGGTATAGTCTCCGCCCGTCCACCGACTGGCCCCATCGTCTAGCCCGGTCTAGGACATCTCCCTTTCACGGAGAGGACAGGGGTTCAAATCCCCTTGGGGTCATTCACCTTGCAGCCCTGGCATTCGCCGGGGCTGCTTCGTTTCATGACCCGATGCGGCGACGGTCGAAAGACCTTCCATGACCACCACGCTTCCCCGACTTTGCCTCGTCCTGCTCTCGATCCAGCTCGCCGGCTGCATCTCCGTTGAGAAGAACGTCAAGTCAGCCCCGGCGGAGGCCGCACCCACCCGGACCTCGACAGGTGCCGTCGCTCCCATCACCGCCCAGCAGGTGAACGCCGCCCAACAGGCGTGGTGCGATGGACTGGTGCGGGTCGCGCAGGTGCACGCGCGCGGCGGCGACGCCCGTGCCGAAGCATCGCGCATGATCGACGATCTCTACGACTACGCGGAGGGCCAGGTCTTCTTCAAGCCAACGCTGGCTTTTGGACCGCGCACGTTCCGCCCGACCAAGGAAGGCGCCCTGGCGTACTTCGTCGGCGGCAACCCGAACTTCCCCGAGGACACCGGCTTCGCGCTCAAGGGCTGGACGGCGGCGCGCTACGACAACAACGCCGCCGAGAACGGCATCCAGATCCACGGCGAGATCGCCATCACCATGGGCAACGTGTACATCACCGGACCCGACGGCAAGGAGGTCATGGTCGACAAGACCTTTGTCTTCCGTCGCTGTGCCGATGGGAATCTGCGACTGTGCGTGCACAAGTCGGCCCTGCCGTTCAACCCCAACTGAGGGGGCGTTCACGTCCACTTGGCCAGGGCTCTTCACGCGATCTGAACACAGACGTTGGTTATCGCATGCCCTACGGCACGTTTCGCCGCTCGAGATACACGCGGCTCCACATTTGCACGAGTTTTCGCCCCCGCGACTTGCCTCGGTGGCGCAAGCGGCCTATGGTCCTGCCGCGACAGGAGTTGCTGTAAGTTTCAATAACTCTTGAATCTGTTCCGATGTTCGATTCGGCCTTTCGCGCGGTCCGAATCAGGGTTGGGTGTCTGCCCCGGGCCATAGGCCCCGGTGTGGCCTCTCACTCGTTTTCAGAGAGGCAGAGTTGTGAGGCATTCCTTCGCATCGCGCCGACAGTTCCTTGGTGGAACGGCGCTGGCTACCGGGGCATTCGCCATTCATGCGCGTGGTCAGGGGCAGTTGACTGACCTGGGGCCGACGAGCCCGATCACACTTCCGTGGATCCAGCCGCTGCCATTCGCGCGTCACGCCGTGCCGCTTCCCCCGTGGGCTTCGCTTGACCCACTGCCGAGACCCGAAGCGCACCAGCGCTACGACGAGTTCGCGCCGGTCAAGTTCTACAACATGGACGTGAAGGAGGTGCTGAGGCGTCCGCATCCTCAGCTCGCTGCCAGCCCCATGACCGCGTATCAGGGATCGGTGCCGGGCGTGACCTTCATGGGCCGCTACGGCGAGCCGGTGCTCTGCCGTATCAACAACAAGTTGCCCACGGCGATGCAGGGTTTCGGCAGCTCTGACATCATCGCTCACGTCCACAACGGCCACCATGCATCGGAGTCGGACGGATGGCCGGGTGACTGGTTCTCGCCCGGCCAGTTCAAGGATCATCACTGGCCGCACATCTACGCAGGTGGTGACTACCGGGAAGCCAAAGGAACGCTCTGGTACCACGACCACCGGATGGACTACACGGCCCAGAACACCTATCGCGGACTGGCCGGCTTCTTCCTGCTGTTTGACTTCCTTGACAGCGGGGACGAGAACGACCCCAACCCCGATGCGTTGCGCCTGCCCAGCGGCGTGCCGGACGGCACGCGGACTGAGCGGTGCTACGACATCCCGCTGGTCTTCACGGACCGTCGGTTCGACCAAGATGGGTTGCTGTTCATGGATGTCATGAACATGGATGGCGTGCTGGGTGACAAGAACCTGGTGAACGGAGCCATCCAGCCTTACTTCGAGGTCGAGCGCAGGAAGTACCGGTTCCGTCTGCTCTCTGGCGGACCTTCGCGCTTCCTTCAGCTGTTCCTGTCCAACGGGATGACGTTCCAGCACATCGCCAACGATGGCAACCTGCTGCCGAGCCCGATCGAGACGGACAGCGTGTATCTCGGAGTTGCTGAACGCGCGGACATCGTGGTTGACTTCAGCCAGATTCCGGAGTCGGTGCATGAACTGTTCCTGGTGAACCGGCTTGAGCAGGACAACGGTCGCGGTCCCAAGGAGGACTTGCTGCCCATGAACCAGGCGGCGCAGCTGCTGAAGTTCGTGCTCAAGCCCGCCACCAACGTGCCTGACAACAGCCGCGTGCCGAAGATCCTTCGTCCGTTGCCCGAGATGGACACTCCCGTGGTCCGTACTCGAGAGTGGGACTTCGACCGCACCAACGGCATGTGGACCGTCAATGGCCGGCTCTTCGACCACAATCGCGTGGACGCATACATCAAGCGCGGCACGGCCGAGATCTGGCGCATTCGCTCCGCTGGCGGCTGGGCGCACCCCGTGCACATCCACGTGGAAGAGCAGCGTGTGCTCACCTACAACCGCAAGCCGGTTGACAGCGGACCGCTGTTCTGCCGCAAGGACGTCTTCACGCTCAAGCAGGGCGATGAGATGGAGCTTTACGTTCGGTTCCGTGACTGGCTCGGCAGGTACCCGATGCACTGCCACAACACCGTGCACGAGGACCACGCCATGATGGTCCGACTCGAAATCATCCCCTGAACCATCGTCCGGCGCGCGCGGATCGCGCCGGCAGAACTCTCTCCAAAGGTGAACTCCATGCACTCGATCGATCGATCTGTCCCCGCATCGACGCCGCACGGGCGGCGAAGCGCCCTCAAGGCGCTCCTCATCCCCGCCGGCGGCGCCGTGCTCGCAGCCTGCGCCGGAAAAACTACGACGTCGACGCCGTCGCAGCCCGCCTTGGAGCGCGGAGCGACGACCTTCGCCAAGGACGGCACCCGCGTGTTCCGCAACCACCGTCTCGTGGACCAGGATGGGCGAGTCGTCTGGTCATATGACGACCTGATCAAGGGACGCGTCTTCGCCGCCTCGTTTGGGTACGCCTCGTGCAAGGGGGTCTGCTCGCAGATCGCCAGCAGCATGGGGGGGGCCTCGGAACTCATCGCGCCGATGATGTCCAAGCCGGTCTGGTTCTACACGTTCTCGCTGGCCGAAGACTCGCCGGGCGAGATGCGTGAAGCCATGATCGCCCGTGGCCTGTATGGTCGTCCCGGCTGGCGGTACCTGACTGGATCCGCCCAGGCCATCCGCGACATCCGCTGGTCGTTCGGTTTCGTCGAACTCGATGAAGAGTCGGACTCGAACCTCACCACGCACACCGGCATGGCGCGTTTCGGCCACCATCCGCTGGACAAGTGGAGTTCGTGCCCCGCGATGGGAAGCCCGGTGAACATCGCTCGCAGCGTGGTGTCACTTTTCCCTCCCGACCAGCGCCCATCGTTCCCCGCTCTCGACTACGACGGCTCCAACGGTGCCCGCTCGATTCCGGGTTTCAAGCCCGTGCCGCAGCTGGTGGCGATGCGTTGATCGAACTCAGTCCAAACAAGACCCCAAGGCACACCATCATGACCAGGACTTCACTCATTCGTACGGCTGCCTGCGCAGCGACGCTGCTGGCCGTTGCCGGCTCCGCCAGCGCGGACGTGACCATCCAGCTCCAAGGGTTCCGTGCGGGACGCTTCGAGTTCACCCAGTTCGTCGCCCCCGGCCAACTCGTTGGAACGCTCACCGGCATCAGCGTCCAGGCGACGCTGTCCAATGCGAAAGAGCGCACCATGGCCGAAGACCTGTGCGTCTACGTCGATGCACCGCCTCTGTCCGAGCACGGGGTGCTGCAGGTCGGTGGCATGACGCCGATGATCAACTCGATCAATCCGCCCGTCATGGATGATGGCCACCCCATGTGGGGAAGCGGTCGGTCAGGCCTTGACGGAACCGGCGTCCTTGGCACGGTCCAGCTGGCCAAACCGATCCCCATGGAGGGATCTCCGCTCGCGGTGTATGTCGGCAACGGCTACGGCGCCCCGTGGTCCGAGGGAACGTGGGATGGAGTGATCGTGCTCCACGGCGTGACGCCACCCATCGGGACGGCCGACCAAGATGGCGACGGCATCGCGGACGCAGCCGACAACTGCCCGATGATCGCCAACGCCGACCAGTTCGACTGCAACGGCAACTCCGTCGGTGACGCGTGCGAACTCGACCCCACCTCGGACACCAATCAGGACGGTTGGATGGATCGCTGTCAGTACGACAGGGCCGATCTGGACCTGTCTCGATCGGTGAACGGCGACGACCTCGTGATCGTGCTCTCCAACTGGGGTGCAACGAAGATCTCGACGCCTGATCCGACCGGCAACGGCATCTTCGACGGTGACGACTTGGTCGTCCTGCTCTCGAACTGGGGCACGACCTACTGAGGGCGACAGCCAACTCGGCCAACGAGCCGGCCCGGTCGGATGGAGCCCTTCAGGGCGCTCCTCCGGCCGGGCCGGTTCCCTTTGCGGTGCAGCGGGGCCGGCGTCCGGGCGCTCGACCGATGGAGTCACAATTCGTGATGGCCGGGTGCGCCTGCCCGCGTTCCAAGTGGTGAAGGAAGAGTCATGCGCGCACGGGAGGTCTGTGCGGCATGGCGCTCCAACCACGAGGAACGATCATGAACCCGCTTGCTTTCGCCGCTTCCGCCACGCTGCTTCTTGCCGCCAGCGCTTCCGCTGGATTTTCCACGCCAAACGTCCGTGTGACGGGTGCCGACGCGATCGGTCAGCAGGGCCAGGCCCTGCGGATCTACAGCGTCTTTGTCGACTTCGATGCGGCGAATCCGTCGGCGTTCACCTTGTTGTCGGTCTACAACCACAGCGTGACGTCCGGCAGCATGTCAGGGGTGCTCCATGCTGATGAGAGCGCGTCGTGGAACCCGCTGTTGACCACGTCGTCGATCGCCTCGATCGACTCCTTCGTCACCATCAGCGGCCTGACCGGCAGCGGTGCGGGCACGGCGTTGGATCCCAACTTCGGAGACGGCCTCGGCAGCACGATCCCGAACCTGGCCGGTTGGTACGACGCCACGCCGCAGACGGCGATCGTGGGTGCCTCGATCAAGGTGATGCAGATCGCGCTTGCCGCCGAGGATGCCGGCTTCACCGCGTCGCTGCGTGTGGGCTACAAGGTCAGC
This sequence comes from uncultured bacterium, assembly GCA_903927725.1. GTDB lineage: Bacteria > Planctomycetota > Phycisphaerae > Phycisphaerales > SM1A02 > SYIB01. Next base: position 4,396 of record CAIYOC010000252.1, on the reverse strand, counting down.
GGCACCACGTCGGCTCGATTCAGCGACGTGGGATACTCGATCGGTTCCGTGGTCCCTGCACCCGGAGCGCTCGCGCTCCTGGGCCTGGCCGGGGTTGCTCTTCGACGTCGATCCTGAGCGGTAGGCTTCCGGGGCTTCTGCACGAAGCCCCGGAACCCTGCCCATGACCCTGAACTCCCTGTCGGCATTGGCCTGTTGCGTTCTCATCGCGCAGGGTTGCGCGAGTGAAACGCGCCTCCCCTGCGCCTTTGTCTTGTCCGGTCCGCTTGCCAACCAAGACGGAGCGGCGTGGCGAGGAGCGCAGCTTGCCGGCGAGATGCCCAAGCCGGACTGGGTCGGCCAGCGCAAGTTCGACTGGAGCAGCAGCCGTACGTTTGCCCGATTCGACGATGCCAGCTGGCCCAAGGAGGCCAAGGACCAGACGCGTCGATGGAACGAGTTGCGGCTTGCGTCCGTGGCGCTCCCGGATACCGCCAAGGCGGTGGAGCGGACCATGGCCTTCGAGCGCGAGCTCGGCGCACCGCTGGCCGTGGGATTCGCCGCCAACGATCATGCGCTTGAGGGAGCACGGGCCTTCTGTGGCTTTGGAGTCGGCGGGTCGGCACCCATGCTGGTGGTCGGCGTGACCGATCCTGCCTTCCCTGCCGACGCGGGTGAGGGCGCCTACCTCGTGGCCATCAGTGACGACACCCAGGCCGTGGCGGCAGCGGAGTTCATCCATGATCATCTGGGTGGAACGTGCCTCGCCGTGGTGGACTCCACCGATGGTCGCATGCGTCAGATGGTGCGCGACCTGACGGGTGCGCTTGGCGGCATGGGCGGGGCCGTCGCGCACGTGGTGGATCTGCGTGCGAGTGATCTCGAGTTGGCGCTGCGCGAGGCCATGAAGGATCACCCGTCGGCTCGGTCGATCTACGCGGCCATCGGGACCAAGGAGCTCGCCGCGGTCTTGCCGGGCATGGCCCGGTGCTGCGGGGGCCTGCCCATCATCGGTCCGGACTCCTTCGACCACCCGGAGCTTGATCGGGTCGAGGGCTTGGGTGCGACCGAGATCATCTACTCGGCTCAGGCATGGTTCGGTGACGACGCGTGCATCGAGGCGACTCGATTCGCGTCGTACTACCGCTTGACCTACGGCGAGGAACCCACGGCCGCCGCGGCGCTTGCCTTCGATGCAGCGCGGATCGCGCAGTTCGCCTTGGTGAAGGCTGTACGCGCGGAGCCTGGGGCAGCGCCAAGGGGGGAGGCCCTTGCGCATGAGATCGACGCTCTGCTGGCCTTCCCCGGAGCGACCGGGCGGTTGTCCTACCGCGACGGTCCCGTGCCGGTCAAGGATGTCTGGATGGTGCGGTTGAAGGCCGGCAAGCGGGAACTCGCTGCATCGTCGATGGTCGATCGGCGCAAGGCGGATCCGCGCGCTGGATCCGCTGTTCCGGCAGGGACATCCCGGCCAGCGGCTGGCGCTGCGCGCTGACGATCATCGTCGGGTGCCTCGCGCGCGATCCGGCTCGTGCTTGGGCGGCAGAGCCGGGCGTTGCTTCGCCCGGCTCCACCGATGATTCAGGCCACTCGGGCGTCCGAGGCCTTTGCCTTGGGAGCGCCGTGGTACTGCGTCTCCAGGAAAGCTCGGGCGAAACGCCAGTCGCGTTCGACGGTGGGGACGCTGATGCCCAGGACCAGGGCGATCTGTGCCATCTCCATGGCACCGAAGATCCTGAGCGCCGCGACGCGTGACGAGCGATCATCCGCACCGGAGAGCGCCGCGAGCGCGTCTTCAAGTTCGAGGATCCCCGCGACATCATCGGGCCGGCTGGGTTCGCAATCCGCGATGTCGATGCCACGACGCCCTCGGCCACGCTTGGCCGACGTCCTACGCCGTGCGTGGTCGACGAGCACACTCCGGAGCACGAGCGCCGCGGTGGCCGTGAAGTGCTCCTCCGAGGCAAAGTCGCCAGGATTGCGTTGAGCCAGTTTCAGGAAGGCCTCGTGCACCACGGCAGTGGCCTGCAGCGTGTGCCCGGCCGGCTGGCCGCGCATGTGCATCGAGGACAGGTCGTGAAGTCGGTCGTAAATCCGCTCAAACAACTGCGGCAGGCTTGGAACATCTGAAGCCATGACGAGCCACCTTTGGGGGATGTCGGTCGCGTCGGCTTGGATGCCGCGGACCAAGCCATGATCGATCGATCGTGGGGCACACACCTCGGGTTCGACTCGGGGAACTGCCAGCCCAAAGTGTGGGCTGGAGGACACCGCGTCGAGCACTGCCGGCGACACGCCGGCACCCACGATCTGACGACCAAGGCTGAAGCAACGTGTACCTAAACTACTGCAAGGCAAGGACTTGTTCGGAATGTGCCGAGATTCGCCGCAGCGCTGAGCGTCACCCGAACTGGCCTCCAATGACTATCGGCCCTTGGATGGGCCGATAGCGCGATCAGGTTGTGTCGAGGAGGGGTGCGGCTCAGTCTCGGATGCCTTCCGTGAAGTCGAAGGTCTGCCGATGAAGCTCGACGCCCTTGCCGTTGCGCACGACGAGATCGAGCGTGGTCAGGCCCTTGAGATTGAGCCCCTCCAGCCTGACGTCATACACCGAACCTGGGAAGTCAACTGCGGGCGTCAACGGAACCTCTTGGACAGCCCCCCCGACTTCGGCTGTGAGTGTGTAGCCATCGGAGGGAGCCAGCACACCGCGGAAGCGCATCTCGCCGCGGTCGACGCGCACATCGAACCGATCGGCGGTGACGACGATGCCCATGGACGGGTGGTAGAGATTCTCGCCCTCGATGACGGTGGCGAACAGCATGTGCTCTCCAACTTGGTAGCCACCGACGGTGATGTCGGGGACCTTCCCGGACTCCAGGATCTGGAACATCGTGTCCTGTGTGATTGGAGCGCCTCCGACGCCCGTGAAGGCAAGTTCCAGCCGCGGATCCGGGTTCATCGTGATCATCATGTCACCAATCAGGAATGAATCCGGGGTCGATTCGTCGCCGCGACGGACAGCTCGCACGGGACCGACCACGACGTTCTCGGCAAACTCGATGACGAATCCATCCACCGCGAAGGGAATGAGGTACTCATTCCCCGCCTGATCCACGTAGACGGGACCTGCGGCCTTGAGCGTGGCACCACTGGTCGTTGGGTACGTCCACGATTCGCGGGGCGGCAGTTGAAAGGGGCTCGTTGGATAGGTGCCCTGGGCGGAGCGCACTCCAATCTTGCCGAGCCATGACACGGGGAGGACGTCCATGTAGCGGGCGTACAAACTGATGCCCATGTTGAAGTAATTGTCTTCGATCATGGCCTGGATGGCCGGCAGGCGATCGGTGCCGCCAACCGACGGTGATCGGGCCTCCGAGGAACTGTAGATCGATCGCACCGGCCCGAGGCGGAGGGGTCCACAGACGTCGCAGGCCAGTCCGCCAACCGTGTCCCGCACCAGGGCATTGAAGTCCATGAGGCGATCGAACTCGGCGGCCGAGATCATGCCGAGGTTCTCGCCGTGTGAATCGACGATCTCGGTGCCGGCCATGCCGAACGGCACGCCGTCGATCGAGCTTGGCACCGTGACCACGCGGCCCATGACCCCGATGCCCTGAGCATTGACGTCAAGGTTCCAGATGGGTCCCTCGACGCTCCAGAGTTGGGCGGGGACCTTGGCGACCAAGGTGGTCCCGTTGAGGAGCTGGGCGGTCTGGGCCATGGTCGACGCTGCGACCATGAGCGCGGGAAGGGCGGTGAGGAGGAGTGAGTGCTGCTTCATGATGGTGGTTCCTGAAAGTTGAGGAGGGCTCGACGGGCAGAGTCGCTGCCTTGACCCACCCAAGAGGACGGCGTCGGTGGGGCTCATCCATCACGCAGCGCCAGGAATCCGCACTTTGCACGTTGGCGTGATGGTTGCGGAGATCGGGTTGCGATTGGAAGGGTGCGGGATCCGAGCCGTTCGGGTGCCGCCCCTGCACGAATCGCTGCGCGTGGTTCGCCAGGGAGTTCTCTTCTCTGCACAAGGAACATGCATCATGAAGACCTCGATTCACTGCGCTCTCACCCTGGTGGGCGGCCTCGCCGCCGCTGCCCTCAGTTGCACAGCCCACGCGACCATCGTGCTGGATGACTTCACTTCGGGATCGCAGCTGGCTCTCACAAGCGCCACCAGCTCGACCGGTGCCACTGCGTCGAGCCAGGCGAGTTTCTCGACCTTCGCGCCCTTTTCGTCGTTCGGAGTTCGCCGCGCCGCGTCGACCTGGTCCACGCTCGCCAGCCAGAATGGCATGCTCACTGAATCGCAGCGCCTCGCGCGGACGTCAGGTCTGACCATCGATCCCACCGCAGGCATCGCCAGCCTGAGTTTCGGCGGCCGAGTCTCGAGTGCCAACGTCGGTCTTGGGTACTTCGC
>CAIYOC010000251.1 GCA_903927725.1 uncultured bacterium | reverse complement strand
GTGCTCGCCAACGAGGAAGTGATCGACGGCAGGAGCGAACGTGGCGGCTACCCCGTGCTGCGCATGCCGCTGCGGCAATGGATGTTCCGCATCACGGCCTACGCCGAGCGGCTGCTCTCCGATCTGGACCTGGTCGATTGGCCCGACAGCACGCGCACGATGCAGGCCGAGTGGATCGGTCGCAGCGAAGGTGCCGAGATCGACTTCGAGGTTCCGGGGTTCGGCATACTGCGCGTGTTCACCACGCGACCAGACACTCTGTTCGGTGCGACGTACATGGTCGTTGCGCCGGAGCACCCCTTGGTGAAGGCGGCGATCGAGGGCGGCGGCGCAGGAGCGGCCGCGGTGCGCGACTACGCGGCCGCGTCGGCGAACCGCAGCGACGTCGACCGCCAAGCCGACACGAAGCAGAAGACCGGCGTCGATACCGGCCTGCGCGCGGTGAATCCCGCCACGGGCGAAGCGATCCCCGTGTGGACCGCCGACTACGTGCTCATGGGCTACGGAACGGGTGCGATCATGGCGGTGCCGGCGCATGACGAGCGTGACTTCGAGTTCGCGCGCGCGTTCGGGCTGCCCGTGCGGCAGGTCGTCGAGATCGCGGGCGTGGCGTTCGACGGCACCGCCGCCACGAGCGGGCATGGCGTCGCCTGCAACAGTGGCGGCCCGGGCCTCTCGATCGAGGGCCTCGACACCACGCGGGCCAAGGTCGCAGTGATCGAGTGGCTCATGAAGACCGGTCGCGGTGCACGCCGCGTGAATTACAAGCTCCGCGACTGGCTCTTCAGCCGTCAGCGCTACTGGGGCGAGCCGTTCCCGATCGTGTACGACGAGTCGGGTCGCCACTATCCGGTGTCGGAGCGCGCTCTGCCCGTGCTTCTGCCTGAACTGGCGGACTACAAGCCCATCGAGAGCGACGTCCCGGTGCCGCCGCTGGGGAAGGCGACGGCGTGGGTGAGCACGACTGCCGGTGAGGCGGGCGTGGACCCGGCGATCCTGCCGCCGGGTACGCCGGTCCGTCGCGAGACGAACACCATGCCTGGGTGGGCTGGGTCATGCTGGTACTACCTGCGCTACTGCGATCCGGCGAATGGGTCGCGCATGCTCTCCAACGAGGCCGAGCGCTACTGGCTCCAGAGCCAGCGCAAGGACGGCGGCATGCACGCGGGCGGGGTCGACCTGTACGTCGGCGGTGCGGAGCATGCGGTCCTGCACCTCCTTTACGCGCGGTTCTGGCACAAGGTGCTCTTCGACCTCGGTCATGTGGGGACGCCGGAACCCTTCGGGAAGCTCTTCCACCAAGGCATGCTTACGGCGTACGCGTACCAACGCGAGGATGGAAGCCTCGTCGCCGTCGACCAGGTCGAGGAACGCCATGGGGCGCACCATGAGCGTGGCGGCGGTCCGGTCACGCAAGTGATCGCGAAGATGTCCAAGAGCCTGCGCAACGTCATCAATCCCGACGACGTGATCGCCGAGTACGGCGCCGACACCTTCCGGCTGTACGAGATGTCCATGGGACCGCTCGAGGCCAGCAAGCCCTGGAACACCCGCGACATCGCTGGTGTGCACCGGTTTCTGCAGCGAGTCTGGCGGCTGGCGGTCGATGAGCGCACCGGAGGACTGCTGTTGGCGCGTCAGGCGGATCCGGCCGTCGAGCGCCTCCTGCACCGCACCGTCCACAAGGTCACCGGCGACATCGACCGGCTCGCGTTCAACACCGCGATCGCCTCGATGATCGAGCTCGTGAACGCAGCCACGAGGCCGCAGGAGATGAAGGATCCGGCCGATGGCGGCCTGACCCATGAGCAGCTCGAGCGATTCGTTCGGCTGCTGGCACCCTTCGCGCCGCATGCTGCCGAGGAACTCTGGGCCAAGCTCGGCGGATCGGGCTTCGTGGTGCATGCGCCGTGGCCCATCGCCGACCCGGCGATGCTCGTGGACGACGAGGTCGAGATCGCGGTCCAGGTCATGGGCAAGGTCCGTGCGCGCATCATGGTGCCGACCAAGGCCGACGCGGCCCAGGTCGAGTCGATCGCGCTTGGCCATCCCGATGTGCTGCCTCACTTGGCGGGCAAGTCGCCGCGCAAGGTGATCGTGGTGCCGGGCCGCATGGTCAACCTAGTGCTCTGACGCGCCCGCCGCAAACGAAGCCGGGAGGCGCCATGCGGCACCGCCCGGCGGTCGGTCAGTGGTGTTCGGGCCTCAGCGGCCTTCGATGCGGTAGAAGCCGCGCGGGTTCACCATGAAGTAGCAGTCGTACGGGTCCAGCGGGGGCAGGCTCATGTAGGGCCGGCCCTGCTCGTCCTGCTTCATGCTGACGCCGAACATCCCCCACATCGGGGCGGCGGGCGAGTCGCCGGGCTTGCGACGGATGCCTTCCTCGCGGATCTCGCTCACGACATGGTCAACCCACTTGAGCTTGACGGCGACGTCGGCGAACTCGTCCCAGTCGCCGGTCTTGCGGGCCTTGTACATGCGCTCCTTGAACTCGGCCATCGAGATCCCCATCTTGCGGGCGATCGGCTCGGCAAGCCGGCGCTCCCACTCCTGCGCCATCTTCACTTCCTGCTCGATGTCCGTCATGTTGCCCGAGATGCCGGTGGACATCTGGTGGTGGAGGATGATCGCGTTGGGATACGCGTAGCTGTGCGGGGCGAGCGTGGCGATCGTCGCGGCCATGCTGGCTGCAAAGCTCTTCACGATCACGTGCACGGGAGCATCGCTCGTCTCGATCGCCTTGACGATGCGGTAGCCCTGCATGACGCTGCCGCCCGGCGAGTTGTCGATCACGATGAAGATCGGCTTGGTGCGGTCCTGGTTGTTGAACCAGTCGATGCGGTCGCAGACGTAGTCGGCGGTACCGCTGACGATGGGCCCGTTGAGGGAGATGCGACGGTCGCTGACGGTGATCACGCCGTCCTTGAAGGGCTGCTCGGGGTAGGCCTCCAGAACGTCGACCGCCTCGCGCATCTTCTGCTCGGCATCGCGCTGGGCGAGCCGGCCCGCCATGGTGCGCGACTCGATGTCGACGCGCATCTGCTCATCGGCGAGGCGCGCCTGCTCGGAGCGGCGCTTCTCGGCGGTGAGCGAGTTTTCGGCGGCGAGCGCTTCCTGCTCGCGGCGCATGCTGGCCAGCTTGACGCGGTGGCGCATGTCGAGCAGGTCCTGCTCGGCCTTCATGCGGACCATCTCGGCGTTGCCTGCCGCCAGTTCAGCCTCGAGCGCGGCTGCGCGGAGTTGCGCCTCGCGCTGCATGGCGGCCAGGCGGGTCGCCTCGGGCTCGTTGGCCTTGGCCTGCTGCGAGGCGTTGAGCGCCATCGCTGCATCGAGCCGCGCCTTCTCGGCGCGCACGCGCGCGAGTTCAGCAGCGAGCTGCTCTTCGCGCAATTGAGCTTCGGCGCGCAGCTTCTTGATCTCGGTTTCGGTGTCATCGGCCTTCGGTGCATCGGCCTTCGGCGCTTCAGCGGCCGCTGGGGCCGGCTGCGCGGCGGGCGCTTCGGCTGGCTTCGCATCGGCGGGTTGCTGGGGGCCCACGGCGGCGCAGGCCACGACGGGCAGGGCAAGGACGGCGGTCATCAATTGACGCAATGGATCCACGGTGTTCTCCTGGTTCTGGGTGAAATCGAGGCCGGGGGACTGTACGCCCGTGGTTGGACCAACGCGCGCCGCGACCGGCAGGTTCGAGCCAAGGCCGCCTGGGTCCCGTGACGATCGGACCAGCTCACGCCGGCTCAGCGACCAGAGCACCCCCGGCAAGCACGGCGGCCACGAGACAGGCGATTCCGATCAGGGCCTGCACCAGCGTCGGGCCCAAGGCATGACCACGTCCAGCGGTCTTGGCCGCCCTGGCCATCCTCCACGGCAACCACGCCACGCTCATCGTTCCTACCCAGGCGAGTCCCGCGAACCTTGGGGCGTCCATCGGCAGGATCGCACCCGCAACGAAGAGGCCCACCAAGGGCAGGAGCCACCACACGAGCAGGCGCCGAGCCTCACGGGCCGTCATGGCTGCCGCGTCATCGCCGACGATTCCGGCCATGCGTACCAGCACGGCACGGAAGGCGACGAGGCTCCCCAACACGGCCGCACCGAGCGCTGCGGCGCGCAGCGCGGTCCATGTCGCCGCCGAATAGGGACCGATGCAGAGCGCGCGATCCGAGAGGATCCACACCGCGTGCGCGGCTTTCGCGCCATGCGGCTTGAACGTGGACAGGGTCAGGAACGGCGCCCCATCGAATGGTGGCGCGATGGCATCGTGCCAGCTGATGAAACCGCCGAACCACGAGAAGCCCATGATCACTGCAGCCGATCCGATCGAGGCCAGGAGCCAGGGCGACGCAGGGCTGCGCTCGGGTGCGGATTCGGCTGGTGCGGGTTCCGTCATGTGTGGATCGCGGTCGGGGCGGTGTACCGTAGCACCATGGACCACGAGCAGCCCGGTGACCAAGCGCCAGTTCCGTCAGGCTCATGGCCGGAGCTTGAGCCGACGCCGCTGCAACTCGTGGCCTTCTGGCCGCACGCCGACCCGCCGACCGCCGCGGAAGTGCTGGCAGCGCTGACCGCATGGATGGACGCAGTCGAGCCGGTCGGTTCTGAGATGGACCTGGGCGAGGGCGAGGTCTCCTGGGCCATCGAGTGCGCGATCGACGGTGTGCAGAATCCCGTGGCGCTCTGGTGCGAGCGAGCTCTGGAGGTCGATGACGCGTGGCGCGCCATGCTGGGCGAGGCGGCATCATGCCCGTGGGTCATCCGGCTGCAGGTCCAGCTCGACGGTGACGAGGGCCCGAATGAGTACTTCCAGCTCCTGAATCTCCTCGCGGGTTCGATCGCCGACGCTGCCGGTGTGCTCGACGTGACGACTGGGCAGTTCGTGCCGCGCGCCGAACTCGACCAGGAAGTCCTGGCCGCCGATGCCGTGCCCATCGATCGATTGATGTGGCGGATCGTGCGCCTGCCGGGCGTGAGCGACAAGGCCGATGTCCCGTCGTCCCACGTGGCCATCTGCACGGTCGGCCTGGGGCGCATCGGTCGGCCCGAGCTCGAGCTGCTCGAGGTGCCCGTTGAGCATGCGCTCGCCGCGGAGATGGTGCTCGACACGCTCGTGCCGCTGCTGCTCGAGGATGACCTGCCGCTTCCGGGCCAGCCCATCGAGATCGGCGATGGCATGGTGGTCGCGCTCGTGCCGCTGGCCGACGCCGACCGATTC
>CAIYOC010000250.1 GCA_903927725.1 uncultured bacterium | reverse complement strand
TTGAAGAGCAGGTCCTTGATGTTGTACATCTTGACCTCGCGACGGTTCCAGAGGATGTTCTTGGGTCCGACCTGGACGGCGTTGCGCGACAGCTGCCACGTCCAGGCGGTGTCGGCCGCGGGGTCGTCCGAGCATTCGATCAGCACGGCCTTCAGCACTTCGATGGCGGTGCCGCTGATCGTGGTTTCCCACATGCGCTCGCCGTCGTCCGGCAGTGCGGCCGCCACGCGCTCCTTCATCTCTTCGCCGGCTTCGACGAGGATCGAGGTCTTGATGCCGCGCTTGTTCATGTCCTCGACGAGGGCCATGACCACGTCGACCATGGGCTGGCCGGCTTCGGCCTTGAAGCCATCCATGTAGAGCAGGCCGCCGAGCAGGCGGGCCTTCGTCTCGGCGCCGGCGGACTGCTGACTCGCAGCCACGGCCGTGAGCCGGTCGTTCATGTTCTGGGCAAGGGCCGGGGTGGCCATGCAGAGGCTGGACAGGGCGATGGCAAGCGTCGAGATGCGCATGGGATTTCCTCGTGGAGCGGACAGAAGACTATACCACGGTGCGTTGTGGCCGGATCCATCCAAGGTCGTCCTTGGTGGTCAGGATCATGGCCGGAGCGCCCTGCAGGAAGTGACCCGAGTGGCACGTCCGTGACGTCCGATCACGAAGGATTCCGGAGATTTCCGGCCGGCGGCAGCGCCTGGGCCACATCGAGCAGGATCAGGATGGCAGCAGCCGTTCCAGCGACCCGGATTCGAGGCTCCCACATCGACTCCCGGATCCCGCCCACGCAGCGGCGAGGTTGGCGCAGCAGCGTGGCGCCGTCGGCAGAGACCTGGAGCTGGAGTACGAACCTAGCCCCGGCGCTGCATGCTTCGCGGACCCGCTCGCGGGTGGCGGCGTCTGAGGAGACATCCACCATGCGCACGAGCGCAGCCAGCGGGCGGAGACCGGACACCCCGATGGATGGCTGGCCGTTGGCGGCAGCGAGCTGGAACGCACCCGCGAGGTCCGAGGGCAGCTCCTTCGAGGCGCTGCCGATCCCCAGTTGCACCCGCATGAGGACATCGCGCAGGGCATCCTGCACGAGAGGAGCCGGCGTGGGAGCGAGCTCCGACCATGCGGCGGCACGAAGCAGCCACTCGGCCTCGGTCACCAGTGAGGCGCGTGGCAACTCGTCCCACGCGCGGGCGATGGCCCCATGGAGGGCTGTGGGTTCGAGCACGCGCGCACCGGTCGACTGCGCGCATGCGGCAGCGGCGAGTTCAAGGGCGCGGACGGCATCGGCGGGGGCCTCTTCGAGCACCGACTCGGCCAAACGTGCTGCGAGCTCCTGCACCTGAGCGTGAGCTGCGCGGCGCTCGTCATCGGAGCCGGAGCGCGTGAGCGCGCACCACGCGATGGTGCGCAAGGCGAGCGCACGACGCATGGTGAGCGCATCGAGCTCGGCATCGTTCGCCTGCGCGGCAAGCATCGCAGCGCGTGCTCGCCACGAGGGCGCTCGATCGACGGGTTTCGCCGCAAGTTCCGCGAAGGCCCAGGCGGCCATGAGGCGATCGACCGTTCCGGCCACCATCGGCTGTCGACGATCGGCAATCGTGCCGTAGTCGCCCAGCAGCACCGGTGCCGGCGAACCTGGTTCCTCGAGCATGCTGCCCTCGAGCCACGCCGCCGCGCGCTCGGCAGCGGTGACGCAGGCCTCGCGCGAGACGGCGCTCGCGGGGACGAGTCGCTCGCCATGCAGGACCAGCCACGGTGCCGCACGCGGAGCCGACTGCGCGAGTCGGATCGTCTGCAGGCGATAGACCGCCACGCTCTCGGCGGGATCGATCGATGGCAGGTCGGTGTCGGCAAGTCCGGCGCGACGCATCAGCAGCCCAAGTCCGTCGGTCGGTCGCGCTGCGAGGCCCATCGACTGGAGCCTGCTCGCCGGCATCCAGTGCATGGTGGTGCCGCGACGTACGGCCATGGCATCGAGCGCGGGGCGCAGCGACTGGGCGCAGTCCGCCAGCGTGCGGCCGGTGAGCGGCTCGGGCTCGCCGGTCAGTTCGAGTTCAAGCGTGACGGCCTCGGCCAGGGTCGCTGGACGCGCGACCCATGCGAGCCATTCGCTGTCCTTCTGGGCGGTGGCGATCGCCTCGGCGATGGCAGCGTCGATGCAGGACCGATCCGCGCTGGCGAGTGCGGCTCCGTGGCCGAGGACCCTGCCGTCGAGCC
>CAIYOC010000249.1 GCA_903927725.1 uncultured bacterium | reverse complement strand
GGCTTCCCGCGGCACCATCCTGCTCACCGGCGGAGCCGGCTTCATCGGGTCGCACGTCGCCGTCGAGGTGGCGGCAGCAGGGTGGACCCCTGTGCTCCTGGACAACTTCTGCACGAGCGAGCGATCCGTTGTGGCTCGGCTCGGCCAACTGATTGGAAGCCCCGTGCGTTGCATCGAGGCCGACATCCGGGATGCGCCCGCGATGCGCGAAGCATTCCGCAGCGGGCCCGTGCATGCCGTCATTCACCTGGCCGGCCTGAAGGCCGTTGGGGAGTCGGTCGAGCGACCCGCGCTCTACCACGACAACAACGTCCGGGGCACCGAGGTGCTGCTTGCCGCGATGGACGAGGTCGGCGTGCGCCGCATGGTGTTCTCGTCGTCGTGCACCGTCTACGGAACGCCGCAGCGCCTGCCGATCGACGAGTCGCATCCCCTCAGTGCGATCAATCCGTACGGCCAGACCAAGCTCGACATCGAGCGCATGCTCGACCCTTGGGTCGATGCGGGCCCCGACCGCCATGTCTGCTCGCTGCGCTACTTCAATCCCGTCGGGGCGCACGCGAGCGCGCTGATCGGTGAGAGCCCTCTGGGCATCCCCAACAACCTGATGCCGTTCGTGGTCAAGGTCGCCCGCGGCGAGCAGCTGGAACTGGGGGTGTTCGGCGGCGATTGGCCCACGCCTGACGGCACCGGGGTCCGTGACTACATCCATGTCGTCGACCTGGCGCGTGGGCATGTAGCCGCGCTGGAGCGGTTGGACTCCATGCATCATGAGCGCATCAACCTCGGGACGGGCGTGGGCGCTTCGGTGCTCGATGTGGTCCACGCCTTCGAGCGAGTGAACGGGGTGAAGGTGCCGTACGCCATCCGACCGCGCCGGGCGGGCGACGCGGCCGCCGCTTACGCCGACCCATCGTTGGCCGAACGGCGACTTGGATGGAGCGCTCGCCTGAGTCTCGACGACATGGTCCGCGATGCGTGGGCGTTCGCCGCTCGCTGCGGTTGATAGGCTCCGCGTCATCACGAACGTCCAACAAGGATCAACCATGACCATCACCAAGCCCCTCATCGTTTCGGCCATCCTCCTCGCTCCGCTTGCCCTCGTTGGCTGCTCGACCGCGCCCACGAGCGAGAGTGCGCGCACCGTGCAGTCGTCGGATGTCGATGCCTTCGTCACGCGCGTGAAGGAAGAGGATCCCTCGATGAAGAAGTTCTTCGAGAGCTGCGAGGCCTTCGCGGCGTTCCCGGACATCGGCAAGGGCGGTTTCATCCTCGGCGGCGCGTATGGCAAGGGCCAGTTGCGCACCAAGTCGGGCAAGCTCATGGGCTACTGCGACGTGAGCCAGGGCTCGATCGGCGCCCAGATCGGCGGTCAGAGCTTCGGCGAGATCGTGTTCTTCCAGACCAAGGAAGCGATGCAGGAGTTCAAGGGCGGCCAGTTCGCGCTGGCTGCGCAGGCCTCGGCCGTCGCCGTGAAGGCCGGTGCCGGTGCGAGCGCCGACTACCAGGGCGGCGTGGCGGTGTTCGTCGTCAATCCAGTCGGGCTCATGCTCGAGGCATCGGTCGGCGGGCAGCAGTTCAGCTTCCGCGCCGCCTCGGACGTCGAGTGAGCCAGCCGGCCGCGTCCATCGTCCGCATCGCGCGCGCCCTGTCGCGTGAGCTTGCGGCACTGCATCCGCCGGCGTCGCTCGCCTTCACGTACGACCCCATCGAGTACGCGTGGTCGGCGCACCGCGCGTACTGCCTCATGGCGCACGCGCGCCCTCGGGCGCTCTTCGTGGGCATGAATCCCGGGCCGTTCGGCATGGCTCAGACGGGCGTGCCGTTCGGCGAGGTCGCGGCGGTGCAAGGGTTCCTCGGCATCGACGAGCGGATCACGCCACCCGCGAAGCAGCACCCTCGCCGACCCATTGAGGGATTCTCGTGTCGCCGGAGCGAAGTCAGCGGCCGGCGCTTCTGGGGCTTGATGCACAACGCGTTCGAGACTCGCCAGCGCTTCTTTCGCAGCGCGTTCGTGTGGAACTGGTGTCCGCTCGCCTTCCTTGCCGCCAGTGGTGCCAACGTCACGCCCGACAAGCTGCCTGCCTCAGTGCGCGGTCCCATCGAGGCCGCCTGCGATCGTGCGCTCGTTCGCATCGTGCGGGCGTTGGAGCCTCGCATGGTGATCGGCGTCGGAGGCTTCGCGCGCGACCGAGCGATCGGCGCACTGCCATCGGACACCGCCGTGCACACGGTGCTTCATCCGAGCCCGGCGAGCCCCGCCGCCAATCGTGGCTGGGAGCGGCAGGCCCGTGAGCAGCTGGTTTCTTGCGGCTTCCTCGAGTGATCGGCGCGACGCCGACTCGGTCGTCCCACCCAATCGAGGACGCGGTCAGGCCTGCGCCGCTCGGATCGCGCGCATGCCGCGGTCCATCCGCTCGAGGCCGTCACGCAAGATCGCTTCGCTCGTCGCAAAGCACACGCGCACGTGACCCGCCGCTCCCTCGCCGAACCAGCGCGGGCTGCCGGGGACCACGGCCACGCCGTACTCGGTGCGAAGTCGATCCACCAGGTCTTCGATGGAGCAGGGCGGATCATCGACCTTGGCGAAGGCCACGTACGTCGCATCCGGTGCCTGCACGCGGATCCCCGGCATGGCGTTGAGTGCCTGCACAGCCTGGTCGCGCCTGGCGCGCAGGTGCTCGAGGAATGCCTCGAGCCACGGCAGCGCGTGGTCGTACGCGGCAGCGGCACCGATCTGGCTGACCGTCGCCGCGCCGTCGACCGTCGAGGGATGTTCGCTGGCCGCGAGCATTCGCGCGCAGTCTGCTCCGTTGCGCATGGCCACAAAGCCGATGCGAAGGCCAGCGAGCCCGAACGATTTCGAGAAACCGTGCACGAGAACGGTCCGGCTGGCGATCGCCTCGTCCAAGGC
>CAIYOC010000248.1 GCA_903927725.1 uncultured bacterium | reverse complement strand
GCGACCTCGGCAAGGGGTGGTCGCGCCACCGCGCAGACGTCCTCGGCGAACTTGCAGCGGGGCGCGAAGATGCAGCCCGGCGGCAGCTCGTCCACGCGAGGGATGGCGCCTGGAATAGTGACCAGGGAGCGCTTCTGCGGCGTCGGGTCGAAGTGCGGCACGCAGCCGAGGAGGTCGAGGGTGTACGGGTGCAGCGGGTGCTTGAAGAGCTCCCGCAGTGTGGACTGTTCCATGAACTCGCCGGCGTACATCACGCCCACGCGGTCGCAGATCTTGGTGATCACGCCGAGGTCGTGGGTGATGTAGAGGATGGCCGAGTCGAACTCGCGCTTCAGGTCGGCGACAAGGTCGAGCACCACGGCCTGGGTGGTCACGTCGAGGGCTGTGGTGGGCTCGTCCATGATGAGCAGCGCCGGGTCGGTCATCAGCGCCATGGCGATGACGCAGCGCTGCAGCATGCCGCCGGACAGCTGGTGCGGGTAGCGGCGCATCACCGCTTCGGGGTCCGGCATGGCGACCTTCGTGAGCATCTCGACGACACGCCCGGACGCTGCCGCTTTGCCCATGCCGAGATGCTGCCGGGCCACCTCTGCCAGCTGCCTGCCGATCACGATCGACGGGTTGAGAGCGCTCAGAGGGCTCTGGTACACCACTCCGATGCTCGACCCCCAGAGAGCGCGGAGGTCCCTTCCCGACAGGTCAAGCAGCTCGACTCCGTTGAGGCGCACGCTGCCTTCGGTGACGCGCCCGTTCTGCGCCAGATAGCGGATGGCGCCCATGGCCAGCGTCGACTTGCCCGAGCCGGACTCGCCGACGAGGCCGAAGCTCTCGTGCTCGCGCACGCTCAATGAGACGTTGCGCACCGCGTGAAGGACGCCGAGCTCGGTCGCGTAGTCGATGCTGAGCCCCTCGATCTCGAAGGTCGGGCGAGGGGCGATGGCCGCGGTGGCAGCCGTGGACGAAGCGATCGCGCCGGGCGCGCCCATCTCAGTTTCTCCCGCCGCCGGGCAGCATGACCTGGCGCAGCCCGTCGGACATGAGGTTGGTCGAGATCACGAGCAGGGCGATGGTGCAGGCGGGGAAGAGGAGCACCCAAGGCGCGAGGGTGAAGAAGTTGCGCGCCTCGTTGATCTGCAGGCCCCAGTCCGGCGACGGAGGCTGCACGCCGAGACCCAGGAAGCCGAGCGACGCGACCAGGAAGATGGAGTACGAGAAGCGCATCGACGCTTCGACGAGCAGCGGCGGCAGCGAGTTCGGGAGGATCTCGCGGAAGAGCACGTAGCTGTTTCGCTCGCCGCGCACGCGCGCCGCCTCCACGAACTCCTTGTTCTTGAGGTCGAGCACCATGCTGCGCACCACGCGCGCGACCATCGGGATGTAGAGGATGGCGACCACGAGCACGATGTTGAGGTTGGACGGCCCCACGGTGCTCAGCAGGACGAGGGCGAGCAGCAGCGACGGGAACGAGAGCAGGACGTCGAGCAAGCGCATCACCACCTCGTCGGTGATGCCTCCCACGTAGCCGGAGGCAAGACCGATCGCGGTGCCGATGATCACGGCTACAAGCGTGCCGAAGCCGCCCAGAAG
>CAIYOC010000247.1 GCA_903927725.1 uncultured bacterium | reverse complement strand
GGCCAGCCGCCCATGTGCGCCACCAGCGTGGGCACGCGCCAGCGCTCGAGCATGGCCTCGAGCGGCTCGTAGTGCGAGCGCTTGGTGCCGTAGATGGCGCTGTCCCGGTAGCGCGTGGCGAACCAGGTGTCGGGATCGGCGCAGTGCACCATGAAGCGCATGCCCAGCGAGGCCGCGAGCTCGGCGGCCTCTACGCGCGCGGCCGCGCCGAGGCCGAGCGAGCCGGGGCTGCCAGCCTCGATTGCGATGTCAGTCGCGCGTGGTGCTGCCCAGAATTTGACGGTGCGCACGCCTTCGCGGTGGAACGAGCGGATCCGGTCGAGGTACCCGGCGGTGTGCGCGTGCAGTCGGTCGGCCGCGGCGAAGTTCGGCACGGCGATGAACTCGATGCGATCGGCGAAGACCGCACGGATCGCGTCGAGCTGCTCAAGATGCGTCATCGAGTGCAGGCGCTCGATCCCGAAGAGATCGCAGCACTCCCGAAGCAGCGTCGCTGCGCGTGCACCATTGACGTGCAGGTGCGCATCGATGATCGGCACGCAGGGCTCGCCGAGCAGTGCAGCCTCGGCGCGGTAGTCCAGGCCGAATCGATTCGAAGCCCCGTGGAAGAGGCCGGTTGCAGTGGAGCCCACGCGCATCGGCGGGATCGTAGGCGGGGGTGCACGGAGGGCGTGCCTCGAGCGGACGCTGCTCCCTGGGCGCGAGGCGCAGTGTGTTCAGCGCTTGCGCCCGGTCGACCCCGTGGAGGTGCGCGAGCCGCCCCGTGCCGGCGACTTCTTCGCGACGGGGCGGATGCGTCGGGGCGCAGCCTTCGGTGTGGCGCTGCGGCGTACCGGTGCGCTGGGCACCGGCTCGAGCGTGGTCGTGGCGGGCAGGTGCCGCGTGCGGAATGCAGGCTTCTCCGGCGCCTCCACGGGACCGGCGCAGAGGCACGAACTCGGGGCATGCATCACCTGCGCGTGGTGCACCATGCCGACGTACACCTCGAAGTCCGCGTCGATGTCGAGGTGGCGAACCAGTTCACAATCGAAGAACGCGTGCGCGCGCTCGGGAACGACACCTCGGCTTGGTGCCGTGCGGTGGGGGATGCCCATGAACGGATCGCCGCCGTGGTCGGGTGCGCGCGCGAACATGCGTCGCAGCAGCGCGTCTTCCTTCGGGAGCACGCTGAGCGTGAAGTTGCGGCTGTCGCGGATCAGCGGGCTGATGACCTGACCCTTCTCAAGCGCCACCATCAGCATGGGTGGGTGCATCGCGCACTGTTGGACACAGCGAACGATCACGCCGGTGCGGATCTCGCCGAACGTGGCCGTCAGCAGCATGGCGGCATTGGGAATCAGGGCGAGGGCAGGGTCGGCGAGGGGCCGTGAAAGCGGGGGGCGGTCGGTCAGCATGCATTCTCCCGTGGTGAAACAACGGGCCGGACGGCCGATTGTGACCTAAATGACTCCGCAATCAAGACTTATGTTCTCGGTTCCCGGCAGATTATGGCTCAGGTGGGGCGGACTTGAAAAAAATTGTCGCAGTGTGTTGCATGGTGGGGCAAAGTGTCGTACAGTGGGGCTTGAGGTCACTTGAGTGCTCTTTACGTCCACCTACATCCACGGCCTCGACGCGAAGCGTCGTCTGGCGATCCCCGCCCAGTGGCGGGCGCGCTTGGACCCCACGGTCCACGGCGCGCGGATCATGGTGTCGCCGGGCTCTGGCGGCCGTCTTTGCCTGTGGACCGAGAAGGAATTCGAACTGCAGGCGGAGCCGTTCCGGTCGGGCCTGGTGAACGATGCTCAGGCGGCCAAGCGGGCAGCCCTGCTCTTCAGCAACAGCGATGCGCTCGAGGTCGACACCGCCGGCCGCATTCGCATCCCGGATCGGTTGCTCGACCTCTTCAAGCTCGAGGACAAGGTTGTCCTGCTTGGGGTCGGCAACCACATCGAACTCATCAGCGCCTCGCAGTATCGCGAGCCCACGCTGGAGGACATCACGGGCATGCAGTGAGCGCACCGCGCACGCTGCGGCTCGAACGAACGCACCAGGACGGTGCAGTGGGTGCAGGGAACGCACCCAATCGGGGCACAGGGAAGGTGCCCTGAAACGCTGGAACCCGACTGCACGGACGCAGCCTGTTCCAGATCCAGACCGAACCAAGGATGGTTCGGGCCACAGCCAAGGATGGCGGTGGCAGCCTCAAGGATGAGGCGAGTTGGGCGAAAGCCCGTTTCCGTCGATGCCCCTGCACCTCACAAGGGTGCAGGGGCATTTTTATGGACTTCCAAAGATAACCCGCTGCCGGAACACGACTTTTGTTCATCTCAGGTGAGGGGAATCCCGAATGAGGGGGGTACCCTGAAACGGTCTGGGCGCGTTGCCCGGGTCAACCACCGCACGGTGCGAACGGATGCGCGCGGTGGGCAGTCTGGGCAGGAGGTCCGCAGTGCTGGTCATTACCCGTCACGTCGGCGAAGAAGTCATCATCGGAAATCCCGCGGCTCCGCTCGGGACGATCCGCATCGCCGCGATCAAGGGTGATCGCGTCCGCATCGCGTTCGACTTCCCTCGGGAGATGCCTGTCCACCGCAGCGAGGTGGCCAAGGAGATCCTCGAAGAGCAGCAGCAGCGGCGCACCGACATTGCGGGCCGCATCAACGAAGACGGCACGGCCGGGGCGTGATGCCCTGATGCCGGGCCCATCGTGGGCCGCAGCCGCTCCAAGCAGCACCCGTCCGGTGCATCCTTCAGTTCAGCGAGTCAACCGACGCGATCTCCGGGATCCGCTCCCTGAGCAGCCGTTCAATGCCGCCTCGCAGCGTCATTGACTTGCTTGGGCATGTGACGCAGGCACCCAGGAAGCGCAGCACGACCTTGCCGCCATCGGTACTGACCAGTTCCACGTCGCCGCCATCATCGCGGATGCCCGGTCGCACCAACTCCAGGACGGCCCGCACGCGCTCGTCGAGCGGTTGATGGTCCTGGGCCTTGGTCTCGCGGGCCATGGGCGGAGTGTAGTCAGCCCCTCACGCCGTACACTTCCTGCCATGCGCACGGCCGCGCCGATCGTTCTTGCTCTTCTCCTGGCAGCCTGTGCTTCGGGCCCGATCAGCGACCCTCAGGGTGTGCTGGCCACGCCTGACGCGCTGCCGACCCAGCACATCCGGGCGATGGAGCAGCTCGATGCCGCACCGACGCCGGAGTACATCCGTCAGCTGAAGTCGATCGTCGTCTCGACGGGCTACGTCCAGCAGATCCGCGAGGAGGCGTTCGATCGCCTCTATCGGCTCGACAAGCCCGCGCTCGAAGAGGCGATCGAGGTGAACCTGGCGCGCATGACGGCGCTCGAGTGGCGGCGCACGCTCTGCCAGCGCATCGCGGAACTGCGCTGGAACGCACTCGTGCCTGCGCTGATCCGCGCATGGGCGACCCCGGTGCCTGGCTGGGACGACAAGCCGAAGGAGCGGCCCGAGCGCCTCGCGCTCGTCGCGCTCTATGGCGAAGAGGGTCTCGTTCCGGAACTCTTCAGAACGATGAATGACCCCGCCGTGCGCTCCCAGGAGAACCTGCGGATGCGCTGCTGGGAACTGCTCGTGGCCCAGGGGCAGGAGGAGCGGCTCCTGGCCGAGCTCCGGGCGACCGAACCCGCCAAGGGCGATGCGCTCATGCGCGAGCTCCGTGCAGGCGTCCTCGACCTGGGCATCATGCCGCGCAACAAGGAGGAGATCCTCTGGATGCGCGCGCTCGTCCAGCCGGCGCGGGCTGCGTTCTTGGCGCGGGCGAAGACCGCGCTGGCGAAGCTTCCCGACGCCACGCGCCGCTCGCTCGAAGTGCGTGAAGTTCCCGTGGCGATGGCGGTGGCGGAGGGCTGGCCCGAGCTTGCCGGGCGAAGCAAGGAGGAGCTTTTCGAGCAGGTCCGGGCGACCATCAAGCCCAGTCGCCATGCACCCAACTTCGATGGCTTCGAGGGCAAGTTCAGCGAGACGCTCTACGACCAGCGCGACCGGCTCACGTGGGGCGACTGCGCGCTCATCCTCGTGCTGCACCGGGCATTCGAGTCGCCGCAATTGCGAACGCACCTCTTCGAGATCGGTGACCGGGACGTGAACGACCGCGGCACGGAGTATGGCGGCATTCTCCGGCTGGACGACCAGGGGCGCATCGAAGCGGTCGAGTTCACGCCGCGCGTGCGTGGCAGCGACGTGCGTTTCGAGGCCAGCAAGGAGATGTTCGAGGCCGGCTACACCGGGCTCTCGCACTTCCACTTCCACGCCCAGTCCTATGACAACGGCCGCTATGCGGGGCCGCACATCGGGGACTTCACCTACGCCGACGCCACCGGCGTGAACGGCATCGTGCTCTGCTTCATCGACAGCGCCACGCTCAACGTGGACGTGTATCGGCGTGGCAGGGTGGTCATCGACATGGGCACGATCCGACGGCCATGAGCGCGCTGCCGTTCACCAAGATGCACGGCCTCGGCAACGACTACGTCTACGTCGATGGCTTCGTGCATCAGGTGGACGATCCTGCATCCCTCGCGCGGCAGGTCAGTGATCGGCACCGGGGCATCGGCAGCGACGGGCTGATCCTGGTCATGCCGCCGGATCATGGCACGGGTGCGCAGGTGCGCATGCGCATGTTCAACGCCGATGGCAGCGAGAGCGAGATGTGCGGCAACGGCGTTCGGTGCGTCTGCAAGTTCGCGATCGATCGTGGGCTTGCGACGGCGAACCCGCTGCGCGTCCAGACTGGTCGTGGCGTGCTCAGCCTGGCCTGGACGACCGGCGAGGACGGTCCGGTCGACTCCGTCCGCGTGGACATGGGTGCTCCGATCCTGGCGAGCGCGCGGATCCCCGCATCGCATGCGGGGCTCGATGCGGATGCTCCGGTCGTGGGCCATCGAGCCCTTGCGGCGGCACTTCGCAGCGCGGTGGGCGATGCGGGCTGGGGCGCGATCGAACCCGTGGCCACGCTGGTGAGCATGGGCAATCCGCACCTGGTGCTGTGGTGTCCTGGCGTTGAGTCGATCGACCTGTCACAGGTCGGTCCGGTGCTCGAACGTCATGCGGCGTTCCCGTCGCGCATCAATGTGCATGTCGTACAGGTCATCGACCGCGGGAACGTGCGCATGCGCACCTGGGAGCGCGGCAGCGGCATCACGCAGGCGTGTGGCACCGGCGCGTGTGCGGTGGCGGTGGCCGGGGTGCTCGAGGGGCGCACCCGCGACTCGATCCGTGCTCAGCTGCCCGGCGGCACGTTGGTCCTGGAGTGGGCCGGCGGCGAGTCGAGCGTGTTCATGACGGGGCCTGCGACCACGGTCTTCGAGGGCACCTGGCAGCCATCATTGGCGGCGGTGTCGACATGACCGAAGGGGGGCCAGCACGCGACCGGGCCGTGATCGAGGCGGTGCATGCGCTTGAACCCCAAGCCCGCGCAGCGTGGCGAGCGCTCGTCGATCTGGAGTCGCCGTCCACGGACATCGGTGCGCTGGCTCGCGTGCTCGCATGGGTCGAGCGCGAACTCACCGAGCTTGACGCCGCGGTCGAGCATCGGCCGGCACCGAGTGCGATGGCCAGGCTCGGTGCGCCCGACGGCACCAGCACGGGTGCAGGGATCGCCGTGGCCCGGTTCGGATCCGACGATCGTCGTCGCCTGTTGCTCTGCACCCACCTGGACACGGTGCACGCGCACTGGCAGGGGGCGACGTGGTCCGAGACCGGTTCGCGTGTGGTGGGTCCGGGCGTGGCTGACATGAAGGGCGGCGTGCTTGTGGTGCTGCTTGCGCTGCGTGCGCTCCGGCAGGCGGGCATCCGCGACCTGTCGTGGACCGTCGTGGCCACCACCGATGAAGAGACGGGCTCATGGGCGAGCCGCGATGCGCTTGCATCCCTCGCGCCTGGCCACGCAGCCGCATTCATTCCCGAGCCCGCGATGGCCGATGGTTCGATCGTGGTCCAGCGCCCCGGCAGTGCGCGGGTGTCGATCGAGGTCACAGGCCGTGCCGCGCATGCTGGACGCGATGCTGCGCAGGGCATCAGTGCTGTGACGGCCCTGTGCGAAGCGGTGGCTGCTGCGGCGAGGCTCGCCGACCCGCCGCGGCGCATCGTGAACATGGCGCTCTTGCGAGGTGGCGAGGCCACGAACATCATCCCCGACCACGCCGGTGCGGTGGGCAACATCCGCTGGCAGACGGAAGCCGATGGCGAGGCGCTGATGGCGGGCTTGAGTGCGCTTGGGCGTGGCGGGCCCAACGACCTGCCGCACGTGGTCATCGACCTTGAGGTGAATCGGCCGGTCAAGGAGCGCACCGAGGCAGTGGAGTCGCTCGTGCGATGCATGCAGGACGCCGCGGCTGTGCTTGGCCTGCGGGTCGGCGCTGGCTTCACGGGCGGCGTCAGCGATGGCAACATCATTCAGGCGGCCGGCGTGCCGACGCTCGATGGCATGGGCGTACGCGGCGGCAACCTGCACCGGCATGACGAGTTCGCTGAACTCGACAGCCTTGGTGAGCGTGCCGCGCTGCTCGCCCTGACCATGCTGCGGGTGCGGGATAGCATCCCGGCATGAGTCACGGATCGTCCCATCACGACGTGCTGCCGGCCTTCGCCCGCGACCCCGAGGTCGCCGACCTGATCGAACGGATCGTGGCCCGTGTCGGGCAGTTGCAGGGCGAATTCACCGCTGCACGACCGGCGGATCCGGCGCGCAAGGAGTCGTACGACGCATGGCTCGCGCGCAACGCCGGCGTGCGCGGGCGCGCTTCGCTCTATCCGTACGTCGGCACAGGCGCCGGCAACGGACCGCTGGTCGAACTTGCGGATGGAAGCGTGAAGTGGGACATGATCAACGGCATCGGCGTGCACATGTTCGGCCACGCCGACCCGCGCATGGTGCGCGCTGGGCTGCGCGCTGCGGTTGCCGACCTAATCATGGAGGGGAACCTCCAGTTCAACGCCGATTCGATCGCGATCGCCGAACTGCTGGTGGCTGAGGCCTCCAAGGGGAGCTCGATCCGCCATGCCTTCATCACCAACTCCGGCTGCATGGCCAACGAGAGCGCGCTCAAGGTCTGCCAGCAGAAGACCAATGCGGCGCCGCGCGTGATCGCGTTCGCGGACTGCTTCATGGGCCGCTCCACCACGATGAGCCAGATCGGCGATGGTCCGGCGTATCGGCAGGGCGTGGTGCAGAACGTGCTCGTCGACTACATGCCCTTCTACGACCCGGCGATGGGGGAACGCTCGATCGAGATGGCGGCGTGGCACCTTGAGCAGGCGATCCACCGCTATCCCGGACAGCACAGCTGCTTCGTCATGGAGCCCGTGCAGGGTGAAGGCGGCTTCAAGGTGGCGCCGCGCGAGTACTTCGTGCGGCTCATGACGATCTGCCGCAAGGCCGGCATTCCCGTCTGGGCCGACGAGGTGCAGAGCTTCGGCCGCACCGAGCGCATGTTCGCGTTCCAGATGCTCGACCTCGGCGAGTTCGTCGACGTGGTCACGATCGGCAAGATGAGCCAGGTGTGCGCATGCTTGTTCACCGAGGCGATGAACCCGAAGGCGGGCCTGCTCAGCGGCACGTTCTCGAGCAGCGTGAGCGCGTTCCAGTCTGGGCTCGAGGCCCTGACGATCCTGCGTGACGGCGGGTACTACGGGCCCGATGGGCGCAATGCCCGGCTGCATGCCTCGTTCCGTGAGCACGCCGATCGTCTGGTCGCTGCGCATCCGGAGTGGTTCCCGCCAGCGCGTGATTCACTCGGCCGCGCCCAGCCCTCGCTGGTCGGGGGAGTGGGCGGCATGATGCGTCTGACGCCCTTCGGTGGCGACAAGGACCGGATCATGAAGCTGCTGCATGCGATGTTCGACGAGGGCGTGATCGCCTTCATCTGCGGCCACGGTCCGTATCACGTGCGCATGCTCGCGCCGGTCGGGGTCATGGAGCCGGCGCACATGGGGCCGGTCTTCGAGGTCATCGAGCGAGCATTCCGGAAGGTGGGTTGACGCCATGTTCGTGATCCGCCAAGCCACGCTCGATGACCTGCCCACGCTGCTGAAGCTGGCGAAGATGGTGCACTTCATCAACCTGCCGGCGGACAAGGACCTGCTGGCGGAAAAGATCCAGGCCAGCCGACTGAGCTTCAACGGCAAGGAGGCCCATGCGCGTGACCGCGAGTGGATGTTCGTGCTCGAGGACACCTCCAGCGGCGCCGTGGTGGGCACGAGCGCGCTGATCGGCTGCATCTCGTGGCATGGCCATCCACACCTCTACTTCCAGGTGCGCAAGCGCGAGCACTACAGCAAGGATCTCGGCACCGGCCAGGTGCATGTGACGATCCAGCTCGGCTCCGACGAGACGGGCGCGAGCGAAGTCGGGGGGCTCATCCTGTCGCCGGGCTACCGCGGCCATCCGGAGCGGCTCGGTGCATTGCTCTCGCTCGTGCGTTTCCACTTCATCGGGCTGCACCGCGCCAAGTTCAGCCCGGTGATCCTGGCCGAGATGATGGGTGCGCTCGATCCGAACAGCCACACCCCGCTCTGGGAGTACCTGGGCCGCCGATTCATCAACCTGAGCTACGCCGAAGCGGATCTCTTCAGCACCAAGAGCAAGGAGTTCATCCTGTCGCTCTTCCCCAAGAGCGAGATCTACATCAGCCTGCTTCCGCCCGAGGCCCGCAACCTGATCGGCAAGGTCGGCGACGAGACCGTGCAGGCGCTCCGAATGCTGGAAAAGCAGGGGTTCCGCGAGATGGATCACGTCGATCCGTTCGATGGAGGTCCGTACCTGCAGGCACGTCGTGACGAGATCCCGCTGGTGACGTCGACCGCGCGCCTGAAGGTGGCGTCGCTCGGGCGCGGCAATGCCGAGGCGATCGTGAGTTCGCACGATCACGAGCATGGGTTCCGCGCCGTGCGCACGCGCGTCAGCGTGACGGGAATGGCAGTGCGGCTGCCCCGGGATGTCGCGGAGGCGCTGGGGGTGACCGTCGGCGGCACGGTCGGCGTGACGATCCTCAAGCAGCCCGGTCGTGCGGCACGACCTGGCAAGGATGCGCGCTCCATTGCGGGTCGTGCGAAGGGCGCACGGCCCCGCGGTGCCAAGCGTGGAACGCCCGCGCGATCCACGGCGAAGCGGCGCTGATCCATGGGCCCTGCCAACCTGATCGATGGTCGCTGGCACCCGCTCGATGCGGCGCATGCCGACGTCACGAGCGTGAATCCGGCCCGACCCGATGACGTGGTGTGGAGCGCGTGCGCGCAGCTTGGTGCAGTCGATGCAGCCGTCGTGGCGGCTCGGCGCGCGCTGCCGGCCTGGCGCATGGCTGGAACCGAGGCGCGGGTTGCCGCACTCAAGCGCTTCGCGGCGGTCGTTTCGGCGCGCGCCGATGACATCGCTCGCGCGATCACGCGGGAGATGGGCAAGACCCTGGCCGAGAGCCGGCTGGAGGCCAAGCTCCTGGCCGACAAGGTGGCGATCACGCTGGGCGAGACCTGCCAATCGCGCGTGCGGCCGTGGGAATTCGCGGTCGCGCCCACTCGCATGGGCCGCTGCAGCTTCCGATCGCATGGCGTGATGGCCGTGCTCGGGCCGTTCAATTTTCCGGCACATCTTCCCAATGGGCACTGGGTGCCGGCACTGCTCCTGGGGAACACGATCGTCTTCAAGCCGAGCGAGCGCACGCCGCTCGTGGGCCAGATCATGGCCGAGTGCATGCAGGCGGCCGAGCTGCCGCCGGGCGTCTTCAACCTGGTGCAGGGCGGACCATCGGTGGCCAAGGCGCTGGTGGCGCATGACGGGCTCGACGGGATCCTCTTCACCGGTTCGTGGCCGGTCGGCCGCAGCATCATGCAGGCCAACCTCGATCGGCCGGGCAGGCTGCTGGCCCTCGAGATGGGCGGCAGCAACGCTGCCATCGTCCTCGACGACGCGCATCGTCGGCAGGCGGTTCTCGAGTGCGTTCGTGCCTCGTTCGCGACCACGGGTCAGCGCTGTACTTGCACGCGACGCATCGTGGTGCATGAGCAGGCGGCACCGTGGTTCATCCCGGCCTTCTGCCGCATGGCGAGCACCCTTCTCGTGGGCGATGGCGACGGTGCGGCGCCGGCTTTCATGGGTCCGCTGGCGACCGAGGCAGCCAGGCGTGCAGCGCTGGAGTTCCAAGCAGGTGCCGTCTCGCGCGGCGCCACGATCCTGCTGCGCGCAGCGGAGCTCGATCGCCCCGGATGGTTCATGACGCCGGGCGTGCTGAAGTGGCCGCGCCTGTCGCTTGAGCAGGATGGCGAGGTCTTCGCGCCGATCGTGCAGCTGGCGGTGGCCAAGGCGCTGGTGGCGCATGACGGGCTCGACGGGATCCTCTTCACCGGTTCGTGGCCGGTCGGCCGCAGCAT
>CAIYOC010000246.1 GCA_903927725.1 uncultured bacterium | reverse complement strand
GGCGGACTTGGCGTGGCGCGTTGGCTGCATGCACAAGGTGCCCACGTCCGGATCACCGATCGGCGCGATGCAGCGGTGCTCTCGGATGCGCTCGAGGCGCTCGAACCGCTGCGCGCATGCGGCAGGCTCGAGGTGGAGTGCGGGCAGCACACACCCAACTGGTTCAAACAGACCGATCTGCTCGTCGCCAACGCTGCGGTGCCGACACCTTGGAGCAACCCACTGCTGTGTTCGGCGCGCGAGGCTGGGGTCCCGGTGACCACCGAGATCCGCCTGTCCATCGAGGCATTGCACGATCGACGCACGATTGGCATCACGGGGAGCGCAGGCAAGAGCACCACGAGCGCCATGACGCTTGAGGCGCTCCGTGCCAGCGGTCGCCGCGCCGTGATCGGTGGGAACTACGGCGGATCGTTGCTCGGCAACGCCGACGCCGGCTCAGCCGATTGGCTTGTGCTCGAACTGAGCAGTGCGCAGCTCTGGTGGCTCTCGGATGAGGCAGCCGATTGGTCAGGTCAGCCACGGCTCGGTTGGCGCCCCACCATCGGCGCGCTCACGAACCTTGCTCCGAACCACGTTGACTGGCATGGTTCGGTCGAGCACTACCTGATGTCCAAGGGGGGCATCGTGCCAGCCTCGGGGCAACTGGTGACCTGGTTCGCCAACGACGACCCCGATGCGGAGCGCGCAGCTGCGGCAGCGGTCGGTGCGGATCGCGTGTGGTGGCGAGCGACGCCACCGGTCGTCGCGATGGATGGTCTATCGCTCTCCGTGCCGGGTGCGCACATGGTGCAGAACGCACGGACCGCGCTCGCGCTGCTTGAGCGCGCACGTGACGTCGACAGGCTGGCCACCGATCGGATGGCCGCGATTCGCGCCATCAATGCCTTCCCGGGCCTGCCTCACCGCATGCAGCGGGTCGGGGCCTGGAACGGCATCGCATGCTTCAACGACTCCAAGAGCACGACCCCGGCAGCGACCATACGCGCGCTCGAGGCCTTCGATGATCTGTCGCGGGTGCACCTGATCGCGGGTGGGTACGACAAGCACATCGACCTCTCCGGCATCGCCGGGCTGGCGCCACGACTGGCCGGTCTCTACGCAGTAGGCCAGGTGCAGGATCAGCTCGCTGCATCGGGGGGAATGCGTTGCGGCACCCTGGACGCGGCGGTGCAGGCTGCCTTCGACCGTGCCCGCCCCGGCGACTCGATCCTGCTCTCCCCAGCCTGCGCCAGCCTGGACCAGTACCCGAACTTCGAGCACCGGGGCGATCACTTCGTCTCGCTTGTTCGCACGGCGGCAGCCGCCGGAAGCCGATAGAGTCCCGTCCATGGCGACTCTTCGAGCCCTCCTTCGCGCCACGCTGCTGACCCCGGTGCTGGCCCTCGCCTCGTGCTACACGCCGGATGGCGGCCTGATGCCGACCAGTGGCCGCGGCTTCACGTACATCAGCACCCCAACCCAGCCGCTCACGATCAAGCTTGTGAACATCTGCAAGCTCGATGCGGCTGATGAGCCTGAGGTCTTCCGCGAGTGGCGCCTGGCGCCAGGCCGCCAGCTGACCTTCAAGTTCCTGCACGGCCAAGGCGACAACGCGAGCGAGCGCCCCGACCAATTGCTGTGGGAGGAGTGGGAAGCCGGCACCACCACCGGATCGCTCCGCAACCAGATGCCGTGCCCGCCCTCGGTCTGCCGACGAATCGATGTCGAGATTCGGTCGCCCGAACCGCTTCCGGTCGATGATGCCTCGAAGGAAGTGGACACCAAGGCCAGCGGCGAGTCCCGCCAGCCCGACAAGGATCCGCGCGAGATCTACGACCCGTGACCGGCGCGCGGATCGGCCACGGCTACGACCTGCATCGACTTGAGCCGGTGGCACCCGAGGGTGCAGGCCGGCCTTTCGTGCTCGGCGGGTTGAGGATCGATCACGACCGCGGACCCGTTGGCCACTCCGATGGCGATGCTCTGCTGCACGCCGTGACCGATGCCATCCTTGGCG